>VGVE01000039.1 GCA_016874135.1 Gammaproteobacteria bacterium | reverse complement strand
GCCTGGTGCATTGCTTTAATCGTATGAGGGCAACCGAGGGCCTGGTTCTCGATGTAGATCGTGCGCTCCGCTGCGGCGATGGCTGCCTGATATTGCTCGAAGACCGTAAGTTCACCCGCCGATATGTCAACACTCTCGCCTCCGGGTGGAGGAGTAGAATCGCTGTAGTGCCCGGCTCGAACCGTACGCTGCACCTGAGCTGTCGTGTTACCAGCGGCCACAGAAACCTTCACGGGGAATTGAAGTTCACCAGCAGCGTGGGCATCAGGCCAGTAGTCATCTGCTACGTTGCGTTCACTTGCCTCGTTCCAACGCTGTACAAAGTTGTGGTGTACGTCGGTAGCCGAAGGCCCCTTCAGCTCGACATAGATGTCGTATGTATGCGCTCGGCCGAATTCCCTGTGGCCCGTTAGCGATACCCAACCATTCCCGAGGTTGATACCACCAACGGCTACCACTTTGTCGTGATTCCCCGCGCCGATGCCGCCTGCAAGCAGTTCAGCCGGATTCTAGGGATCGTGATTGGGCCCACTTCGACCACAGAGCAACGAAGGGAGCATCCAGAACACGTGTTTCAAGCTGGTGTGCTCCAGCCGAACTCTGAATAGATGTTGCCGCGTCGAATTTGTGCAATAGCGTGACGAACGTAGGGAATCGTATTTTCCGGAAGGGAATCAACGGGGTACCACGCGAGTTCACTGCACTTGTGAGGCTCTCGATTCACCGGTTCGCCGTGCCATTGATCTGGCGTGAGGAAGAACGACACCCGCTCCTCTTCGGTTCGGCGGTGAATCACGTGTACGACGCGCAGGTCCTCCGGCTCGATATGAACACCCGCTTCTTCCATCGCTTCTCGGCACATCGCCTGACGCGCCGTTTCATTGCCATCCATGTGACTAGCCACCACGCTGTAGTTTCCGTCCTCATAACCCGTATTGGCGCGCTTCAACAACAAAATGTTGTCATTACGAACGAGCACGAGATGGACTTCGGAAACCAGTCTGAAGCGAGTCATCAATCCGGGATCTCAACCTTGGACCTGTCGCCAATCCTGTACTGCGCCATCTGCGTATCGTCTGCACCGAGATCGGTGTAGTTGTCGTCCACCCGTGCCTGAATGAATGTCCGCCAGGCAACCGACCGATAGCGCGCACCCTCTGTGGCCAATTCCGCCAGGGGTTCGATGATTGCGGTACGTTCAGGATTGGAAAAATACGGAATGCTGAAGCGGCGCTGCCGCGTCATGGGTACAACACGATGCACTGCAGCGCGCCAGCGATCATTGGTCCACGACTGCATGCAGTCACCGAGATTGACGACGATGGTCCCATCACGCGGTGGAACATCGATCCACTCACCATCGCGTGCCTGTGTCTGCAGTCCACCGGTATTGTCCTGCAGGAGCAGGGTGAAAACGCCCGGGTCAGTGTGATAACCGAGTGCAGTTTCGCCGAGTGGTGGTAACGAACCGCGCTCCGATTCCGGCACCGGGTCGAAGGTTGGATAGTGATTCAGTCGCACCGTACTCGTATGCCGGCTGCTTACCATGGTGCTGCGTGCGGCTGCCGACAACGTCAGGGATTCGTGCAACAGCTGCAAGGTCCGCGTCGCGAGTTCACTGAATGCGTCATAGAACTCCACGAGGGCGTCGCGAAATCCTGGTAGTGCGGTCGGCCAGCGATTCTTCAAATCGATGCGAGTGATCGATGGGTCCGCAAAGTCGAACACTTCCTTGGTATCCCGGCGGCGCTTCGTGAGTTCGCGGTCGTAGTAGCCGAGCGGATTGGCCTGATCGCGCTGGATTTCGAGCCGCACGGAACGGTCAGCGTCGAAGAAACGTGTTGTTTCCCGCCACGTGCGTTCGATAACGGCATCGAGTCCATGTCCCGAGAGGAGGAAGAAGCCGTGATCCGCGCAGGCGGCGTCGAGCCCGGCGAGCTGGTGCGCATCAGGTGCGCGCATATCAATGGTCGGGACTCGATCGCTGCGGCTCATGAAAATCCTTGCCGGTGGGCGAGCAGGGTGGGCTGTTTTTACTTTTCTCGTCTGGTGATTGTCCAACAAGACCCGCGCGCGCGTCATCCTCGCCCGTTATTTGGAGATGATTCTGACGGGAAAGAACCCGACCGGTGGTAAATTAGCTGTGCTGCAAGTGGTCGATGACCTGCACCTCGTGGACGAGGTGAGGAAATCTGGAGATCAGTCATGCGGGATGCTGAGTGGTTAAGGACGGTTTGGCGTGCCGCATGCGTTTGCACCCGGAGAAGTTTTCGGGCCGCCTTCAACGCGGCGCTGTTGTGCATGATCGCCAGCGGAGCTGCGTCTGCCGCAGATACTGCTGCTTCCCCTTCACCCACAAATCCCACAACAGATCCGACTCAATCACCACCCGATACAGTGCTGTCAAAGACCGCTGCTCGCATCGATCGGCTGCATGGCCAATCAGAGCAACTCGTGCAGTCACTCGTTGGCAGAGTAGATTCCTTCTTTGTGAACGATGAGTTCGCCACGTTCACCGACAATGAGTCTCGGGTGCGCCTGCGTCTCGATGCAGACCATTGGGAGAATGCGGGATGGGACGTTGCCCCCCGCGTGCGTTTGCAACTGGTCATGCCGGGGCTGCAGCGACGGCTGCGTCTCGTGGTCAACGACGGTGATGTGGAAGAATCAGGCCAGCCTGTGGAAGATGATTTGAAGGACAATGACATTGCCTTCCGCTGGGTGAATGATGAAGACGACCGGATCAAGCTCTCCTACGATCTAGGTCTGCGGATCAGTGGCAGCGGTGTTGATCCCTTCGTTCGTTTTAATGCAGGTATGTCCTACCCCGTTGCACAGCATTGGCAGGGCCAAACGACCAATCGGCTGTTTCACTACGTGAAGCGAGGATGGCGCAACGACCTCGCCCAGACTTTCGATCGCTCCCTCGCCGACGATCTTCTGTTGCGATCCCGTTCCCGCATACAGTACTTTCAGAATCGAAGGCATAACCCCACGCTTGAACAGAAATTCTCTCTGTTTCATACGCTGGACGAACAGTCCGTGTTGGCATACGAAGTGTTATGGCGGCAACGCTCGGAAGAAGATTCGGTCTACGGCGACGATGCGTTGCTGGTTGAACCGCGCAGCCACTATGACCAGTTCGCCATTCAGGCGCGTTACCGCCGCAACATCGTTCGACCCTGGTTCTTTGTGGAGTTCTGGCCAATCCTGTACTGGCCGGAAGAACGTGACTATGAAGCGAGCCTGGCCGCCAGAATTCGGGTGGAAGTAAACCTTGGAGACAACGGCAAGCTTGCCCTGGACGATTGATCAGGAGTTGCGTGAACTCCACGCGCCATAGATCAAGCTTGAATAGAGCTTTTGCACATCGGTAAAGCCTGCAGCCTTGATCAGCCCAACTACTTCATCTTCATTGCGTATCGCGGTGTCTTGTTCGATACCGCTGCGCATTTGTTCCGCCTGTTCTCGGGCGATGCCGATTCACTCGATGGCCTGGATGATCCGGGCTGGAATGAGGGCGAAGCGCCCAACGTCGTGGGGCGTCAACGCTTCGGCCGCATCACCATCGCCAACTCCGATTCGGGCGCAGCGGGGAGCATGGGTGTGGCCATCGAGCAGGGGCTGCGAGCAGTACGCGAGCTGGGTTGATGTGATCCGCCGTTCGCGACTGCCAACGCGTACCATCAACCTCTCGCTTGCTTCGAACCTTGCAACATCATTACCTTGCTGCAACGTCCTCTGAGCCATGAGATTGACCCACCCTTCTCCTTCAGCAACTTCAACGGTAGAAAGATCAGCCGTGCTGGAAGTCATCGAAGCCCGCTTCGGCTGGCCGAAGCAACCAGACTTCCTCGCCATCGATGCACTGCATATCGGTACCGGAGAGCGGGTGTTCCTACGCGGTGGCAGTGGATCCGGCAAATCGACGCTACTCGGCCTGGTGGCTGGTATCCATCGTGCGCGGGCGATTCGCTTTGATGTTCTGGGCTCTAACCTGCTGGAGATGAGTGCCGGTCAACGTGATGACTTCCGCGGCGCGAACCTCGGCATCGTGTTCCAGCAGTTCAATCTCGTGCCGTGCCTCGATGTGCTTGGCAACGTACTGCTCCCGCTCACGTTCAGCCGTACGTTGCGGCGCGCGACCGGCGGGATCGCCGAGGCGCGCGAACGGGCGAGGGCGCTGCTGCTTCGACTCGGCATCGATTCAAACGCCCATGCACGGAGCCCTTCGGAGCTGAGTGTAGGCCAACAGCAGCGTATCGCCGTGGCACGTGCGCTGCTCGGTCGGCCACGCCTCCTCCTGTGTGACGAACCCACTTCGGCACTCGATGCAGGCAGTCGCGAAGCGTTCATCGAAGTCCTACTGGCGGAGACAGAGGCCCTCGGTACGGCGATGCTGTTCGTAAGTCACGATCCGGCACTTGCCTCCCACTTCCATCGTGCGCTTGATATCGAGTCTTTTCGCATAGACGCGGCAGCTTCCGCATGAATCTCGGCACCCTTGCACTGAAAAGTCTCTGGAGTCGCCGCATCGGGGTCGCCCTCACGTTGGCTGGCATCACTCTGTCGGTGGCGCTGATCCTCGGCGTCGACCGGATTCGCGTCGAAGCCCGTGAGCATTTTTTACGTACTGTTTCGGGAACCGATCTGATCGTTGGCGCACGAACCAGCCCCGTGCAGGTTCTGCTCTACTCGGTTTTCCGCATGGGTGATCCCACCGGCAACATCAACTGGAAAACCTTTCAGCAGATCAGCTCACATCCCAAAGTGCGTTTCGCGATTCCGGTTTCGCTCGGCGATTCCCATCGGGGTTACCGTGTACTCGGGACCACAGATGCCTACTTCCAACATCTCGGCTATGGCGATGGTCAGAAGCTCCGGTTTCAGAGCGGGCGTGGTTTCGAGGGTGTTCTCGATACGGTCCTCGGCTCGGAAGTGGCGGCGATCCTCGGTTATCAGGTTGAAGACAAGATCATCATCGCCCACGGGACCCGGGACGATGGTCTGGCGCGCCACGATGACATGCCCTTCACCGTTACAGGCGTGCTCGCGCCTACCGGTACGCCAGTGGATAGGACCGTCCATGTTTCTCTCGCCGGCATCGAAGCCATCCATGTCGGCTGGGAAACCGGAGTGCATCGACCCGGTGCAGGCGTGGCGAACGTTGATCCGGAAGGATTGGCACCACGAGAGCCGAAGACGATCACTGCATTCTTCCTCGGACTGAACAACCGCATGGATGTGTTTCTGTTGCAGCGCGCCATCAATGCTTTTCCCGGCGAACCATTGACAGCGATTCTCCCCGGAGTCGCGTTACAGTCCCTCTGGGACATGTTCGGCACGGCGGAGGCGGGGCTGGTGGTGGTCACTGTGTTGACGCTCATTACCGGCGTGCTCGGCATGCTCGCCGGCATTCTCGCCACGCTGAATGAGCGCAGGCGGGAAATCGCCGTCTTCCGGGCAGTAGGCGCACGTCCGCGGGACATCTTTGTGTTGCTGGTGGCCGAGTCGACGCTGCTCGCTTTCACCGGTGCCCTGTTCGGCCTCTTGTTGCTGACACTGGTTGCTGCAGGGCTGGGTGAATTCGCGATGGCACGTTATGGCCTGGCGCCATCAGCTGGCCTGCCGTCGGTGCGGGAATGGGGTTTGCTCGGAGGTATTGTTCTCGCCGGCAGCGTCGCGGGATTGATCCCGGCGTGGCGCGCCTATCGGCAGTCGTTGCACGACGGGCTCTCTACGGGCAGCTGAAAGCCCATTGAATCTGTCGCAGGTGATCCTTCAGGAAGAAGAGGTACATCAGTCACCATGAAACCCGCCGATAGTTCGAGTCCAAACATCTCCTCAGCCAGCGGCTTCTCCGCATCCTATGCCGTAGCGCTATCACGTTTTGTCGCCTCGGCAGGAGCAGCGGGTGGCGTGCTCGATCAGGTCACGAATCCGGAGCGCGGTCCCGGGAGTGAAGTCCTGACTACTGATCTGGCGTGGTTCGGGCCGGCCAGCGCAGAGCGGGTGCTGGTGGTGATCTCCGGTACGCATGGCGTCGAGGGTTACTGCGGCC
Source organism: Gammaproteobacteria bacterium (assembly GCA_016874135.1). Taxonomy (GTDB): domain Bacteria; phylum Pseudomonadota; class Gammaproteobacteria; order Pseudomonadales; family Azotimanducaceae; genus SYFY01. The sequence goes on along the minus strand of VGVE01000039.1, from coordinate 23,261 downwards.
CTGGTGTGCAGTCTGACTGGCTGCAGCGTGGCGAAGCATCACGTGTGCCGAGTGGTATTGCCGTGCTCCTGATCCACGCGATCAATCCGTATGGGTTCGCCTGGAATCGACGGGTCACTGAAGACAACGTCGACCTCAATCGAAACTGGGTGGACTTCGATCAACCTCTGCCTGCGAATCCGGCGTATGCAACCTTGCATACAAGCCTTTGCCAGACGCACTGGTCGGAAGACGCGCTGCAACGCACAGCCGCTGAGCAAATGGCGTTCATCGCCGCGAACGGCATGCCTCCCTCCCAGGCCGCCGTTTCCGGTGGGCAATACACCCATGCGGATGGACTTTTCTACGGGGGTCTGGCTCCCACCTGGTCGAGGCTTACTCAGACCAGGATTCTTCGCGAGCGTCTTGGCGGTGCCGGACAGGTCGCGGTCATCGACATCCACACCGGCCTCGGCATGTGGGGGTTCGGCGAACAGATCGTGCCGGTTGCTCGCGAGAGTACAGCGTTTGTTCGTGCCGCACGCTGGTATGGTGGGGCCATTACGTCACCATCCGGTGGAACTTCCGCTTCTGCCGACATCAGTGGCGATGGCCTGTGGGCGGCCGCCGCGTTGTTACCGCACGCTGAAGTTACGGTGATGGCGCTCGAATTTGGGACGCAGCCCATACTGCAGGTGCTTCAGGCACTGCGTGCTGATGCGTGGCTGCATGCGCATGGTGATCCCTTGAGTGCCCAGGGTGATCTGATCCGACGCCAGGTGCGTGATACGTTTTATGGTGACCGAGATGACTGGAAGGGCATGGTCACCGGACAATCCTTGTTGGCGATTCGCCAGGCGTTCATGGGACTTCAGGAGTCGGAATCGGGTTGAGTGACGCCTGGCTGCGCCCGGAAACACGACGACGGTCGTTTTCTGCCGGTCAATCGCCCTGCAGGGAAAATAGGGCCGGCCCACGATCTTCTGTGGCCCAGGATGTCTGCGCTCCTTGCGTTGCGAGTTGCACTTCGAGCTTCTTCAGGCCGGGAAAAACAACCATCAGCTGATGTTCGAGCGACGAAGGTTGGGCTTTACAGCGAAAAACCCAAGAGGCTTCGATGCTTGAGTGATCCGCATCGCCTTCGTGTTCGTCGGGTTCACTGTGTTGGTCATGCGAGTCTGCATGATCATTGTGCCCGTGGTGTTCACCCTCGTGTTCGTTCGACGATGCGGGTTGTTTTTTCAGTTCTTCGGCAGTGAAGAGTGCCGTTGACCAGGTCATCTGGATGGATGCGCAGGGTGATTGCGAATCGTTGACCACCAGCACATCGGATTTCGACAAAGTGGCGATGGCATCGGCGGCCTGTTGCCAATCCGCGGAGTCACGCGGCGGATGTTCAAAGCCGATGATCGATTCAGCCGGTGATTCGAGCCTTACTTCAATGTTGCCGCCTTCGGCGACGACCTGAAGAACAGCTTCACCATGTACGTGAGCCGCCTGAACCTGCGTGGTTGTGCCTGTGTCGAGGTGTTCAAGGGGCTCAGGTTCGTCGTCCGCCGGCAGAGACTGCCCTGTCGGATGTCCGTCTTCATCAACCGCCTCAGGCTCTTCGATGATGTGTTCAGCCGTTTGGGACTGCGTGGATCCCTCTTTAGAGTCTTGATTGGCGGCATCACTGCATCCTGTGAGCAACAGAATGAATGCCGATACGATTGCCATCGGAAGATGAATCACTGATTTCACTTGCTGAACCCCATTGAGACTTCTGGTGGACGCAGCTGCTTGTCAGGAGATATGTTATATCGTCCTCAAAACCCTCGGAAGTACCGATGAACGAACACACCAATCGGATTCCCGTTACTGTTCTCTCCGGCTTTCTTGGCGCCGGAAAAACCACGCTGCTCAACCAGGTATTGCGCAATCGCGAGGGGTTGCGGGTGGCGGTAATCGTCAACGACATGGGCGAGATTAACATCGATGCCGAGCTGGTGCGCAACAACGTCGAGATCAGCCAGAGCGAAGAAAAGCTGGTGGAAATGACCAACGGCTGTATCTGTTGCACGTTGCGCGAAGACCTTCTGGAAGAGGTGGCGCGCCTCGCCCGGGAGGGGCGTTTCGACTACCTGTTGATCGAATCCACCGGCATCTCCGAGCCGTTGCCGGTGGCGGAAACCTTTACCTTCCGTGGCGAAGACGGTACCAGCCTTTCCGATCTCGCCCGCCTCGACACCATGGTCACGGTGGTTGATGCGGTGAATTTCCCGAAGGAGTACCACGAAGCGATGTCTCTGCGGGAGCGCGGCATCAGCTTGTCGGATGAAGATGAGCGCAACATTGCCGACCTCCTCATCGACCAGATTGAGTTCGCCGACGTGATCGTGGTCAGCAAGACCGATCTGATTGATGCCAAGGCTGCGGAAGCACTGGAAGCAGTGTTGCACCGGCTCAATCCCGGTGCGCGCATCGAACGGGCGATTCGAGGTGAACTGCCGATGCAGCGCGTTCTGAACACCGGGCGATTTGACTTCGAACGCGCCTCCCAGGCGCCGGGGTGGCTAAAAGAGCTTCGTGGCGAACACACGCCGGAAACCGAGGAATACGGCATATCCAGCTTCGTGTACCGGGCAAACAGGCCTTTCCATCCACAGCGTCTGTTCAACTTCCTCTCGCAGGGTTGGCAGCACGGCAATTTGCTGCGCTCAAAGGGGTATTTTTGGCTCGCGAGCCGCTTCGACCAGGCCGGCACGTGGTCACAGGCCGGCGGGATCATGCATCACGGTTTTGGTGGCCTCTTCTGGGCTGCGGTTGCTCCGGAGGACTGGCCCCAGGACCCGGCGGCTGCAGAGGCGATCCGATCGCGTTTTGCCGCCCCTTACGGGGATCGTCGGCAGGAAATCGTCTTCATCGGCACGGGTCTCGATCGTGTTGCCGCGAGTCGGGGTCTCGACAGCTGCCTCCTGACGGCTGCGGAAGAAGCCAGGGGACCGGCCGCCTGGGCGGATTTGCCGGATCCGTTCCCGCGCTGGATCGCAGAAGAGGTGGAGGCAGACGCATGATGACGCAGGCGCTGTTCGATGACGCGCCGGTTGTACTGTCGCGCCTCTACGAACCCGATGTGGAACTGGTCTGTGTGCGACGGGATCATCGTCAGGATCTGCACCAGCTGGCGGTTGCAGCAATCGAACGAGGCACCCGGATCGAGGCGCGTGGTGTGTTCCCGGCGGGAGATCGAAACGCTTTTTCGGCTGCGACAGCGGCGATCAAACAGCAGGATCCTTCGCTCGAAGTGATGCTCGACGACATGTTTGAGTGCAGCGAGTTGCTCACCGAGTTGCTCGGCTGTGCCGCCATCGGCTATCGCCTGCAGACCTTGCATTATCCGATGTGCCCCCGATTCCATGTCGATCGCATACCCTGCCGGCTGCTCGTCACCTATGGCGGGCCAGGCACGGAGTGGATCACTGAGCGGTGGCTTGATCGGAAGGTTCTGGACAGTCGCGAACCGGACATCTACCCGGTGATTGAAGGTGGACGCCACCAAAAGCTTCCCGAGGGGGCAATCTGTGTACTCAAGGGGTCCGCCTGGTCTGCGTCAGTGGCCGATTCGGGTGTCCCGTTCGCCGGGGTAGTACATCGTTCGCCTGCTGCACCTGAAGGTCGGATGTTGATGTCGCTTGATCCTCTCAACGATGTGGAGTGAACGATCAGGAGTGATCAAGGCTATCAGCCAGGTGGCGCGGCAGCAGCGGGTGGAGGATCGGGCTCGGGATTGGGCGCGTCCCAGTCGAAGAGTTCCAGGCCTTGGCCACTCATCGTATAGCCCGTTTGCGCGAGTGTGGTTGAAGCAGACTTGGTCGATAGGACCCCCGTAACCCAGTAGGCATCATAGGGATCCTTCAACCGGATCGGTTTGTCGAGGGTGACCAGAATGATCTGGTTGGGCGGTGGTGGTGGAACGTGGACGCAGGCGCCGAAGTAGGGGACGAGCAGGAACTCCTGCAGGTCTTCACCGACAGAGCGCACAGGAACGACGTAGCCGGGTAGGCTGATGAGCTGACCGTCCATTTCCGGCACGACGGGCGCCTGATCAATCGGCAATGCATCGGGTTGTGCGCCTTCGAAGAAGTGATCGATGTTGGTTTCGGGAGGCATCCATCCCGGCGGAATCAGGGCGTCCCAGAAGACTTTCCGGGGCTTTGGAGCCGCCCCGGGTTCTGCGCCGAGGGTTAGTGCAGGTGCCAGGATGATGAGCAGCCCAAGCAGAAGCAGTGGAAGGCGATGTGCGTGGGGTTGAAGAGGTGTCGCGGGTGTGGACAAACCGGCGTACTCCGTTGGGGTGCTGAAACGTCACGTGAGTGTGGCAGGCTGTCGAGCCGGATGCCATGAGGAGGACTTTTGAAGGCTGATCGAATTCCCGTAACGGTGCTGACCGGCTTTCTGGGCAGCGGCAAAACAACGCTGTTGAACCGCATCCTGACCGAGCAGCATGGCCAGCGTATTGCGGTCATCGAAAACGAATTCGGTGAAATCGGCGTGGACCAGGACCTCGTTATCAACGCCGACGAAGAAATCTTCGAGATGAACAACGGTTGTATCTGCTGCACGGTACGCGGCGACCTGATACGCATCCTCGGCAACCTCGCCCGCCGTCGTGACCGCTTCGACCGGGTAGTACTGGAAACCACTGGACTTGCTGATCCCGGGCCGGTAGCTCAGACCTTTTTCGTCGATGATGAGATCAAATCCAGGTTCTACATCGACGGCATCATCACGCTGGTCGATGCCGCACACGTCGAACAGCACCTCGACGACAGCGACGAGGCCATGGCGCAGATTGCGTTTGCTGACCTCCTGGTGCTGAACAAGATCGATCTGGTGCGCGACGAGGATATCGCCCGGTTATCTACGCGGCTGCGCGGCATCAACAGCCTCGCCGGCGTCATGCAGGCCCGCATGGCCGAAGTACCGATCGGCACGATTCTGGACCTCGGCGGGTTCAATCTGGAGCTTGCGCTCAAACGTAATCCGCAGTTTCTCGAACCGGAATATCCGTTCGAGTGGGGTGGGGTGTTTCAGCTGGAAGCCGGTGAACATGTCCTGCGTCTGGAGCAGGCTCCCGATCCTTCACTCGGCCTGGTGATTTGGCCGGTCGTGCCTGGTGTTGCACCCGGTGATGAAGCCGAAAGGGTGTTCCGTTACTTTGCAGAGGACAGCGTACGTCGTGCGCCGGGTGATGTTTGCAGCGCTGGCGCAGTTCATTGGGAACTCGATACCCGGCAAACCCCTGGAGACTATCGTCTGCGGATCGACCAACCCGGGCACTACGCACTCTTCACGCAGCACCTGCCCCAGGAGTTTGATGCCCAGCTGTATGGTCCTGAAGGTTGGGCCATCGAGGCGATCTGCTCCCAGGACTTCAATCCGGGTCATGAACACGATGAGACCGTGACTTCCGTATCAATGGAGATTGCCGGTGATCTTGATGAGCGGCGCGTCAACCAGTTCATCGGTTATCAGCAGCGAACCAATGGTATCGATATCTTTCGCCTGAAGGGTGTGCTGAGTTTTGCCGGTGAGGCGCGGCGCATCGTTATCCAAGGCGTGCACATGTTGCTCGATGCGACAGAAGGCGATGCGTGGGGTGATGCACCTCGCCGCAGCCGGCTTGTGTTCATCGGGCGCAACCTCGATGCGCCTGCGTTGCGGGCTGCTTTCGCAGCCTGCGCAGCCTGAACGCCGCACGAACATGCAAGTCGAGTGGAGTACCACAATCAGTGAGATCCCCGTTGCGCTTGCCTGGTCTGACGATGGCCGTTGGCTGGCAGCGGGTGGTGCCGATGGCGAAGTCTTCGTTGTTGATGCGGTCGGTCTTTGCGAGGTCACCCGTTTCGCTGCGCATACCAACGGCCTCTTCCAACTCGCCTGGCAACCCTCTGGAAACCGCCTGCTGACATCCGGTCAGGATGGTTGCGCGCGGGTGTGGGATCTTTCGGACAACGATGCCCGCCCTGTGGGTGAAGTCCGTTTCGCTCAGGATTGGGTTGAACACTGTGGTTGGCAACCTTCGGGCAAGAGTTTTGCGGCGGCAGCCGGGCGCGACGTGAAAGTCTTGGATGCCGATGGCGCCTTGCAGCGTGACTACCGGTTTGAGTCGAGTACAGTTGCTGCGTTGGCCTGGCGACCGCAAGGTGCGCAGCTTGCGGCTGCAGGATATCAGGGGGTCATGCTATTCAGTCCACTGGACGCTCGCCAACCGCCAAAAGCACTCCCCTGGAACGGGTCAATGGTCTCGATGGCTTGGCGGCCGGATGGCAGTGTGATCGCTTGTGGATGCCAGGATTCGTCGGTGCACTTCTGGCGGCTGCGCGAAGGTACCGAAGCCTACATGTCGGGATATGAAACCAAACCCAGGCACCTGGTCTGGTCGCGAGATGGCGAATGGCTTGCAACCTCCGGCGGTTCGGATGTGACCTTGTGGCGTTTTCGCAAGAGCAGCCCCGAAGGGACATCACCGACCAACCTGCGACGTCACCGCGCTCCACTGCAAGCGCTGGCATTTGCTCCGCGCGGGCGACGACTGATTTCCGGCTGCGCCGGTGGCTGGGTATGTCTTTGGGATCAGTTCGAGGACTTCACACCACCGACTGAGGCTTTGCAGTTCAGCGCCGGAATCGAGGCGCTCGCCTGGCAACCCCGTGCAACGGGCGGGATGTTCGCTGTCGGAGATGCTGCTGGCACTGTTCAGCTTCTGGTGACGGCGAAGTGAAGGAACGGTGACGGAGACCGGATGACGGAGGGATGGTGGGACAGTCGATCAGCCTCGACAACCGGCGCAGGTCCCCAGCACTTCCACCGGCCCGCCTTCCGTTTCAAATCCGAGTTCCGCAGCAGAGCGGCGAATGGTGTTGTCCACTTTGCGGTCTTCCAGTTCAACCGTGGCTTTGCAGCTGCGACAGATCAGTACCAGACCCCGATGATCCGTCTCGTGGCTGCGGCAGGCCGAGAAGGCGTTTAACGCGTTGACGCGGTGCACGAGACCGAGTTCCAGCAGGAAATCCAGGGCGCGGTACACGGTCACAGGTGCCGCGTTCGACCGTATCGATTTCAGTTCGTCGAGCAGCTCGTAGGCCCCGACCGGCCGATCGTGGCGGAGCAACAGTTCGTAGACGTCGCGACGCAGTGGCGTCAATGCAGCACCCTGGTCTTCGCAGAGCACCTCGGCCTCGCGCATGCGGGATGAGATTGCACGGAGTGCGGTACCTGTTTTCACGTGGCTCTCCGGTAAAGTGTGCGGATCTGTTGCTGAGTATACCCACAGGTGCGAGGTGATCTGAATACGCGCAGTTGCAGAAACCCGGCGGATCGCGGTTGCTCCTCGTAGTGCTACCGGCTCGCCTGTCAATGGTGGAGTGTTTAGTATGTAATGTTATTACATATTTGCCTTGTAGCGGCCTCTGCGGAGTGCGCCGACTGTGGAGCGTCCTCACCTTGATCCCCAAACATCGAATCCCGGTTACGTTGCTGACGGGCTTTCTCGGCAGCGGCAAAACGACGCTTCTGAACAGCATGCTGAGGCAACCCGGTCAGCCGCGGACGCTGGTGCTTATCAACGAGTATGGCGATATCCCCGTTGACAATGACCTCGTCGCTTTCAGCCCGGATGACGCGGTGGTCGAGACGCTCACGGGATGCCTGTGCTGCGCAGTACGTGGAGACCTCGCGAAGACGCTACGCACCGCTCCACATCGATTTGCGCGAGACGGGATGCCCTGGTTCGACCGGGTGGTGATCGAAACCACGGGTATCGCTGATCCGGCTCCGGTATTGGCAACACTGCTCGATGACACCGTGATTGCCACGCAGTATCGACTGGAACGAACCATCGTTACGGTCGACGCAGTCAACGGTCTGTCAACTCTGGAGCGGGAACCTGAAGCATTGCGCCAACTGGCCGTTGCAGACCAACTCGTACTCACGAAGGTGGATCTCGCCGCGGCTGCCGATCTGGATGCACTGCGCTGCAGATTGATTTCGATCAACCCGGCTCCGATCTTTTCCGCGCGCCACGGTGCGTTGGAGGAGCCGGCGTGGCATCGGCTGCTGGCACCCGTTGCTGACATGCGGTTTCAGCCGCTGAAGTGGTTGTCCGCCGAAGGTGCCGGACAGTCCGTTCGGCTCTCGCCGCAACTGCCGCAACCCCATGGTGTACAAGCGATCTCCTTTGACTATGACCAGCCAGTGCACGGTCCCGCGCTCGGTCGGTGGCTTGATGCGCTGCTGGACTTTCGCGGGCCAGACCTGCTGCGGATCAAAGGTCTCGTGCATCTAAAAGAAACCGGCCTGCCGATGGTGATCCATGGTGTACAGCATGTTTTCCATCCACCGGTGCTGTTGCCTGAATGGCCCTCGGAGGATCGCCGCACGCGCATGGTGTTCATCACCCGCAACCTCGACAGCGTTGATCTGCGCCAGAGCCTGGACGATTTCAATCGACAGTACGAAACGGGAGTGCTCGCATGATTCTCGCGCAGGTCATTCTGGCGACAGTCCTTTCGGGTCTGGTTGCGGTTTGGGTGACCGCTCGATTGGGCGAGCGGGTGCCACCGCGTTTCATGCAAGGGATCGTCATCTTCGCCGCTGGTGTGTTGCTGGCGATCGCTGGTTTTGAACTTCTGCCGCATGGCCTGGAAACGCTGGGCCAGGCGAGCACCATGATCACCTTTGTCCCCGGGTTGCTCTTTTTTCTGTTGGTATCGCGTCTTGTATCCCGGGTATTTGAACGACCTCAGCCGACAACATCGTCATTCCAAACGGCAGCTGCGACGCCAGAGCAGCGAGCAAGTCTGGTGCCGGTGCTTCTCCTCGGCGATGGCATCCACAATACGGTGGATGGCGTACTCATTGCTGCCGCGTTTCTGCAAGACCCTGCACTCGGCTGGACGATGACCGCCACGGTTGCTCTCCACGAAATTCCGCAGGAGTTCGGCGACTACCTGTTGCTCGTGTGGGCAGGTGCCCCGCCACGACGGGCGTTGCTGTTGAATCTTGCCAGTGGAGCCTGTGCAGTGGTCGGCGGCGTTGCCGGCTACTTCGTGTTTTTGATGATCGATGGGCTCTTGCCGTATGCACTGGTCATTTCGGCAGCGAGTTTCGTTTTCATTGCTCTGATCGAAGTACTGCCGAGAATTCTCCGCGAATCGAAGTCCGGCAGTTATCTGCAGCAGGCCGCGTGTCTCCTCGCGGGGATCATGTTCGTGAGTGCGCTGGGGTGGTTCGAATAGCGGGTTTGAGCAAGCGAGCGCGGATCTGGCGCGCTTGCCTTTGATAGGGCTTCTGCTTCTTGGAGAACGTCGAGAATTGCCTGGACGACCTCCAAAGCATGGCGATGGTCGGTCACGATCGAGAAGTGGTTGCTTCCATGTATCGTTCGGTAATCGCCTCTTGAGGAGGTCGCTGCTGCTGTTTCGTGGTAACCACGCCAGACGTCCATCTCCATCGACTGACCGGGCGGGGGTTGATCGGAACCGAGAACCACAAGCGGTATGGCGCCAAGCGCAGGGCTACCCACTTCCGAAAGGAGGCGTGGCATCGCCAGTAGCTCATCGCGAACCGGATCGAGCCGAGAGGGTGTTCGCCAAAGGCGGGCACCTTCTTCAAGGATATCTGGCGGCAGCCCGCTCGCCGTCTTCTTAATTCCGTCGGCCATTAAGTGGATCCCGACTCGGGCAAGCAACGGGGCAAGACGCAGCGCCATTCGCGACGCTTCGGCAGCGAACCTGGAGACACCCATTCGCTTGAGTGAATCGGGATCACTCGGCGAGGGATCGACGAGGACCATCCCCACTACTGAGTCAGGATGATCGGCACGATAGGCGCTGGCGTACGCGCCTCCCAGTGAGTGTCCGACAAAGACGTAAGGCCCGGGCACTGTAGTAGTTCAGATTTGATGTGACGGTTACCCGTTCTTCGGAGGTGTCTGTCAGCTCAGATTCAGGCGATTCGTTTCTGCTTCCGCACCTCCTTGCCGTCAATGAGTGTATCAAGAGGTGTTCTGCCACAACTCATCCTGCCTTGGTGTGTTCGCTCGTTGTTGTAGAAGTTCACCCAGTCATCCAGATCAGCCTGGAGTGATTCAAGGTCCTCATACAGCTTCTTGCGGAAGGTGACCTGGTAGAACTCCTGCAGGATCGTCTTGTGGAACCGCTCGCAGATGCCATTCGTTTGCGGTGAGCGCACAGCAGTCTTCGTGTGATCAATGTCGTTTACCGCGAGGAAGAGCTGGTAGTCGTGCGTTTCCGCACGTCCGCAGTACTCCGTTCCCCGATCGGTCAGGATACGCAGCAACGGTAAACCGTACGCCTCGTAGTACAGCAGTACCCGGTCGTTCAGAAGATCCGCGGCAGTAATCGGTGTCTTGGTTGTATAGAGCTTGCAGTGCGCGACCTTGGCATACGTGTCTACGAACGTCTGTTGGTAGATTCGACCTACACCCTTCAACGTGCCGACGTAGAACGTATCCTGCGAACCCAGGTAGCCCGGATGTGCAGTCTCGATTTCTCCAATAAATTCATCATCCTGCGCCTTCTTCTCCAAGGCCTGGACCTGCGCTTCGGTCAGGATGACTCCTTCTTCCGCGACCTTCTTTTCCAACGCCGCCAGCCGTTCCTTGAAGCTCGCCAGATGATGCCGCAGCTACACGCTACGAACCCCACTCGGCGAGATGAACACACCGCATTTGCGCAATTCATTGCTGACGCGGACCTGGCCATGCGCGGGTTGTTCGATGGCATAGGAAAGAACCGATGACTCGATGACCGGATCAGTCCGGTTCTTCAGGTTGGGTTTGCGTCGGTTCTTGTCGATCAGGGTGTCGACGCCGCCAGATTCAACGGCCGACTTGTAGCGGTAGAACGTGTCCCGGGACAGCCCCATCAACTGGCAGGCCTTCGAAACATTCCCAAGTTCCTCGGCCAGATTCAACAGGCCGATTTTATGTTTGATGATTCGCTCGTTACTATGCAACACCAAGGTTACCTCTTTGTTTTGTTGGTTCGGTTCGCACCTCCATCAAAACGGGTAACCTTCTCTTTTTCAATCGAAGTGTCAGATCAAGTCACGACTACTACACGTTAAGTGTAGAGGGCCCTCGAATCAGATGTAGTAGTCACTGCTACTGAAAGTCAGGTTTGCTTCGGGCGACTTCGTATAAACACCTTCATCGAGCAATCGGCTTGTACCTCACCCTCGTCGGCTCCGCATCCCCCAGCCTCTTCTTCCGATCCGCCTCATACTCTGAATAGTTCCCCGCAAACCACTCTACATGGCTATCGCCTTCAAACGCGAGCATGTGCGTCGCGACACGATCCAGGAACCACCGATCGTGCGAAACGATCAACACTGTTCCCGGGAAATTCAGCAGGGCCTCTTCCAGCGCTCGCAGTGTCTCCACATCAAGGTCGTTGGTCGGTTCGTCGAGCAGCAGTACATTCGCCCCTCTACGCAACAGTTTGGCGAGATGCACGCGATTGCGCTCTCCACCTGATAGCTGCCCGACAAATTTCTGCTGATCACCACCCTTGAAATTGAACCGCCCGCAATACGATCGGGTCTGAATCTCGTAGTTGCCAACGCGCAGGATGTCCTGCCCGTCAGAGATTTCCTGCCACACGGTGTTCTTGTCGTTGAGACTGTCGCGGCTCTGGTCCACGTAGCCGAGATCTACGGTATCGCCAAGCGTGATGCTCCCGGAGTCCGGCGTCTCCTGGCCGGTGAGCATCTTGAAGAACGTCGACTTGCCCGCACCGTTACCACCAATGATGCCAACGATGGCGCCACGCGGGATAGAGCAGGAGAAGTCGTCGATGAGCAGTCGATCGCCGAAACCTTTGCTCAGGTGTTCGATCTCGATGACCTTCTCACCAAGACGCTCACCCGGCGGAATGTAGAGTTCACTGGTCTCGTTGCGCTCCTGCACTTCTTTCGACATGAGTTCATCGAAGCGTGCGAGTCTTGCCTTGCTCTTGGCCTGTCGAGCCTTGGGATTGGATCGCACCCACTCAAGTTCACTCTTGATGGTCCGCTGCCGCGCCTTTTCAGAGGAAGCTTCCTGCTGCAGGCGCGCATCCTTCTGTTCCAGCCAGCTGGTGTAGTTCCCTTCAAACGGAATGCCTCTGCCGCGGTCGAGTTCGAGAATCCAGCCGGCGACGTTGTCGAGGAAGTAACGGTCGTGGGTTACGGCGACGACGGTTCCGGCGAACTGTCCAAGGAACTGTTCCAGCCAGGCGACGGATTCGGCGTCGAGGTGGTTGGTCGGTTCGTCGATGAGCAGCATGTCGGGGTTTGATAGCAAGAGCTTGCACAAAGCGACGCGGCGACGCTCTCCCCCGGAGAGGTGATTCACATCGGCGTCCCACGGTGGTAGTCGCAGTGCGTCCGCAGCAACATCGAGGGTGCGGTCGAGGTCCCAGCCGTTCACGGCTTCGATCTGCTCGGTGAGCTCGCCCTGCCGTTCGATGAGGCGGTTCATCTCATCGTCTTCGAGTGGCTCGGCGAACTTCTCGGAGATGGCGTTGTATTCGTTCACAAGATCAACGATGTGCTGCAGCGCGCCTTCAACGTTGCCGCGCACATCCTTAGTGTCATCCAGGTGGGGCTCCTGCGGCAGATACCCGATCTTGATGTCCTTCTGCGGCCGGGCCTCCCCTTCAATCTCTTTATCCACGCCGGCCATGATGCGCAGCAGGGTGGATTTACCGGATCCGTTGAGACCGAGTACACCGATCTTTGCGCCGGGGAAGAAAGAGAGGTTGATGTTCTCGAGAATCACACGTTTGGGCGGAACGATCTTGCCCACGCGATTCATGGTGTAAACGTACTGCGCCACGGGTTGCCTCGTGTGATCTGAAACGTGTCTGGGTGAGTTTCGCCAGCGGGATTCAAGTGCGGCTTGAATATCCGTGCAGGCGAGGCGTTTGTGATTGGCTACAATACCGCGCCATCAACGGTTTGACACCCCGTCAAGCCTTCACCCAATTGCGAAAACCCGAGGGCCCAATGTTCAAAGGGAACGAAACTATTGCCGGCTTTGATGATGAACTGGCGGCCGCCATCCGCGCTGAAGAGAAGCGGCAGGAAGAACATATCGAGCTGATCGCTTCTGAAAACTATGCCTCGCCCCGGGTGCTCGAAGCTCAGGGCAGTGTGCTCACCAACAAATACGCCGAAGGGTATCCGGGCAAGCGCTACTACGGCGGCTGTGAATATGTAGATGAAGTGGAAGTGCTCGCCATCGAGCGCGTGAAGCAGCTCTTCGGCGCGGACTATGCGAACGTGCAGCCGCACTCCGGTTCGCAGGCCAATGCCGCGGTGTATCAGGCGCTACTACAGCCGCATGACACGGTGCTGGGCATGAGCCTCGACAGCGGTGGTCACCTCACGCACGGGGCGAAGGCGAACTTCAGCGGCAAGATGTACCACGCGGTTCAGTACGGTCTAGATAACTCGACGGGTCTCGTGAACTACGATGAGGTGCGTCGTCTCGCACGCGAGCATCAGCCGAAAATGATCGTGGCAGGGTTCTCGGCGTATTCACGTACCCTGGATTGGAACGTCTTTCGCGAAATCGCCGATGAAGTGAAGGCATTTCTGATGGTGGACATGGCCCACGTGGCCGGGCTTGTTGCGGCGGGTCTCTATCCGAACCCGGTGAAGATTGCGGATGTCACCACGTCCACAACCCACAAGACCTTGGGCGGCCCGCGTGGTGGTGTGATCCTCGCGAAGCGCAATGAAGAGATCGAGAAAAAGCTGAATTCGGCGCTGTTTCCCGGCTCCCAGGGAGGGCCGCTCATGCATGTCATCGCCGCGAAAGCGGTGTGTTTCAAGGAAGCGCTGCAACCGGAATTCCGTGCGTATCAACAGCGTGTAGTGGCCAACGCCCAGGCGATGGCGAAGACGTTCCAGTCCCGCGGTTACAAGGTGGTGTCTGGCGGTACAGACAACCATCTCTTCCTGCTCGATCTCATCGACAAGAAGATCACCGGCAAAGATGCGGATGCGGCACTTGGCCGCGCCAACATCACCGTCAACAAGAACGCGGTGCCGAACGATCCCAAGTCGCCGTTCGTAACGAGCGGTCTGCGTATCGGCTCGCCAGCGACGACACGTCGTGGTTTTGGTGAAGCGGAGTGTGTGCAGCTCACGGGCTGGATGTGTGATGTGCTCGACGACATCAAGAACGACAACATGATCGGCTCCGTGCAGAAGCGCGTGATCGACCTGTGTTCGCGGTTTCCGGTTTACGGCAAGCGCTAAGTTTCTTCGATGCACTGTCCCTTCTGCGGCGCTGACGATACCAAGGTGATTGACTCGCGCCTCGTGGCCGAGGGCGATTCGGTGCGGCGGCGGCGTGAATGTGTGTCCTGCGGTGAACGGTTCACCACATTTGAAGTGGCAGAACTCGTGATGCCCTATGTCGTGAAACGTGATGGCACCCGCGAGCCATTCAATGAAGAGAAGATGCGGCGCGGGCTCTTGCGCGCTCTTGAAAAACGGCCGGTTTCTGCGGAGCAGGTGGAAAATGCCATCAGTCACATCAAACATCGCCTGCGTACAACCGGGGAGCGCGAAGTACCCGCCAAACTCGTCGGTGAAGAGGTGATGCTAGAGCTGAAGAATCTCGATGCGGTTGCGTTCGTGCGGTTTGCGTCGGTGTACCGCGATTTCCAGGACGTGAGCGAATTTCAGGAAGAAATCCGCCGGCTGACTACGGACGCGCCTCTCTCCAAGTGATGCCCAAATGAACCCCTCATGACGCCCTCACACGCAACAGACGTCGCCTGGCTCGAGCGGGCGGTGGATTTGGCGTGGAACGGTGTTTCGACCACGTCCCCCAATCCCCGTGTCGGCTGCGTGATCGTGCGGGGTGGCAAGGTCATCGGCGAAGGCTGGCATCAGTGGGCGGGGCAAGGCCACGCCGAGGTGAATGCCATCGCCGCTGCGGGCGACAACGTTCGCGGCACCACGATCTATGTGAGTCTTGAACCCTGCGCATTTGTTGGGCGAACGCCGGCGTGCGCGCAACGCCTCATCGATGAAGGTGTGGCGCGCGTCGTGGTGGCGCGGTTCGATCCCCATCCCCGTGTGTCCGGGCAAGGGCTCGGCATGCTCAAGGCCGCGGGTATCGAAACGGCTGTGATTGAACTGGAGTCCGCCGCGCGCGTGAATCCCGGTTACGAAAAACGCATGCGAACCGGGCGGCCGTTCGTGCGTATCAAAGTCGCCGCTTCGATGGATGGCCGCACGGCGATGGCCAATGGCGAAAGCCAGTGGATTACCGGCGAAGCGGCGCGGGCAGATGTGCAGGCGCTTCGGGCTCGCAGTTGTGCGGTGATCACGGGTATCGGCACTGTGCTGGCGGACGATCCGGCGCTCACCGTCCGCGATGAGCGCTTCCGGGTGGATGGCCGAATCCGGCAACCGTTAATCGTCGTTGCAGATGCAAAGCTTCGAACACCGCAGCATGCAAAGGTGTTTGAGTCGGCGGGTGGGGTTCTGGTGGTGCATGGCACCTCGAAACAGGGCACTGAGAAACCGGAATGGCTTGATGCGGCACAGTCGTTGCAGATGCCTGGAGAGCGGGTCGATCCAGCGGCGTTACTTACCGAACTCGGCAACCGCCACATGAACGAGGTACTGGTTGAAGCTGGGCCTAAGCTCGCCGGGGCGTTTTTGTCGTCGGGCCTCTGGGATGAGCTGGTGCTGTACCTCGCGCCCAAATTTCTGGGCGACGACGGCCGGCCGCTGGCAGCGCTGCGCTTTCCATCCTTGGATGCGGCGTTAGGCGCTAAGATTGTCGCTCACGAACGGGTGGGCGATGACCTGAAGCTCACCCTCCATCCGCGCGGGATCTGAACAGCCCGCGCACGCACCAAATACTCGGCAGGTTTTTTAGTTGGGCAAGAATTCAGTCTGGGGTCGCCGCCGCGCGCGTCGTGCGCTCGTGCAGGCACTCTATAAATGGCAAATGACCGGCGCGGCCAGCGTCACCATCCAGGAGGAATTTGAGGATGGCGAGGCGCTCAAGGAAGCGGACTCACGGTTTTTTGCCGAGACCCTGCACAGGATCATCACCACCCACGATGTGCTGGATCGCGAGGTTTCGCCACTCCTCGATCGTGCGTTCAAGGACCTTGATCCCATCGAGATGGCGATCCTGCGGCTCGGCGCGGATGAGTTCATGCATCGTCCCGAAGTTCCGTATCGGGTCGTGATCGACGAATACGTGGAGCTCGCCAAGACTTTCGGTGCGGAAGAGTCGCACAAGTACGTTAATGGCGTGCTGGACAAGCTCGCGCGCTCGGCCCGTAGCGTGGAAGTGGGCGCTCACCGGAGGCCGGGGTGACTCAAGGGTGACCCGGGCCAAAAACCATGGATGAGTTCGCCCTGATCGATGCGCTGCACGCCCGTTTCGGTGCAGCGGCGGTGAGCGAACATATGCCGGTCGGGATCGGTGACGATTCCGCAGTTAACCGGTTGCCCACGGGCCACGAGCTGGTCTCTTCGATTGATACGCTGGTAGCGGGCACTCACTTTCCCACCGATGCCTCGGGGCGTGAGGTCGGCTACCGGGCGATGATGGTGTCCTTGTCTGACCTCGCGGCGATGGGCGCACATCCGCTCTTTGTCCTGATTGCGATTATCCTTCCGGACGACCGCGGCGAATGGGCGCTGGAGTTCGCGAGTGGTGCGGCGGAAGCGGCGCTGGCGACTGGGACGTTCATCGCAGGCGGCAACCTGGCACGTGGGCCGCTGTCGGCTTCGATCAGCGTTCATGGCTCCCTCCCAGCAGGTTCTGCAGTCAAACGCTCCGCAGCAAAATCAGGCGATACCGTGTATGTGAGTGGCCACTTAGGTGGTGCCTGCGCGGCGCTTCGGTCCGGGCTAAAAAATACCGGGTTCAATGATCGTTATTGGCGCCCGCTCGCACGGCTCGACCTCTCCAACGCCTTGCGTGGCACCGCGACGGCAGCCATCGACATCTCCGACGGGCTCGTTCAGGACCTCGGCCACATTCTTCGAGCCAGTGGCCTCGCATGTGATCTGATTTCCGCTGCCATCCCGATTTTCCCCGGTGCGACGCTCGAAGATGCCCTCTACGGCGGTGACGACTACGAACTCTGTTTCACGCTGCATCAGGCGCCTGGTGCATCGTCCGGTCCGGTGCACCTGCCGGGCTGGCCAGGACCGGTGTATCCGATTGGAACTTTGCGAGAAGGTTCGGGGATCACCATCGACGGCAAGGCGCCGTCGCGAAGCGGCTATCGCCACTTTGTCTGAACAGTAAGTGCGGCGGCTGTTCTGGCGCAAGCTGTGGTGCTCGGGGCTTGGTAGGGGTTATCTCAAACCGGCTCCGGGTACTTGGGGTTCCGCCGTGGCAGTGCTCATCTGGTGGTTCCTGTTGGCAGAACTTCCCGTCTGGCAACAGCTCCTGGTCATTGCCCTCTACACCACCATCAGCCTCATGGCGCTCTATACGGTCGTGCGTGAAAGTGAGGTCACGGACCCCGGCTGGACCGTCGTTGATGAGTTTGCCGGTCAATGGCTGGCGCTGGTGGCGGCACCCCAGAACATCTGGGTCGTGCTCCTCGCCTTTGGCCTTTTCCGTCTGTTCGACATCACCAAGCCATGGGTCGTCGGTTATCTTGATCGCAGCACCAAAGGCGCCCGCGGCGTAATGGCCGACGATCTCGCTGCAGGACTGCTCGCTGCGGCAGTGCTGCATATCGCACTTCTGGCCTTTGGCGCATCAGGTCTCGATTTGCGCCATTAGACTGGTGCTGCACCCAACACCCGGGAAAGTCTCTGATGACCGGATTCCACTCATTCGTCAAAACCACCGTCCTGGTCGCAAGGCTGATGGTGGGGGGCGTCGCCGCCGCATCGGTTGAAATCGTCGGTCTGTTCAAGGATCGCGCAGTCATCCGGACCCAGCGGGGTGAAGAACTGATCCGGGTAGGCCAAACCTCCGCAAATGGCGTGAAGTTGTTGGTTGCCGACGCGCAAAAAGCCCGCGTTCAGTTCCAGGGCAAGACCTTTGACCTGTCTCTTTCGAACCGCGTTGGATAAGCGTTTCAGGAAGCGGCGGTGCGCAGCGTGTCGGTGAACATTGATCAGTCCGGCTCGTCTCGGGTGAACGGATCCATCAATGGCAACCCCGCCAATTTCCTCGTAGATACCGGTGCCAGTGTGGTGGCCCTGAGTGGCAAAACCGCAGTGCGCTCGGCATCAACTACCAGATCGGTGAAACAGGCAAAGTGGTCACCGCGCAGGGTGAAGTGGATGCAAAGAACATCACGCTCACGGAAGTTTCCGTCGGTGGTGTCAAAGCCCCTAACGTGGCGGCCACAGTGATCGAAGGCAACTACCCGATGGAAATCCTGCTGGGGATGAGTTTCCTCAGCGAAGTCTCCATGAAAAACGAAGGTGGTGTGCTGACGCTGTCGCAGCGCCGCTGAAGTCCATCGTTTCTGCAAGCTCGGGATTGATCGTCAGAACGTTCTGATCACCGCCATCCGGCCGAGCGCGAGCAGTCGTGAAGCGTCGGTGAGCACACCAGCCAATGCCGCTTCAGCGGATTCGAGAACGGTCAACGCTTCCCGCCGCGCCCCATCCACACCGAGAAAAGTCACAAACGTCTGTTTGTTTTCACGCACATCGGATCCTGCGGGTTTTCCCAGCGTTTCCGTTGATGCGGTGACATCCAGCACATCGTCCATGATCTGAAACGCGAGGCCGATGCTGTCAGCAAACCGGCTGACTTTGGCGACATCACTTTCGCTTACGCCCGCCACACGTGCACCAAGCTCAACGCTCGTGCGAATGAGTGCGCCGGTCTTCGCGGCGTGCAGCGCCTTCAGGTCTTCGATGTCTGTGATGGCGACGTTGTGATTCGATAGCTGCATATCGCGTGTTTGCCCACCCACCATGCCGCGCCAACCGGATGCGCGCGCGAGAATCTGCACACACTGCATCCGCACGTCAGATGGAACTACGGTGAGATCACCGAGTGTTTCGAAGGCGAGGGTCAGCAGTGCATCACCGGCGAGGATCGCCGTCCACTCAGCAAATGCCTTGTGGGTCGACGGTTTGCCATGCCGCAGATCATCGTTGTCCATCGCCGGCAGATCATCGTGCACCAGCGAATAGCTGTGGATCATTTCGATGGCGCAGGCGGCGGGCATGGCGGCATCGATCTGCGCGCCCAGGCTTTCCGCCGTCACCAGCGTGAATAGTGGGCGTAGACGTTTGCCGCCACCGAGCAAGGCGTAACGCATGGCGTCGATAAGAGATGGCGCGAGTGCGGATTGTTGATCGAGCCGAAGAGCGAGCGCCCGTTCGATCGCCGCCTTCAGCGGCGCGAAGTCACTCGTCATCCGGCTCTTCAGTCAGATCGTCCTCGTCAGTTTCGAGGTCTTCGAGAACGCCATCCTGCGTCAGCTTTTTGACACGCAGTTCCGACGCTTGCAGTGATTGTTGGCAGGCGCGGCTCAAGGCTACGGCGCGTTCATATGCCTTCAGCGATTCATCGAGGGACAGGTCGCCTCTCTCCAGGCGCTGCACCAGCGCTTCGAGTTCGGCGAGTGTGGATTCGAATTCCGGGGTAGGGGTGTTTTCGCTCATGGATGCAAAGTACAGAGGAGCCCGAAGAATGCCAAGTCTTCGGCAGCTTTGATCTGCAGTTCGCGTCTAGACTGGCAGTGTTGTCAGGCAATCTGGGTCGCAAATGGATCTCGCGACACTCATCGGGCTGGTTGGTGCTTTTGCCATCATCTTCATGGCGATGATGATGAGCGGCAGTCTGTCCATGTTTATGGATATCCCTTCGGTCCTCATAGTGATCGTCGGGTCGCTGTTTGTCGTTTTGATGAAGTTCAGCCTTGCGCAGTTTCTCGGCGCCATCAAGGTCGCCGCCCGCGCATTCAGCTTCAAGATGGTTACGCCTACTGACCTGATTGCTGAAGTTGTCGAGCTTGCAGACACGGCGCGCAAAGGCGGTTTGTTGACGCTCGAAGGCAAGGAGGTGTCTTCAGACTTCCTGCAGAAGGGCGTACAGCTGCTGGTTGATGGTCACGATGCTGACGTCGTCAAAGGTGTTCTGAAGAAGGATCTGGTCCAGACCCTCGAACGCCACGACATCGGCGCCAAGATCCTCCGGGCCTTTGGTGACGTCGGGCCAGCTATGGGCATGATCGGGACACTGGTCGGTCTGGTGGCCATGCTGGCCAACATGAGTGACCCCAAGGCCATTGGCCCTGCCATGGCGATCGTCCTGCTGACGACACTTTACGGCGCGATGCTCGCCGACATGTTGTGCCTGCCTATCGCTGACAAGCTGGCGCTGCGCAAAGCCGAAGAGGCGCGGGTGAAGACGATCTCCATCGATGCACTGCTCGCCATCCAGGCAGGACAGAACCCGCGCATCATCGAAGAGATGCTTCGCTCTTATCTGGCGCCGAAGGATCGGGCGGCCAAGGCCTGAGGGTGATCCCGCGTGGATGACGATGACGATCTGCCCAGTGGCGACAGCGTGCCAAGTGTCGGTTGACTTGCCACCTTTGCCGACCTCATGTCGCTGCTCATGTGTTTCTTTGTGCTGCTTCTCTCTTTTGCGGAGATGGATGCGGCCAAGTTCAAGCGTCTTGCCGGGTCGATGAAGTCGGCATTTGGTGTGCAGCGAGAGCAGGTCGTCGTCGCCGTTCCCCGTGGCACCAGTGTGATCGCGTAGGAGTTTTCACCGGGAAAGCCGGAAGAAACCCCCATTCCCCAGATCATGCAGAAAACCGAAGACAACCAGCGTGAGTCGCCGGAGGTGAAGACGCAGGACACCGGCACCAGCAACGACGGTGAAAGCGGCAGTGAACAAGTCCAGGTGGTTGTCGATAGCCATCACGACCTGATCGGCGAAACCGAACAGGAGGCGATGGAGATCGCCACGGCACTGCATCGCGAGATTCAGGAAGGCAAGGTCGAAGTCGAGAGCGTCGGGCGCCAGATCATCGTCCGGCTCAAGGAGCAGGGTACCTTCGATTCCGGCTCCGCTGATCTCCAGCCGGAGTTCAAGCCGGTGCTCGAGATCATCCATAAGACGCTGGCGGAAACTGAAGGAACCTATCGAATCGAAGGGCACACGGATGATCGGCCGATCCACACGGCACGATTCCGTTCCAACTGGGATCTCTCGAGCACCCGCGCCGTCAGCGTGGCCCATGCGCTCTTTGATGATGAAAAGCTGCATCAGAAACACTTCGTTGTCTCGGGTCTTGCGGATACCCGTCCGCTCGACGGCAACGACACGAGTGAAGGTCGAGCGCGCAACCGCCGCGTGGAAGTGGTCATTGACCAGGGTAATGTCGAGCCGAAGAAGCGAGCGCCTGAGATCGCTGATTCCGGCCCGGAACCCACCGAGTCGTTACCCTTGCCAGTGCCTTCGAATTCCTTCGAGCTTCGCCCCGACGAACTGTTCTGACGGGAGCGCAGCGCCTTCTTTTTTTAACATTTCTGACCAACCTTCGGTAACCTCGTGTCCAGGGGAAATGAAATTCTGGACGGGAGGGGCTGATGCTTCGGGTAGAGCCGTTTTTGCCGATGATCGCCGCACAGGCGGCTGAAGCGGATCGCACGCGCAGTGTGTCCGCCGAGGTGATCGCGGCGATCAAAAAAACTGATCTAATGCGGCTCACCGCGAGCACCGAGCTCGGTGGTCTTGCAGCTTCGGTTGTGGACGTCGGCCGTGAGCTCGAAGCCACTGCGATTGCCTGCACGTCAACGGCGTGGTGCCTCTGGAATCACCTCTGCACTTTTCATTTGTTCTGCGGGTTGCTCGGCCCTGCACACGAGGACTTCCTGCGTGGCGTAGTCGAGCGACATGAATGGGTGTGTTTTCCGGCAGGCGCGGGCACTGGGGTCAAAGCAGCGGACACACCAGATGGTTTCGTTTTGCAGGGCGCTGCCGCGTTCGGTTCCGGTTCACGTTACGCAGAATGGGCCGGCGTAAGTTTTGTTCCCGAAAATCCGGAAGGTTCCCGTAAGCCGGAATTCACGATGGTGGATCTTCGTTCGAAAGGTGTACGAATCGACCCCACCTGGAATGCGATGAGCCTGCGCGCATCGGCGACGGATCATGTGCACTACGAGGGCGTGCAACAGCCCGCCGCCTTGCGGGTGCCGTTTCCGTTCCGCTACCGCGAGAAGTTCCGTAAGCCTGACTATGCCGTCATCAACCCGCGATACCGTGAAGACTGGGTAGCGCTTTCCGATCTCTGGCTCGGCGCGATGGCGGTGGGTGTGGCGGATGAGTCGCTGCGTGCCTGCGCCGAGAGCATTCGTGGCCGCATCGCCATCATGGGCACGAAGATGGTGGAGCGGCCGACGATCCATGTGAATCTCGGTTCAGCCCGTGCGGCCATCAGTGCAGCGCGGGATACCGTATATGCCGCGATGGCGGAAACCGATCATAGAATACAATCCACGACCGTACCGACGGAGAGTGATTACCTGCGTCAGCTCGCGGCGAGCATGCAGGCGATCCTGTTGTGTGACGACGCCATGCGCGTGATTCTGCGGGTGCTCGGTGGTAACGGATTACGTGAGGGGACGGACTTTGAACGCCGCTATCGCGACTTCCAGGCGATGCCGCTGCACATCAATGCGCATCGCGATCGTGTGACGGAACAGGTGGGACGAAACCTCGTCGGCTTGCCCACTGAAAATGCCTTCTGAGCGGTTACCCGCGCTGTTGCAAGAGGTGCGCAGTTGTACGTTGTGTGCGAGTGAATTGCCGCTCGGGCCGAGACCGGTGCTGCAGGTACCGAAACACACGCGCATCCTCATCGTCGGGCGGGAGCCGGGTACAAAGGTCCATGCCACCGGCATTCCGTTCAATGATCCGAGTGGGGATCGCCTGCGAACGTGGATGGGGATTGACCGGGAAATTTTTTACGATGCCTCACGCATTGCACTACTGCCCATGGCGTTCTGTTATCCGGGGCGCGGCAAGGGTGGTGATCTGCCGCCTCCGCGCCGCTGTGCGGAAACCTGGCGCACGCGATTGTTGGCGCAGCTCGATGAGATCGAGTTGACGATTGCGCTCGGTCAGTACGCTGTTGGCTGGCATCTGTCAGAGGAACACGGAACACTTACCCGAGTGATGAAGCGGTGGCGGGAGACGACTCCGGAACTCGTGCCGATGCCGCATCCGAGCCCGCGCAATAATCGCTGGCTGC
>VGVE01000038.1 GCA_016874135.1 Gammaproteobacteria bacterium | reverse complement strand
CTGCAGCTGATCGAACGGGCCGGCATGAAAGCGCTCGAGATACCAACCCATCCTCAAACCGGCATGGATCTCGCTCATCTGGAGCGTGCGCTGCAATCACACAAAGGCACCCCCTCTGCGATTCGCTGTGTGCTCATCGTCTCGAGTTATGGCAATCCGCTCGGCTCCTGCCTGCCTGATGAACACAAGCGGGCATTGGTTGCCATCAGTCAACGTCATCGGCTGCCCATCATTGAAGATGATCTCTATGGCGATCTCCATCACCAACCGGAACGACCGATGCCGCTGAAGGCCCATGACATGTCGGGTCTGGTGTTGCTCTGTTCATCCTTCTCGAAAACGCTCGCCCCGGGTTCGCGTGTGGGCTGGATCGCCGCAGGCCGATTCACGAATGAGGTCCTGCTCGGCAAACGCGTGCTCTCCAATGCCACACCCACCGTGATGCAGGACGCCATCGCAACCTATCTCGAAACCCACCGTTACCAGACCCACTTGAGCCGGTTGCGTTCGCGCTGTGCAGTCTCGGTCAGCCGTTTCGCTGACGCGGTGGACCGTTTTTTCCCGGAAGGTACCGCCGTCAGCCGCCCTGACGGCGGCTTTGTGCTCTGGGTGCAGATGCCGGATGGTGCGGATTCCAATGTGGTTTTCAGCAAGGCAAGACGCAATCACATCAGCATCCTGCCTGGCCGCGCCTTCTCCACTTCAGATCAGTACCGCAACTGCATCCGCATCAACTGTGCCCGTGAATGGGATGAATCCATCGATGCGGCATTGCGGCGCTTGGGGCGGCTGGCGCGGCCCGACTAGCCCCTCTAGATCGGGGTGGCCACCCGGTTTCCGGCCCCTCGCGTCGTTTGCGGGCTATGTGAGTTAGACTGCCAACCCGTCCAGAGCCACGAGTGCGCCGCCATGGCCGATAAACCCAAGGAACTCGACGAATCCTTCCGTGAAATGGTGACGGAATGGGAGCGCAACTTCGACAAGTTCGCCAACCAGTTCATGGGCACCGAGACCTTCACCCGCGGCATGAACCAGATGCGGGACACGCAGATGGTGATGCGCAAGATGTTCCAGGACTTCATGGGCAAACAGCTCGAAGGCGCCAACATGCCGAGTCGCGAAGACATCGTGAAGCTGGCAGAAACCGTACACGGTCTGGACCGTCGCATGGCCCGCATCGAAGACATGCTGGCTCAAGTGCTCTCCAATTCCGCACCGCCTGCTGAACGCCGCGGACCGCCCCGCACCAAACAGCCGCCTGCAAAAACTGGAGGGGCCTGACACCATGGCTGACTACGATGCGTCCATTGCCTCCCAGGTCGACAAGATGGTGGATCGCACCATCTCCCGCAGCATCAAGGGCCTCGACTACATCCGGGCACCGGCGGCCCCGGTTGGTCTGACACCCAAAGAAACCGTGCTCGAACGCGGCACGCTGCGCCTCTTTCACTATCATCCACAGTCAGCGGAGGTATACCGCGTACCGGTGATGCTGGTCATGGCGACCACCAACAAGGCCTACATCTTTGATCTGGCGCCCGGCCAGAGCCTGGTGGAGTACCTGCTCAAGAAAGGCTTCGATGTCTTCGTGCTCGACTGGGAACCGCCACAGCTGCACGAGCGCAATCTCGACCTTGCGAGTTATACCCAGGACTTCATCCCTTCGTGCCTGCGCACCATCGCCCGCATCACCGGCGAGAGAGATGCCTCGATCATCGGCTATTGCATGGGTGGCGTGCTCTCAGCCATCTACGGGGCATCCAATCCGGATGGCCTGCTGAAGAATCTGGTCTTCCTGACAACCCCCATTGACTGGAGCGGTATGGGCCTCATTCGCACCTGGCAGGACCCGCGTTACTTTGACGTCGACAAACTAGTAGATGCCGTAGGTATCGTGCCAGCAGACTTCGTCATCCAGAGTTTCGAAATGCAGCGTCCCGCTCAACGTGTCGCCGGCCAGATCCTCGTCTGGGAGCAGATGTGGAACGATGAATTCGTGAAGTCATTCCGTGCCTTTGATCGCTGGAGCAACGAGACGCTGCCGCTCGCAGGAGAGTACGTTCGTCAGGTCACCAAAGAACTGCTCTGGGAGAACAAGCTGGTGAAAGGAACGCTGGTAGTCGGTGGCAAACCGGCTCCACTCTCCAACATCCGCATTCCGGTGCTGAGCATCTACGCCGAACACGATCACCTCGCACCACAGGCAACTGTCAAGCCGTTGATGGAGTTGATCAGTTCCACCGACAAGAAAGAAGTGATGGTCAAGGGTGGCCACGTAAGCACCATAGCCGGCCCCAACGCTGTTCGGCGTATGTGGCCCGTGGTGGAGAGCTGGCTGGCGGAGCGCAGCGTATGAGCGACGTGCTCGAAAGCCGTTATCCGCGCCTCGTTGACAATCAACGTGGCCGGTTCGAAATTTGCCTCATGCAGGCCACGGATGCCGGTGACGCCCTCGCTTTCGCAAGAACGCTACCTGAGCACGATCTCTTGTTCCTGCCACGCAACATCACCGTTCCCAAGGTCCTCGCCGCCTGGATGAACCAGCTCGACAAGGGAGCCATCGCCAGCCTCGTGGTCATGCACCAGAGCCGTATGGTGGGCTTTTCTGCGGTTGTATCCGAACCTCGTTCCTGGTCGAAACACGTGGGTGAACTGCGGGTGTTGATTGCCCCAGATGTGCGAGATACGGGCATTGGACGGGTGCTGATTCAGGAGAGTTTCCTGCTGGCAATCTCGCGTGACCTCGAGAAACTCACCGCGCAGATGACCATGGACCAGAAAGGCGCCATCGCCGTTTTTCAGGACCTTGGCTTCATCGCCGAAGCACTTCTGCGTGACCAGGTGAAGGACAACAAGGGCGAAACCCACGACATCGTGGTGTTGTCACACAACGTCGCGGATTTCCAGGCGCGCATGGAACAGTATGGCCTCGCAGAAGCATTCGGCGAGTAGAAGCCGCGCGAGTGTCTCCGGCTTTCACCGAAATCCACTCAAAAAAATCGCGCTCTGAATACTGAGCTGCAACGGGACGACGATGCCTCTCCGAACAGCGGCTGAATACTCAGAATTTTTCAGAGTTGTGATTTTTCGCGCACAGCCGCACCCCAGATGTCGTGTGCGTCGACGGCTAGCTCCGGGGACTCAAGTTCGCTGACGGAGAAGTAGATGGTTGAGTCCTCAGACAACTTGAGCGCCTGCTTGCTGCCTTTCACCGAAACTCCCGCAAGATCAAGCAGGCTGTTGTCTGCATGAATGCCGATCTCACCGGTCACGTTCATAGTTGTGCCGGTGATCGTGCTATCCCTGACCAACAATGCATTACGTGTGTTGGCGACTTTCACATTATTAAGATCCGCTGTGGACTCATCGATCTGAAGATAGTCGAGTTCGGCGTCCTCGATGCGTATGCGGGCGCAGTTTCGGAGTCGTAGACTCCTGATGCGGCCGGTAAAGCGAAGCTTTGCCTTCTGTTTGCAAACGAGATCGCCTTGTTCCGATGCACTCGCTAGGGCCGGCTCGCGCATTGATTGGCGCCGTGAGGGAGGTCGTCATGATCTGGTTGAATGGCGCAGACGCCCCGGTCATCGGCACATGACCCACTCCGTCGAGTACATGCAGTTGCGCCTCGGTAAGCCGACCGGCCAACAGTCGGCCAGTGCGCAAC
The DNA here is from genome assembly GCA_016874135.1 of Gammaproteobacteria bacterium. Taxonomy (GTDB): domain Bacteria; phylum Pseudomonadota; class Gammaproteobacteria; order Pseudomonadales; family Azotimanducaceae; genus SYFY01. The sequence continues at coordinate 25,680 of VGVE01000038.1, read as the reverse complement.
GGAGCGATGGGATCATCACGGCCCCAGATGAGTGTGACCGGAGCCTTTGTCTCGCGAATGGCTGTCGTGAAATTCTGCTCGATGAGCTTCATCGCAGTAGCAACCTGCGTGCGATCGCCGACCAGGGCACTCACAGTTTCGGGATTGCGCTCGAGCCAGTTGCCCACGTCGACCTTGGTTTCAACGGTTCGCATGATGTGACGGCTCAAGGAATGGATCGGTGCCTTGATCGCTCGGACTAGCGGGTTCTGAGAACCCCTCGAGGCTTGGCTTTGCATCAAATAGCGTGGGTACACGGATCGCTGCAGGATGCCGGCCACATCGACCAGCACCAATCGGTGGACGCGCTACGGATATCGGTGACCAAAGTGCAGGCTTAGCACACCGCCGAGTGAATGGCCGATCACGTGCGCGCGTTCGATCTGCAAAATACACATTACTTCATCAAGTATCGCCGCCAAACGATTGAACGACAGGTCTTTGGCGAGCGATTCGGACGCATCGAAACCAGGCAGATCGAGCGTGACGACTCGAAAATCTGGGGCCAGAGCGGGGATGACATTGCGCCAATCGCAATGCGCCTTGATGCCAAGTCCGTGAACCAGCAACACGGCTTCGCCGGTCGCACGGCCGGTTTCGCCAACCCACAGCGAACGACCGCTGACGAGCTTTACGTACTCGTAGCGCAATTCTGGCAAGCGTGCTCCACCAACAAGTGCAGCCGCCTCCGGAGTGAGTCGATCGACGCAGACGGAATCGGCAGACTAGGTCGCACTAGCAGTGGCGGCGAACAACAATGCCACCAAACCAAGGCGAGCAACGGCAGTGGAGATCATCGAGTAGTCCTTGGGCACACCATCAAGTGGTATCGCCAGGCATCCTAATCTGATTGCCTGCGCTTTCCGAACCCGCACAGCCGATTCGAACACCGCTTATTCGAATAGGCGCACGGCATCCAACGGGATCGACGCCTGGTGGTACGGACCACCAGGTGGCCACAAACCCGAACGCTTGCCGTTGTATGTTGGTGCAGGAGGTTGGTTGTTACACAACCTAAACTAGCGAAAAAAAGCCCCGTGTGACGGTCACTGCCTCCGCCATGCTGACGAAGCGCGCGGTTCGCGGTTTCCCTAACTCACACCGTATCACGCAGTTCTGAACCCGACCTGGAATATTGGACGATCCTTTCTTCCATCGCGGCTTCCGGCAGTTTTTTGCGCGCCCGCATCGATGCCCTGCCCCGCGTAAGCGCCAATGCCAGCGCAACCGCCATGACCGTCCAGAGTTCTCCAGCCAGGATGTTCCCGCTCTCCCGAATCTTCGACTGCTTCTGCCTGCCCTGTCCGTGCGGTGGTCGCCCGGTGAGGGTTGGACTCAATCTACTCCCGGGTGGCAGCGAGAAATGCGCTGTAGTTCTTCTCCAGCTCCTTCGCGGCCTTTTTCGAGACGCCGATCACATCCAGCGCTTCACGCAGCCGGACGCGGGTGACATCGGAGCCGAGAAACACCATCGAATCAAAGAGTGGCAACGAGACTTCCCGGCCGCTGATGGCAAGGAATAACGGTTGCAGAAAGTCCTTAAGCTTGAGCCCCAGGTGATCAGCGAGTGACTTGCAGACGTTGAAGATCGCATTCCGCTCCCACGCGCCCAAGGTTTCGAGCGAGCGCAAGGTGTGATCGATGATCTGTGCGGCAGGCGCCTTGTTCGAGCTGAACGCGGCTGCGTCAGGCAATCGACGGTTGCCGAGCAGGTAGTCCAGCTGTGGCGCGAGGTCATCGAGCCGGCCGGTGCGTTGCTGAATCAAAGGAATGAGCGCATTCAGCTTGTCGCGATTGAGCATCCACCGGCCGATCCTGTCACCAAACGCATCCGGCGATAGGGCCCGCAGATACTGACCGTTGAGCCACGACAGTTTGTCCAGATCAAAGACCGGACCACCGAGTGAGATGCGCGACAGTTCAAAGTGTTCCGCCATGTCCCGCGCGGAAAAAATCTCGCGTTCATCCGGCATCGACCAACCCATCATGCCGAGATAGTTGAGCAGTGCTTCCGGCAGGATGCCGATATCCCGGTAGTAGTTGATGCTGGTCGGGTTCTTTCGTTTTGAAAGTTTGCTGTGATCTGGATTACGCAGCAGGGGCAGATGCGCGTGTGCTGGCATGTCCCAACCAAAGTAGCGGTACAAGAGCTGGTGTTTGGGTACCGAGTTGATCCACTCCTCACCGCGCAATACATGGGTGATTTCCATCAGGTAGTCATCCACCACCACCGCCAGGTGATAGGTCGGGAATCCATCGGCCTTGAGCAGCACCTGCATGTCCACCTGGGACCAAGGGATCTCGATGCGACCGCGGAGCAGATCATCGAACGCGCAGACGCCTTCCGTCGGAACCCGCATGCGGATGACGTGGGATTCACCCGCCTGGATGCGGGCAGCGACCTCTTCCGCGCTGAGGTTCTGGCAATGACCGTCGTAGCGTGTGGTCTCACCCTTTGCCTGTTGAGCTTGCCGCATGGCGTCAAGCCGTTCGGTCGTGCAGAAACAGGGAAACGCATCGCCGTTCGCGACGAGCTGATCCACATGGCGTCGATAGATTGGTAGCCGTTCACTCTGGCGATAAGCGCCGTGCGGCCCACCCAAGTCCGGTCCTTCCACCCAGCTGATGCCGAGCCAGCGCAGCGCCGAGAAAATCTTCTGCTCTGAAGCCTTGGTCGAACGCGCGGCATCGGTGTCTTCCAGTCGGAGAATGAACTCCCCCCCATGCCGGGTGGCAAACGCCCAGTTGAAGAGCGCGATGTAGGCGGTGCCCACGTGGGGATCACCGGTGGGCGACGGAGCGATGCGGGTTCGTACTTTCATAGCGCGGCATTATAGGGATGGCCTACGATCCGGCCAGCGATGAATGAGCGGAATATGGGGGAGTTTTGGAAAGACTCATCATCGGCGGCAACGGCACCGTTCTCGGCAGCGCATTGATCAATCTGCTAGAGCGTGCCCACGCTGCACTTGCACCGGACCTCGCTCCGCTCATCGCGCAGTGTGGTATCGCCACACAGGGTGCGGGCAAGATCCCCTTCATCTGTTTTGATCTCGCCGGTGGCTCCAGCCAGGCGGGTTCGAACGTGCTGGTGGGACAACGGGGTGGTCAGCTCGATTTCTTAAGCACCGAAGGGTACGAACGCCGGGGCCTTCCCGGCGACATGATCCCGTCCATCGTCAATCCCCAGTCGCAGACCAACGACTTCATCAACTCCCAGCTGGGTCTTGCCTTCCATTCCGACAGTGCCTTTCTGCGCGGGATGCTGACCAAGATCACGCCGGCCACTGCCGCCAACATAAATGGCGCGGTGATCCCCACCCGGTCCGAGAACGATACGGGCAACAACCCGCACAACCCCATGTACGGCATCGCCAAAGCCGGGGCCAACGGTTCCCTTCTGTCGCTGATCGGTTCAGAAAACACCGACTCTGGCAGCAACTCTATGGCGCCGGTCTCGATGATCGATCTCGGCATTCGCCCAACCAAGTGGACCGGCCGAGTGATGTGACTGGGCTTGTGGACGTAGGCGATCTGACCACCGCGCTGTCGCAGCGCGATGCCGTGGCAGTCATGGAATCGATCTACCGCATCAGTGACCGCAAGATGTTTGCTATGGATACGGACGGCAATCCGATCACCGCTGATGCGGTGCTCAAGGACCTGGTGCGCTGCGGTTATCTGAAGAGCGCCGATCTCGCCGATCGCTTCGGCAACCCGGCGACCCTTGACCCCGCCGGAGATCCGGAGATCGTCTGTGCTGCGGGCATCTTCACGTCAGCGGAGTTCCTTGCCAACAACACCTCGGGCAATGAGTTTCGCAAGACCGCTTCCGTGATGAAGATGGTGATCAACGGCTTCACCGGTGCAGGCACCATCGAGATGGGCGGTTACGACTACGACGGCGGCCGCCGGGCCGAAGGTGATGTCAAGGATTTCCGCGCCGGCCAGTGTATGGGTGCATGCCCTTAGTACGCCGCGATCCATGGTGTGCCGTTGATGCTGTACGTGATGTCGGACGGTTCGCTTTCCTCCAACGGCGTTATCGACAACAGTACCGATGGCCGCGGCAAAGGTAAGTGGACCTCTGACAACCAACAGACCGCGGCACCGTTCTTCCTGGTCTATAACCCGGGTGGCCGCGCCCAGTTGCTGGGTGCCACGCCTGCATAACAGGCCATGCATCAGCAGATTGGCTATATGCTTGCGGATGGATCCGTGGAAACCTCGGGCACACCCGCCGCCAACAACGTTAACCTGCTGGCGGAAACGGTCGTGCTCAACTATCTCGCTCTGCATGGCCAACACGGATCGTTCAGACCGTGCTCGGTTCGACCGGCCTTCCAACGAACCTGTGGGACAGGCTCACCGCATTTGCACCCATCGTTAATGGTGTGATCACCAGCCCGGTGTAGCGGTTTGCTCGGCTATTGATGTCTGGATGTGGACTGGCGCAGCTGCCAGTCTTCGTTCGGCTGCGATGAGAACACCGGCTGTTGTCCCTTGAGCCGCGCAACGACGCCACTCGTCATGTTGCCAAGCGCCACAGCAAGCGCCGCTCCGACGACCTGCTCGTCGAGTGATGTATCCGCCGTCATGCGCCCGAACCAGCGAATGACACACCCTCCCCTGTCCTTGGGCGTGACGGACGCCACCACTACGTAATCCTGCATGCCGATGGGTTTACCGGCAGTCAGCGTATAAGAAAAGCTGCGCTGTTCCGGGTCGAAAGCCACCAGGCGATGTTGCACATAGCCTTGTGTGGACAGGTGGATGTCGCGCACCGCGCCAACACCTTCGCCCTTCACCTCAATCGAGCTGGTTTCGCCTCCGGGAATCCACTTGAGCACCCGGTCAAAGTGGCGGATTTCTTCCCAGACGACGGCGGCAGAAAGGTCGGTTTCCCGCTCGACATTCACTTCGATCATGACGTTGTTATCTCTGTCTCGCCCGACGGCAAGTTATCACGACGTAACAGTTACAGGCACAATCGGAGGTCATCCAACCCGGGGGCGAAGCGATATGAAAAATCTCAATGGCAAAGTGGCCGTGATCACTGGCGGCGCCAGTGGTATCGGCCTGGGAATGGCCCGGGCTTTCGCCGGTGCTGGTATGCACCTCGTAATTGCCGACTTGGATGACGCGGCGAGGACAGCGGCGCTGGCTGAATTCCATGCCGCAGGAATCAAGGCCATTGGACAACGCTGCGACGTTTCTTCTCAAGAACAGGTGCAGGCGCTTGCAAGAATGACAATGGACAACTTTGGCGGCGTGCATGTGCTCTGCAACAACGCCGGAGTCGGCATTCCCACTGCGACGCATCCGATGAAACTCGCCGACTGGCGCTGGATCATCGATGTGGACCTCTACGGGCCGATCTACGGCATCGACGCGTTTCTCCCGATCATGGAAGCGCAGGGCGAGGGTCACATCAATGCAACCTCTTCCATGGCCGGGCTCTTTGCGAGTGGATTCATGGGCGCCTACAACGTCGCCAAACACGGTGTGGTGGCGCTGATGGCGACGCTCGCCCGTGATCTCGCTGGCAGAAAGAGTGCAGTTACCGCATCGGTTCTATGCCCCGGCCCAATCAACACCAACATCAGCCGACACTCGGTGGCGTATCGTCCCGGCCACGCCAAACCTGCGGCAGATGGCGTCAGCGTCGGGCAGGCAGCCAAAGGCATCCAGAAGCTTCTCGAAGAACAGGGTATGGACCCGGATGAAGTCGGGCGGATCGTGCTCGATGCCATTCACACCGGGCGTTTCTGGATTCTCACCCACCCTGATATGGCGAAGATCGCCGTGAAGCAGACTGCTGCCATGGCGGCGGACGGTTCGCTGACGGGCGTGCGCCGGGGATAGCGCCAACCATCACGGCGACTGTTACGATGCAGACACTGATGACTGCCAGAGCTGAAACATGGCCAAGGCTTTTGGTGCCTTCCCGGAACTGCGGCACCCGTTTGAACCCACACCAATCCACCCCGCAGGGCACACGACCGTGCTCTACCAGGGCCGGACAATCCAGCTGTCGGCAACCGGTCCCGGCGACGGGCTGCTCATTCGCCCTGAGGACCTTGCCTCGGTAAACGGATTCGTTCTGAAACCGGAAGGTGCCTGTTTTCAGGACCTCTGTTTTCCGCTGAAGGACAACTGGCTCATCGAACGCGGCGGCAAAACCTGGTTTGACCTGACCACTTTTGCGAACACCGTTGGACAACATTTTATTGCCGATGAAGCGTCTCGGGTATGGAGCTTCGCGGAGCTTCCGGCCAAGCAGGACAACATGCTGGTCAACGGCATGGCGCCGGACTTCGAAATCGTGGATCGCACCGGCAACGTCATCCGCACGGCGGACTATCGCGGCAAAAAGGCGCTGATCGTCACCTGGTCATCGTGGTGAGGCTGTCTGCTTGACGTGCCCGTGTGGCAACGTGTGTATGAAGAGATCAACGACCCGAACTTCGTGCTGATCTGTGTGGCCGAAGATACAGGTGGCGAAGCGGTGGCGGGGCCAATCTTCGACGCGGCCAAGCCGACCTACATCCAGATCGTCGACGTCGATCACCTCATCAGCAGCGTGTTCAATTTCGTCAACGTACCCTCCGCAGCGTGGATCGACGAAGAAGGCCGCATCGTTCGCATCGACGAAGGCACCTACTCAAAGGTCCACCAGTTTGGCGAAGGCGACACTGCGTTCCTGTTCGGTAACGACGTATACACGCCGGCGCTGAAGGACTGGGTGGCCAAAGGGCGGGAGAGCGTGCATGTCCAGAACCGGCAAAGCGTGACCGGCAACATCCGCAAACATGGTGTCAACGAACAGAAGGCTGATGCCGCATTCCGGCTGGGCAACCTGTTTCGAGCCCACGGCGAGGGCGAGAAAGCCGAGCACTATTGGGAACTCGCGCGCACCCTACATCCGGAAAGCATCAACTACTTCCGACAAAACCTGACGCTGACAGAAGAAGGTTCAGGCGGGCAGTCGTTCATGAAGAAACGAATGGAGTACATGGAGCAAGGCAAGGAGTACTACCGGCCACTAGATATCGCCAAGACCTGACCGCGTCCCGAGGTGCAGGGGCAGACTGCCTACCGGGCGGTCTGCCCGTAATCCGGATCGAGTTGTAACTGATATGACACCACCGATCACCGTACGCCGCATCGCGATACAGCCCTCTGCTGCCACACCGAAGTACTGGTTCGGCGGGCTGCCCTTTGAAACGCACTTTTTCAACGCCCTGTCGACCACCTTTCCGGAAGGTGAGCGCTTTTTCATCCAGAGCGTGCGCATCCACTCTGGGACGATTGGTGATCCCGGGCTGTAGGAGCAGGTGCGGCAGTTCGCCGGCCAGGAAGGCCAACACAGCCTGGAACAGGCCGCGCACGTGGACCTGCTTCTCGCTCAAGGCTATGGCGCACTCACGCGGATGAACGCGCTGATGCGTGATGTGATGCGGTGGTTTACGCGCCGCCTCCCCCGCTACTCATTGGCCGTCACTGCGGACGTTGAACATCTCACGGCAGTATTGGCTGACGGTTTGATGAAACAGCCTGAGCGGTGGCTCGAACCCATGTCCACTGATCTGCGCCTTTTGTGGCACTGGCACGCCATCGAAGAATCTGAACACAAAGCCGTGGCCTTCGACGTCTACATGGCAACCGGCGGTGGCCGTTTACTGCTACGCCTGGCGATGCTGAACGCGTTGCCCGGTCTTCTCCTCGAAGTATCCATGCACGACTGCTATTTCCTTGCCAAGGATTGGCTTCTATTCAGCGGCAGGGAGTGGGCACGCGGCCTGCGTTTCCTGTGGGGGCGTAATGGCATCCTGCGTCGCCTCGTGCGGGATCACTTCGCCTTCTACCGCTCAGACTTTCATCCCTGGCAGAACAACAACACAGCGCAGATTGAGTCGTTTCTAGCAGCTCACGAGGAGCTGCTCCTACATCGTTGACTACGCAGCGCTGATCACGAATCTTTGTTCACGAAGCTTTGATCACGCGGCGTAGATCGTCCGTCGTTGAGTACGCATCGCTCACCAAACGGAACCTGCCTATGCTGATTTCGTTTTCTGTCGCACCAGCATGGATGCAGGCGGGCTGAAACTGTCGTGAGGTGCCTTTTCCCAGAACGACTTGAACACCGGTGATCGGTAGACGCCCTTGTTAAGGTCCCCGGTTATTACCCACTTATGCAGCCCAGCAAGTGATCGCACTTCTTTCGATGAGATCCTCCGAATGATGTGCTCCGGACCCAGTTCACACGGATGATTGAGACCAGCAGCACCGACGAGATCCTTCAGCGTCTCCATGGTCGATCGATGGAAATCAAACACCCGATCCGCTTTTTCCGGCACGACCAGCGCGCGCATCCGACCCGGATCCTGGGTGGTGACGCCAGTGGGACATTTGCCGGTATGGCACGTCTGCGCCTGGATACAGCCGAGTGCAAACATGAATCCGCGTGCGGCGTTGCACCAATCTGCGCCGAGTGCAATCGTCCGGGCGATGTCAAACGCCGTAATGACCTTGCCGCTGGCCCCGACCTTGATCTGATCGCGCAACCCGACCCCAACGAGCGCGTTATGTACCAGCATCAGACCTTCGCGCAGCGGAGTACCCACGTGATCCGAAAACTCGATGGGCGCAGCACCGGTGCCACCTTCACCACCATCCACCACCACGAAGTCCGGTACGAGACCGGTGTGCTGCATGGCTTTGACAATGGAGAACCACTCCCAGGGATGACCAATAGCCAGTTTGAATCCCACCGGCTTACCGCCGGACAGTTCCCGCAACTGCGCCACGAATTCAAGCAGTTCAACCGGGGTGCTGAACGCTGAGTGCGCCGACGGCGAGACGCAGTCGATCCCCTCAGGTACGCCTCGCGAGCGGGCAATCTCCCCGGTGACTTTTGATCCCGGCAATACACCCCCGTGACCCGGTTTCGCCCCCTGGGAGAGTTTGATCTCGATCATCTTCACCTGTTCGCTCACCGCGTTTTCGCGGAAGCGTTCGGGATCAAAATTACCCTTCTCATCACGACAACCGAAGTAGCCGCTGCCGACTTCCCAGACCAGATCACCGCCGGGTTGCCGGTGCCATTTGGAAATCGAACCTTCACCAGTGTCGTGATAGAAGCCACCCCGGCGGGCACCTTCATTCAACGCCAGAACCGCGTTTGCAGACAACGAGCCAAAGCTCATCGCCGAAATGTTGAAGATGCTGGCGGAATAGGGTTTGACGCAACGTCCTGCGCCGATCGTGATGCGAAAGTCGTGGCTGTCGAGGTGTTTCGGCGAGATCGAATGATTGATCCACTCATACTGAGGCTCATAGACGTCCAACAACGTACCAAAGGGGCGTTTGTCGACAGCGCCTTTGGCGCGTTGATACGCAAGCGATCGCTGTGATCGCGCAAACGGAATGGCTTCAGTATCTGACTCGATGAAGTATTGGCGGATTTCCGGGCGAAGGTACTCGAGAAAAAAGCGCAGGTGCCCGATGACCGGGTAGTTGCGCCGGATCGCCCGTTTGGGCTGCAGGAAGTCCAAAAGGCCAATGAGCGAGATGACACCGAACACGGCTGCCGCTGCCAGCCAAACCGCCGACCAGGCTGACAGTCCGAGGCTTGCCAGTGTCAGCAGTATGAATGCACCCCAGCTCCAGTACCGCTGCGGAATCAGTATCTCGCCAGCATCGCTCATGTATCTCCTCCATGCAGGAATTGACGTCCACAGCAAAGCTTAGCAAGGAAGCCGAAGTTGCGGGTCTCAGGCAGCACGGGCGATCAGCCGCAGCCACGCAAAGTCAGCCGACGCAATGTGGAGCGCCAATTGGGACTACAGCACGCCGGGCCAAGTGAATCCGCTGTGGGAGTCGGTTACGCTTTCGCCTAGCAAGCAGCCTACAAGTAACCGGGGAGGCATCACCATGCTCAGAAACTTCAAAGGCAAGACTGCCGTGATAACTGGAGGCGCGAGCGGCATCGGCCTCGCCTATGCGCGGAAGTGTTCGGAACTCGGCATGAACCTTGTTCTTGCCGACATCGAAGCCAACGCGCTGCAGAAAGCCGTGGCGTGGTTCGAAGAGCGGCAGACACCGGTCATCGGTGTGATCACCGATACCATGCGCAAGGCGTCTATCGAAACACTCTTCAAGGACGCTACTGCCCGATTCGGCAATATCCATCTGTTGTTCAACAACGCCGGTGTGGTGAATGGTGGTGCCCCGGTGCCGATGTGGGAAATTCCGGACGTGGACTGGGACTGGGTACTGGGGGTGAACTTGCACGGCGTGCGTTGGGGCATCCAGAAATTCGTTCCGCACATGATTGCGCACGGTGAGCCCGGACATGTGGTCAATACCGCGTCCATCGCTGCGTTCATTCCCGGTGGTGGGCCTTACGGAGTGAGCAAGTATGGTGTGATCCTGATGTCTGAAGGATTGAGTCACGGCCTCAAGGCACGCAACTCCCGTGTTGGCGCTTCAGTACTTTGCCCCGGCTGGGTGAACACAAAAATCGCCGAAGCCGAGCGCAACCGTCCGGGCACGCTTGCCAACCAGAACAATCCGCACGGCACAGGACTGCCCATCGGTACGGCACTCAGCGAAGGCAAATCTCCCGACGACATCGCCAACATCGTCTTTGACGCCATTGAGAGTGACCGCTTCTACGTGTTGCCACACGCGGGTTGGGACGATGTGGTGACGGGACATGCAGCCGCGATCGTCGCACGGGAAGCTGCTTTTGTGCTCGATACGCAGGCCATACTAGCTCGCAGGTCCAAGGGCATCGATGTCTAAGCAACTTTACGAGCCCCGCCTTTCGTGGGAGCCTTTGAGCAATTCAAGCGAGGACGGGGGTCCAGTTCATGTCTGCCATCTTTCCGATTTTCCAGCACGCCTATTTCGTCAACGACATCGAAGAGTCGATTCACAAATGGCATCGTCTCTACGGTGCCGGCCCCTTCGTCATCGCGGCGCATCACAAGACGCTGAAGTTTCAGTACCGGGGAACGAAACAGGAAGCCAATGTGTCTTACGCGTTTGGTTACCTCGGTAACAACCAGATCCAGTTTATTCAGCAGCACGATGAGACACCCTCGATTTACCGGGACATGTACAAGAAAGGTGAAGAGGGATTTCACCACGTGGGCTGCCTTGTGAACGACTTCGCCGCTGCTCGCAAACGTATGGAGTCACTGGGCTTCGTCAATGCGTGTGAACTATGGGCCGATGACGTCAACGCCGCGTACTTCGATACGCGGTCGGTGAACGGCGGCTTCACAGAGATCCACGGCGACCCTATGCACATCCTCGCCACGTTTGCAGGCTGGAAACGCGCCCACGCGAACATGAAGCCGGGTGACAGCCCGGTCATGTCGCGTACGGCACCCTTTCCTGATGGTCGCGATCCCGGTTACCTCGACGGATTCTTCAAGAAATAAGGCAGGAAGTAAGGAACGTACGCTTCAGCGCCCGGGGTAACCCCGGGCACACTGACAGCGCAATGGCTCAGGCTAGACCGCGCTGCTTGCGCTCCGCTTCTAGCCGCTCCGTATCGGAGTTGAGCTTCGGCCCCATCTCTGATTCCGGCAGCGTTCCTGCGCGATGTCGCGCGGATTTCCCGGCGTCGAACGTAATCCATTTTTCCGGAACGATCTCGAGCACGGTGCGCAGCGGCGAATCGAGAAGGTTGTAAAAATCCTGCTCCCCCACGGGATCGTTCGGTGACTGCTTCTTCGACAGTGCCCGGTAGAACCACTCCTTCGTCGCCCGATCCTCGTGGAACACTGCCCGCCCCTTCATCGTCGCCTGCCCCTTTGGCGTATCGTCAGGCGCCAGCGTTCTACCGGTGATGGCCACGGAAACCCGTGGGTCCCGACGTATGGCCGCAGCACGATGTCGATGATTGGCAAAGGTCAACCACACCTTACCGTCGTGCCAGACGAAGGAGTGGACGACCCCGACCGGCCAGTGGTCCTTCGTCGACCACATCAGCACACACTCCGGCGCCTTGGTCATGAGTTCGTTGATCTGGGCATCCGAGAACGGATAGATCGAGACCACTTCGTGATCGGTGGCTTTGGCCATACTGTTGCCCCTCTGGTTGTTATGGATGACCGCAAGAATAACCCGCATGAACGCACAAACGGCATGGGAATACCGGTGCGTCGGGGACAGAATGTTAGGCTCCCGCAATGGCTATCGTCAGATCAGAGCAGCGCCCGCAGCAGGTCGATCCCCGGGTTCCAACATGACTCAGCACAACCCGAAGTTCTGTTGCCCCGTCTGCCACACCCTTTTGCAGGAGTAGGTCTGCGCCAACTGCGCGGCGGATTATCCCGTGCTCGATGGCCTGCCGGTTCTGCTCTGCGAGCCCGAACTTGCGCTGGCGGATTGGTGCAACCATTGGCGACTCGAACGCCAGAGACTGCACCGCGACGCGTCACGTGCACAGGCAGCAGCGGCCAACGCGGGCGACCTGACACGGAGCAGACTGGCGGGTCTGGCCGCAGGATACACGGCATAGCGCACCGCAGTGGAAGCACTGCTGGCCCCGATGCCAGGAAATGACCGTGGCGCCGCCAGGGAGACGCTACTCGGACTGCGCACCCGCTTGCCGTCACACCACACACCGACCGCCTACAACACACACATCGCCCGCGACTGGGTATGGGGCGAAGCGGAGAACGTCGATGCCTGGCAGCGAATAGAGTGCCTACTGGGCGATGCCACAGGCCCTCTTTTGTTACCGGGTAGCGGCGCCGATCGTCTGGCATTCGATCTTGGTCGCAGTCGGCAGGTGGTAGCGCTCGAAAGCAATCCGCTGCTCGCGCTGCTGAGTCATCGGCTTCTCAATCGTCGCCCTGCGACTGTGGTGGAATTCCCGCTGGCGCCGATTGAACCGCACCACGTCGCGATCACGCATGAACTCGATCCACCCTGGTCGGCGCACGAAAAAACTGTGGTACTTGCCGATGTGCTGCACCCGCCTTTCACAGCTGCCAGTTTTGATGCGGTGTTCACTCACTGGCTGATCGACGTGATCGATTGCCCCTTCAGCCAGCTGGTGAGCACCATCAACCACTTGCTGAAACCCGGCGGCGTCTGGATGAACTCCGGATCACTCGGCTTTGCAGGAGCGGACGCAGCATCGAACGTTTCTGCGCCGGAAGTGATCAAGTCACTCGAACGCGGTGGCTATCACCTGGATTCATCCGAAGAAGAGGAGATCGCCTACCTGCAGTCACCCTTCAACCGGCAATCAAGGACTGAGCGAATCTTCAGTTTCAGGGCGCGCAAGGTGGCAACGATGCCGTGGAAGCCTTGGGTGTACCTACCCGCCTGGCTTGTTGGGGGCCGCGGCAGCGAGAAGGAACCGGTGCCAATGCTGCCCGCTTTCACCACCCAAGCCGCGAGTGTGCGTATTCACGCCTGGCTCATGGGAATGATCGACGGCAAGCGAAGTGTCGCCGACATCGCAGCGGAGATCGCCCGGCAAAACCTTATGCCGCCGGATGAAGCAACAACTGCGGTGCGCAACTTTCTCAAGGTGATGTGGGAGGAGATGCAGCGGTCGGGTTAGTGTCCCGGGCCGCTGTGGGCGTGTTTTCAGAAGGCCAACGCTTCCGGCTGCACGATTGGTTCACGGCCACGCAGACGCCGCGCATCTTCGAAAGTGGCCACTTCCCATGCATCGTCACAACGCAGCAGCGCACGCGCCAGCTTGTTGTTGAGGGCATGGCCGGACATGTAACCGACGAATTCGCCGAGCACCGGACGACCAAGCAGATACAGATCGCCGATGGCGTCGAGCAGTTTGTGTTTCACGAATTCATCATGGTACCGCAGACCACCTTCGTTCAGCACATTGCTGTCGTCGATGCCCACAGCGTTTTGCAGGCTCGAGCCGAGGCAGCGGTTGATCGCCTGCGCCTGCGGCAGCTCCGTGAGCAGACCGAACGAGCGCGCCTTGCTGACTTCATCACAGTAGGACACGTCGGAGAAATTCAGCGTCGCTTGCTTCGGGTAGCGGTTAAAGACCGCATGGTCCGCAACAAAGGTGTAGCTCGCCTTGAAACCAGTAAATGGACGCAGCAGAGCACGTGCATTCCCCTGGGTCACTTCGATTTCACGCGTGATGCGGATGAATGCCTTGAGCGCATTCTGCGTGACGATGCCCACCGTCTTGATCAAATCGACAAACGGCGCAGCACTGCCATCCATGATCGGCACTTCTTCGCTGCTGAGTTCGACGATGAGGTTATCGATGCCAAGACCCCAGAGAGCAGACATCAGATGCTCAACCGTTGCCACCTGGGCACCACCGGTCGCGATGCTCGTCGACAGCGTGGTGTCTGAAACCAGTTGTGCGATCGCCGGCACCGAAGGATATCCTTCGATGTCGGTGCGCACGAAGGTAATACCCGTATTCTCCCCGGCAGGGCGCATTGTCATACGGACCTTCTTGCCCGAATGCACGCCGACTCCGATCGCGTGTACGGGTTTTCTTATCGTTCTTTGCCTGAGCATCGCCTGATTCTCCTCGGCACCGATATCACCATCTGGGACCTGTTTCTGGTCACTCATGGCCGACACCGATTGCGTCTGTCAGTCGACTCGCGCTGCCTTGTGAACTCAACCGCTGATGCCTTGCGGCTTGCGATGTCACTGCGGTCAGCATCGACTTACGCGCACTATACGCTTGAGGATTCGTAAAATGAAGAGAAAATGGAGAAAAATATGGAGAAGCGTCGAACGGTTCTCTATTGAGTAATTCTGCCGCTCTTTTTCAATTAAATCATGGATATAACGTGAACAAATAAAGCCATTAAGACAACTTAAATGCCTGCATTCTGCAGAAAAACTCCAGTATTTGAACTGAAGCTGAACACGCATTTCAGGATTTTCCCGGGCGTGTGTACCCTTGCCGCCCCGCCGTGCTGGCAATCGGATCCACCGATGACTCTGAGGCATCCCGCCTCCCGGACCGTCCACGTCGCGCCCATGATGGCATGGACGGACCGCCATTGCCGATACCTTCTTCGCTTAATGAGCCCGAGCGTCGGGCTTTTTACCGAAATGATTACCACAGGCGCGCTGTTGTTCGGCCGCAGAACACACCTGCTCGATTTTCATCCCGGCGAACATCCGGTAGCAGTGCAGCTTGGTGGCAACAATCCGGATGACCTCGCTGCAGCCGCACGGATGTGCGCAACCCGCGGATACGACGAGGTGAATCTGAATGTCGGTTGCCCGTCGGAGCGCGTGCAGGATGGGGAGATTGGCGCCTGCCTCATGGCAAAACCTACTTTGGTTGCCGACTGCATTCGGGCGATGCGCAGCGCAGTAAACGTCGAGGTAACCGTGAAGTGTCGCCTCGGTATCGATCACTTCGATTCCGATGACTTCCTCGATACGTTCGTCGGCACCGTCGCTGAAGCCGGCTGCGAGACGTTTTATGTACATGCCCGTATGGCGCTCTTGAAGGGGCTCTCGCCCGCCCAAAACCGTTCGATTCCGCCACTGCGTCATGACCGCGTTCGCGCACTCAAGGGCCGCTTTCCGCACTTGCGCATTGTGCTGAACGGCGGAATCACCAACGTGGATTCCGTTTGTTCGAGTCTGGATGGGCTCGAAGGCGTGATGATTGGCAGGGCGGCCTATCACAATCCACTGCTGCTCACGGCGATCCACCAGGAACTGCACGATTCGGACTTTTGCATGGACGCATTCACGGCCTTCGTCTCCTTTGCCGCCTACATGCGTAAGGAAGTGCAGGCTGGCACACCGCTCAAGGCAATGACCCGGCATGTGCTGGGCCTTTTCAACGGGCGCCCCGGAGCGCGCCTTTACCGTCAGGTCCTGAGCGACAGCAGGCGCCTCAGCCGCAATGACCTCTCAATTCTGGATGAAGCCCTGGCTGTTCTTGACCGAGATCTGAAGCCCGCTGCGTGAACTGCGCCGGGGATCAACCGCCGTTGGCGGCTTCTTCAGCCTCGAGTGCCGCAACCAAGTCGCGAAAAGTCTCCGTATTGGCAGCATTCATCGCCATCAGGGCGCGATGCGCATCGATCACCTGACGACGCAGCTCCGCTTCATCCATGCCATGGCGTTTCGGAATCTCGGTAACGGGAATGGTCTGGGGCGAAGCCACGCGGACGAAGGTGAACTCTTCTCCAAATCCGGAGACCTTGAGGAGTTTTTCCAGGTCCGGGTTGGTGATGAGAACGGTGGGACGGAAGTCATGCTGTTTGCGGGATTCGATGGCGAGCCGGGCGAGGATGCCGAGTGACGTGGAGTCCATACCCCGGGTTTCGGAAAGATCCACCGAGACCGTCTTGAACCCCGGATCGGCCAAAAGTCGCCGGATGAAGCCCTCCGCGGATACGCAGAGCGTAACCCGCACATCGCCCACCAGCTTCAGGAGGTACACACCGTCACACTCGCCGACCAGAATTCTGCCTTCGGCCATTCAGGGCTCCCGGCTCACGATCAGACAGGAAATGTCGTCCGGCCCTTGCATGCCTGCGGTGAAACCAAGTGCCGACCACACGTCGTCGATGCGGTCACCGGTCTTTGCCGCGGCAAGCAGCCGTTGCTCCTTGCCGGCCAGCGATTCCTCCGGGAGCAATTCCAGAACGCCGTCGGAAAACACCACCAGTCGGGAGCCAGGAGACAGGTGCGCAGAAACAGGTGTGTAGGCCACTTCGGGAAACAGACCCACAGGCTTGCCACTGGCTTCGAGAAAGTGAGCCTGCCCTGTTTCTTCCACTTTGATCACCTGTGGATAGTGCCCGGCATTGGCGTGCAGCAAAGTGTCGGTACGCAGATCAATCAGCAGGAGTGCCATGGTGACGTGTTTGTCGATCTTCTGTTCCAGCAGTTCACGGTTGAGCCACGCCAGGATCAGCCCCGGGTTCTGCAGCATATCGACACGGTATTCACGCCGGATACGTCGCGAGAAGTTCTTGAGCAGCACGGTGACAAATGCAGATGACGCGCCATGGCCGGCGACATCAGCCACGTAGGCGACCAGATACTGCTGGGCGAGTTGAAAGTAGTCGACGAAATCTCCGGAGAGTTCCGCCGACGGAACGATCCGATGCCGTAGAGCGTAATCACCAATCATCATCGGATTCGGTGGCAACATGCCGAACTGCACATACCGGCCATTACGTTGATCGCGACGTACCTCTGATTCATAACGTCGCATCCGGTCCCGGATGGCTTGCTGGCGCGCCTGCACGCGGCCCATGAGTGCGGTTGCTGCACGTGATCCGACGTCCTCCGGGCCCCAGATGTCAGCGACGCCAGCCCGCAGGGCTGCCTTCGCATCAATTCCTGAATCCTGTGCAGGCACAGCGAGGACGACATCGATAAGGGGATCAAGCCGCCGGATCTCATCGGCCTGGGAGAGGTTTGCAGCGATCACGAGATCACCACGGTCAACGCTGCACGCCTGTTGCGCGGCAGCGACACTCGCCACCCAGCGAACATCCGCGGAATTCAAAACCGGTTGGAGAGGATTCGGAGTCTGATCCGAGTGAATGATCAGAAAGCCCATCAGCCAGAGGCTCGCAGGTACAGCCGTGGTAATGCGTCCGGCACCCTACTCCTCGTACCCTGTCAATACAAGCAGGCTTGACCGTTACCCAAGGCGGATCTGACTACTCTTCCCAATCATCCGACAGGAACGGATCTTCCGTCTCAACGTTGCCATCCAAGACCAGGTATTCACGACGCTGCAGGAAAGCATCACGCTGGAAGAGATAGGCGTCCCAGGAGTCACCCATCAGTGTTTCCGCCGCCAGCAAATCAACACGAACATCGGTGAAGTAGAGACCGTACGTCGAGTATCGGGCTTCAGCCGGAGAAATGAACCGCAGCGGATTGGTGAACGCATCGAGCACCAGGCCGAACGCATCGCGAACCGTTGACGAACCGCGGAAAGGAAGCACCACATGCTGACCACTGCCGGCACCCCAGACACCGAATGTCTGGCCAAAGTCCTCCTGATGCTTCGGCAGTCCCATCCGTGACGCGACGTCAAAAATGCCGCCAATCCCGAGCGTGGTGTTGACCAGAAAGCGCCCCGCGTCAGAAAAGCCCTCCCGGGGTTTGCCTTGCAGAAACTGGTTCACCACCGTAACCGGCGTGTCGACGTTGTTGAACACGTTGGATACGCCTTGGCGCACCGGACCCGGGATAACCCTCTTGTAGGTTTTGGCCACGGGTTTGAGAAAGAGCCAGTCAAAAAAATCGTTGAAACTGAAGATGCGGCGGTTCAGACCTTCCCAGTCATCAGGCGTATCAGCAAACACGCCAGGGGCCATAAGCAAGCTTCCGGCAATCAGCCCGGAAACCAGCAAGCGCCGTATCGGTGCCACACAAAATTTTGCTGCCATCGTCCGCCTCTCCTTTGATCCTGATTCCGCGGATCGTGCCATCCGGAGTTTCAGATACCCAGAATGATGTTAATGTCGCGCAGCTTTGACAAGGCAGCCAGCGCTTTCCCGCGAAGTGCACCCACATTCATTCCGGACTCCATCGCGATCTCTTCGATCGCCCCAGCGCCTGAGTGGCCTTCGCGGATGAGCTCAAGCAGCCGATGGGTCATCGCACTCGACTCCATGAAATGTACCGTGTCGTCCGGACGACGATAGACCACAAGCAGTGTGGACTGTGCAGGTTCGTTCTCCGGCAGGTGGCCGGGGCCGATCTTGTGTACCGGATAACGATAGGCCAGCGTCTGCGCAAGTGGCGAGACCACCAACGCTCCAGTGAGCGCAGCGGGTTCGCTGTAGTTATCGCCACGTACCGTGAGGGTCTCCGGAAACACCTCGTCACTGACACTGAGAGCCAGCTCCACCCACTCGTAGTGCATCAGTTCGAGCAGCCATGGAAACTGGCGCGACTCATCATGGGTCGACATGAACTGGAGAAACTCCTGCGAGATTTCCAGAAAGTACGGTGACTCACTTGGATGTTGGTGGATGAACTCCCGGACCAAATGCGGCCACGCTGTGCCCTGCCAGTCGTTTGACTGGTGGATTTTTTTCAGCACGGGGAAGCCCGACGCCAGGAACCCCTCGATATTGCGGTAAAAAAGCCCGGCATAGATCTGCATGCGACGTGCCTCGATCCCACTGGGGATCGGATGCACTTCCGGATTGCGGATGTACGCCGCGAAAGCCAGTTGTTCAGCCTGAAACTCCGGGAGGTTGGCACCCCGCTGAATCACGCCTGCATCCCCGAGACACTGGTGCCGGACTGCGCCGCCCGGATCCGGTCAATTTCACCGAGCAGTTCAGTCATCGGTGGAAAGTTGAAGTCACGCTCGAGCAGCGTAGGCACCGGACCTGTACGCTTGAATGCCGCGTCCAGAAGTGCCCACACAGGATCGATGACCGCTGAACCATGCGTATCAATGCGCAGGTCTTCGGCTTCGACATAGTGTCCTGCGATGTGGATGTACGCGGTTCGTGGCAGGTCCAAATTCTCCATGAACGCATATGGGTCATAACGGAAGTTGATGCTGTTGACGTAGAGGTTGTTCACGTCGAGCAGCAGACGGCAATCCGCCTCTGCGAGAACCGCATTGATGAACTCGATCTCACTCATCCGCTGCCCTGGTGCTGCGTAGTAGGACACATGTTCGATGGCGATCTGCCGTTCGAGAATGTCCTGAACCCGGCGAATCCTCGCCGCCACATACCGTACCGCTTCATCGGTGAACGGGATCGGCATCAGGTCATAGAGATGGCCGATGTCATCGCTGCAATAGCTCAGGTGTTCGCTGTAGAAAGGTATCCGGTGCCGATCAAGGAACGTTCGCACCGAACGCACAAAGGCTTCATCAAGAGGTATCGGGCTGCCGAGTGACAGGGACAAGCCATGGCAGACCAGCGGAAATCGTTCTGCGAGTTCAGCGAAGGCCCGACCAAAACGGCCCCCTACACCGATCCAGTTTTCTGGTGCGATTTCCATAAAATCCACCGCACCAGATTTCAGCGAACGAAGCTGGGGCAACATCCCGCGACGCAGCCCCAGCCCTGCACCCGCTATGCCGAGGTATGAATCTTGTACGGTGTCCCGATGGGCTTCACCGATGGCTTCAACCCCGGCCATGCGAGTGCTACAGCTTCAGGCGATCAGATCAGGCAGCACCGCCGCACTTGCCTTCGCCATCCTTGTCTTCACCTTCGGCGTCGCCTTCACCTTCTCCACACTTCCCTTCGCCACACTTGCCTTCGCCACACTTACCTTCGGCATCCGCCTGGGCGAGCAGGTCATAACCCTGATCGAGCTCTGCCGTGACAAACAGCTCATCGGCGCTGGCTGCTCCTGCAGCGGTGAGGGAGGCTACGAAGGTGGTCCCGATCAGGACTGCAATCGGCTTCACTTTGCGATTCAACATGATTCCGTTTCTCCTGGAGTCTCGCGCGAGACTGTTATGTCGTTTGATCTGCGCATCGTTGATGTTGCCATCGTGTCACCTCATTGCCGGTTGCTTCCTGCACCAAGGTTTCACGACAGTTCAGACATCCCTTGCCGGAAAAAGTTCCGACCGTCCGACAATGGACCTTCAAAACCGGACGCGCAAGACTGTACAGCCAACAAGTCCATTCGAGGAAGACTCGTCGCAAATAAGCTCAGCGAAGGCCAATTGACTGTTCCGCTGCCACAAGCGCCCGGTCGAGGCGGATCGGCGATCCCAGACCTTTTTTCGCTAGGGGTTCCGCAAACATACCCACCCGCACTTCCTCGAGCTGTTGCAGGAGATCGGCACCGGTTTGTGCATTGGCGAGGCGATGCTGCGCGTAGCGCGCTATACGCTGGCTCAACGCTTCCAGTTCTCGCACACGCTCCGCGTCCTTGCCAATGCGGCCCTGCAGGTTGT
The DNA here is from genome assembly GCA_016874135.1 of Gammaproteobacteria bacterium. GTDB lineage: Bacteria > Pseudomonadota > Gammaproteobacteria > Pseudomonadales > Azotimanducaceae > SYFY01. The sequence continues at coordinate 4,730 of VGVE01000038.1, read as the reverse complement.
TGAGTCGATGGAGTTCCGCCTGCAGATAACGTGGTGTTTCCGCCAACAAGGCCGCCGATGCGACTGAAAGCACCTGCGCAGGAACCAGGCTTTCGAGATGTTCACGTGCCTCCTTCAGTGCCGGCGCATAAGCTGGCGCAACCAGTTCGTCCATGCGCTTGGCGAGATCGAACCGGGCGGCAAGAATCCGTTTCAGCGTGTCGACGATGTCCCTGAATGCAGGCAGCAAATTCTTCGCGCGCTCGTCGATCCGCATATCAAAACCGGCTGCATCCCTTGGCAACGAAGTCCCTTCGAAAAAACAGTGCCAGGCGGCCGCCATCAGGACTTCATCTCGGAGCAGCCGGGCATCACCCAGACTTGCAAAATGCAGGGCCAATACCTTCTCCTTTTCGAGTTCCTTACGCATGAACCGCGCCGAATCGGTTTGTAGAAGCAGCGCAAGGCGGGCGTAACCCGCCCGATTGGATTGTGTGGCCTCTGCCACGGAATTCAGATGCACCACCGCCACACCGGTGCCCTGGTCCTTAAGCGCCGGGTAAGCGAGGACCGGCGCACCGTCGAGCTTGAGGGTCGTGGTCTGTGGCAATCCTTCTGCGGGAAACGCTCGCAGGTTTTTGCGTACTGGCAGAGCGGGTTCTGACGACTGCGCAACTGGCCTGTTACGTGCGAGCAAGTGATTCATGTCGCGGCTCTGCATGACCACCTGACCAGTCGCATTCACCACCTGGACGTTGATCAGGCAGTTCGCGTCGATGCGGCTGTGGTCCCAGTCGACGTCACTGACCGCCACTTCGTGCAGTGCGCGCAGCGCGTCACCCAGAGCCCGTGGCAACCGCCCGACCCGATAGCGGTCGGGGTGTAGGAGAAACGTGCTGATGCCTTCAACCCGATCTGCAATCGGCGAGAGGTCGCGCCGATGCGCCTTCGGCAGCGTTCGCAGCCAGCTCTCTACGACCCGCTGGAAGTAGCCGGGAACCGACCAGTCGAGCAACTCCGGTACCACCCCGGAGAGCAGTCCCTGAGGCACGATCATGTTGACTCCGTCGTCTTCAGCACCGGGCGCAAACCGGTACTTCAAATCGAAGGTGAAACTGCCGACGTTAAGCGTCGACGGGTACTGGGGTTCACCGATCCCGACATCGAGGTTGCGCCTGAAGAACTCTCGATCGATGAAGAGCTCCTGTCGATGTACGGCATCCAGGCCACGCCACCACCTGAGTAGCGTGTGCACGTCCACCACGTCCGCCGGCAGCCGCTCTGCATAAAACGCGCAGATCTCTGCTTCCGGTATGGTGAGGTCACGCCGTCGCGCCCGTATCTCGAGTTCGAGCACGGCTCGCTGTTCCGCCAGATTGGTGTCAATGAAGCTGATCTGCCGATGGGCGATCTCGGGCACCGCGCCAGCGACGAGTCCATCGCGGATCAAGAGCTCCCGCGCCTGCGCGGGATCAACCGGTGCAAGGCGAACGCTGCGTTTCTCCGCCAGAGGCAGGCCATAGAGGCGCACACTCTCGTAGGCGCGCGCTTCACCTCGCCGGTCATCCCAATGCGGCTCCGCATGAGATCGTGCCACCAGGTGACCGGCGGCTTCTTCGATCCAGCAGGCCTCAACCGGCGCCACACAACGGGCATACACCTGCGTGGTCTCGGCAATTTCTGCTGCAACAAGCCAGCGTACGTTGCGGCCTTTGAGGGTCGATCCCGGGAAAATCCTGAACTTCGAATTGCGCGCACCGAGATAGACCCCTTTCTCATCATGGGTGCCGAGCAGGGAGAGCGAACCGCTCACGATGGCGCGGGCGACATCCTCGTTGGATGCAGGCACTTCATTGATCCGCCAGCCAAGGTCTTTGACGCTGGTGACCAGCTGCCGATGCAGTTCACGCCACTCGCGAATCCGCAGCGGGCTCAGAAAATTCTGCTCCAGCGCCCTACGCTCACCCGCCCGGGTCGCCGTATCGTGAAGATTCAACAGCCAGTCCCAAAGGCGCACCCACGACAGGAAGTCGCTGTTCGGATCCAGCCACTGAGCATGTTTCAGATCAGCGGCTTGTTGGGCTTCGCGCGGTCGTTCACGCGGATCCTGAACGGAGAGCCCCGAGACGATGATCAGCAGTTCCTTGAGCGCGCCCCTTTCCTTCGCGGCGGTGAGCATGCGGGCAAGGCGAGGATCCACCGGCAAGCGCGCCATGGCGCGGCCAATAGCAGTCAGCTGTTCCCCGTCGAGCGCTCCAAGCTCATGCAACAACCGCAGTGCATCGCGGATGGCACCAGGATCCGGAGGTTCGATGAAGCCAAAGGTCTCGATATCCCCAAGGGCAAAGGCGCGCATCTGCAGGACCACAGAGGCGAGGTTGACGCGTCGGATCTCCGGTTCGGTGAAATCCGGACGGCTGCGAAAATCCGATTCCGAATATAGGCGCAAACAGACACCTGGTGCGACCCGGCCACAGCGACCAGCCCGCTGGTTTGCGCTGGCCTGCGAAACTGGCTCGATCGGCAGGCGCGTGAGTTTCGAGCGATAGCTATAGCGATTAATCCGGGCGAGACCCGGATCGATGACAAATCCGATGTTCGGCACGGTCAACGACGTTTCAGCAACATTGGTGGCCAACACCAGACGACGCTTGTTACCTGCGGCAAATACCCGGTTCTGATCACCCGTCCGTAGCCGCGCGTAGAGCGGAAGGATGTCGTAGCGTTCGCCGAATCGCGCCCGCAGCACTTTGGCGTTTTCGAAAATGTCTTGCTCACCGGTCTGGAATATGAGCGTATCGAGGGATTTCGCTAGTGGCAGACCAGCCACGGTTTCAACCGCCCGGCACAACGTCTCTTCCGGATCTTCACTCTGCGCCGCGTCCTCTTCACTGAGGTACCTGACTTCGACGGGATAGCCGCGCCCGCTGACTTGCACGACCGGTGCACCACCGAAATACGTCGAAAAACGCTCTACGTCGATGGTGGCGCTGGTGATGATCACCTTGAGATCGCGCCGTCGTACGACCAGGCGCCGTAGATAGCCCAGCAGAAAATCGATGTTGAGACTGCGTTCATGTGCTTCGTCGACTATGATCGCATCGTAGGTATCGAGATACCGGTCGCCGCGGATCTCCGTGAGGAGAAGTCCATCTGTGAGTAGCTTCACCAGCGTCTGCGGATGGGTGCGGTCCGTGAACCGAACCGCATAACCAACAGCTTCACCGAGGGGCGAACCCATCTCTTCAGCAATGCGTGCAGCCACGGTCCTGGCTGCTAGTCGCCGAGGTTGAGTGTGCGCAATGGACCCGCTTACACCAAGACCCGCTTCTAGGCAGATCTTGGGCAGCTGGGTGGTTTTCCCGGAACCGGTTTCCCCGGCAACGATCACCACCGGATGTTTGCGGATGAGTCGGGTGATCTCCGCAGCATGGGAGCTGATCGGCAGCGATTGCGGATATTCAATGCGCAGACTTTCACCCAGCGCCAGACGCCGTGCAAAGAGCCCGCGGGAGGCATCAAGCACGGCGGGATCCGGCGGGCGCTTGCCGCTTCGTACCCGCACCGCATCGCGCCGCATCAGACCTTCGGCGGACAACGGTGCCGATTGATCAGTGTTCGCGGGTCTTGTGGAACTGGACATCAGGCCAGCGCTCTTCAGTCAACATGAGGTTCGCACGGGTCGGTGCGAGATAGGCAAGGTGGCCACCGCTGTCCCGCGCCAGATGGTCTACCGCCCGGGCTTCGAATTCTTCGAGCTTCTTCGGGTCAGCACAGGTGACCCAGCGGGCGGTCCAGACACTCGCATCCTCGTAGATGCAATCGGCCCGGTATTCCTCCTGCAGACGGAAGGCCACCACATCGAACTGTAGGGCGCCTACAGCGCCAACGATGAATTCTGAACGCCGCATCGGTTTGAACACCTGCGTCGCCCCTTCTTCTGCCAGTTGGTCAAGGCCACGTTCGAGCTGTTTCGACTTGAGCGGATCACATGGACGGACCCGACGAAAGAGTTCCGGCGCGAAGTTCGGAATACCGGTGAAACGCAGCCCTTCCCCTTCGGTGAACGAATCACCGATCTGGATGGTGCCATGGTTGTGCAGGCCAATAATGTCGCCGGCAAACGCCTCTTCGGCATGGGTGCGATCACCTGCCATGAACGTTACCGCATCGGAAATCCTGACCTCTTTCCCAAGCCGCACATGACGCAGCCGCATCCCGGCCTTGTAACGACCGGAGCAGATCCGCATGAAGGCGATACGGTCGCGGTGTTTCGGATCCATGTTGGCCTGGATCTTGAACACGAAGCCGCTGAACTTTTCTTCTTCCGGCTGCACAGTGCGGGTCTGGGTCTCCCTGGACTGTGGCGGCGGTGCCACTTCGACGAACCCTTCAAGCATCTGCTGCACACCGAAATTACCGAGTGCCGTTCCAAAGTACACCGGTGTGGTCGTCGCCTTGTCGAAGTCCGCCTGCTCGAACGTATGGCTCGCGCCCTGCAGTAGTTCGATCTGATCGCGCACCTGTTCCCAGTCAAACCCCAGATACTCAAGGGCAGCTTCGCTGTGCAGACCCTCGATGAGCGGATAGTCGTAGACGTGATGACCCTGACCTCCGCGGTAACAGACGATACGATCCCGCGTGAGTTCATAGATGCCCTTGAAGTGCCGACCCATGCCGATCGGCCAGTTCACCGGCGCACACTGGATCTGCAGCACCTCTTCGATTTCATCGAGTACCTCGATGGGGTA
>VGVE01000037.1 GCA_016874135.1 Gammaproteobacteria bacterium | reverse complement strand
GGTCTCTCGATGGTCACGCGGTTATCGGTGCCAAGAGTCGTGGGGCTCATGATGGGAATCTGGTTCCTGTCATCTTCAGCGGCGCACTATGTCGCAGGGATCATTGCAGCACTCGCTGCAACACCGGCCGGCGAGGAGGGTTCTCTCGATGTCTATGCAGACACTTTTCTTCTCGCCGGGGAAGTTGGCGTGATTGCAGGTGTTGCACTCGCGTTCACGGCACCGTGGCTGGCGCGCCGCATCAAGTCGCCGTCTCCTTCTACTTCTAGTTCTACTTCAATGGGGAGCGGTGGATTAGAGCGGTAGATGCTGCCGGCACCAGGCGACTGCAAAGTCGTCGGACCAGCTGGCAAAGTGTCGATTCTTGATGAAAGCGTTGTGGCCGCCGGTGTGTTTTTCCACCACCTCGATACTGCGCGGCAGTGACCGGAAACCCTATGCGCCGATGATCGGATCGTCGGCGGCAATGAGCACCGTTGCCGCGACGCCCTGCAAGGCGTTGCCCGTCAGATCATAGGCGTCGAAATACGCGCGGGTGTCGGTGAAGCCGGAGTGCTCCTGCACGAAATAGTCGGTCATGGCCTGCACCGACCGCAGTGAGCGGGCCGCAGAAAAATCGTAGTGCCGAGGAAACGCTTGTGCCTTGGCTTCGAGGGAAGCCTCCCATTTGCGCAGGAAGTATCGTCGATAGATCGTCGAACCTGGCCCGTGATCGATACGCTGCGTCGTTTCTGCCGGATCAATCGCTGGGCAAACCGCAAGTGCCGGCAGTGCGGTTCCCCTTGCCACCCGCAGTGCGAAGTTGCCGCCGAGCGAAAAACCGGTGACGGCTGCGCCTCTTGTCCCAGGACGAGAGGCGAGAGCCTTCACCAGATCGACGACGTCCCGGGTGCGTACGGAGTGGTAAAGCTCAAGATTCAGGTGCGCCGTATCGCCATGGTCGCGCAGGTTCATTCTTGCTGCGGTGTAGCCTGCACGGAACAGTTCAGCGCCGGTGGAAAGCACATAGGAGGATGAATCACAGCCGAGCAGCCATGGAAGAGCGCAACCAAGGGTGCCGATTGATCTTGCAAGTTTAGCCGCATCCGTAGCGTCGTGCCATCGGGGGTCTGCACATCTTCGGTAGTCGCCGCGTTGAGGTAGGCTGCCTCGCGCACAGGCAACGAACGGCGCGCCACACTGCCGAGGATGGTCTGAACGTGACCATTGACCAGCAACGAGGCGGCGAGAAATCAGGTAGCAGCATACGAAACAGCGATCAGGGTGAAGTCCAACCCCCGTCCACGTCGATGCGTGCACCAGTCATGAACGGATTCGTGGCGGCCAGAACCACCGCATCGGCAATTTCTTCCGGCGTACCGGGTCGCGGCAGAAGAAACCTGTTGGTTGCCTGCGTAAGAAACTGTTGCCGCGCCTCACCACTCACCGCAAACATCGGAGTATCGACGATTCCAGGTGAAACCACGTTGATGCGCCGTGGCGCGAGTTCAACTGCCATACCCTTCGCAAAGGCTTCAACCGCTCCGCCAACACTGGTGAGCGCAATGGAGCCGAGGCGCGGTTTGCTGGCAGGTGCGCCACTCACCAGAACGATCGCCCCGTCAGCGGTTAGGTGCTGGGTCGCGAGGCGCACCGCGTTGGTATAGCCCCAAAGTTTCTGGAAAGACGCCTGGAAAGCATCAAGGTCCATCTTCAGGAACGGTCCATTGGCGCGAGGACCACCCGTTGCTGCACAGATGAGGATGTCGAACGGAGCGAGTGACTCGAACAGTGAGGCAAGTCCAGCACGATCCAGCACATCTGCCTGGCGGGTCTGCAATCCAGCTTCTGCTGCAGCCTTCAAATTGCCTTCCGAGCGACCGATGGCAAACACCGATACACCCAGGTCTTTCAGTTTGATTGCAGAAGCGAGACCGATTCCGGACGTCCCTCCGAGAATCACTGCCTTTTTGCCGGCGAGTCCCATGACTGTTTCTCCTTTCTAGGTGTTGAAAAAAAGCAGGTGCGTGCAGTGCGGTGCTATTCGAACACGACGTTGTCGGGTTCTCCCCCGGCCGCCTTGATGAGTGCCTTGACCTCTTCGAGCGCGGCACGCATGCGGGCTTCTTCCGTGCCGCGGATGACCAGGTTGGTGCCATAGCGGTTGTCGCGGAAGAACGGATAGCTGCCGAGATCAAAGTCCGGATAACGATCTTGAACGGCAGAGAATTCGGCCGCGATCTGGCTTTCTCCAAGATAGGCGGTGACCGAACAGGAGCGAACGATCGCGCCATGTTCCAGCTTGTCGCCGAGTGTGGTCACCATCGCCTGCATCACCGAAGGAATACCTGCCATCACATGTACGTTGCCAATGCGAAAACCTTGGGGTCCGCCAGTCAGGTTGTCGATCAGCGCGGCGCCTTCCGGGATTCGCGCCATCCGCATGCGCGACGCCATGATCTCCGGTGGAGCCGGGCGCTGCCGGATGCGTACGGCAATTTCTTCGCTCTCGATGAGTGGAACGCCGAACGCACGGGCGATGCACTCGGCGGTGATGTCATCGTGGGTTGGGCCGATGCCTCCGGTGGTGAACAGATAGTCATACCGCCGGCGCAGTTCATTGATCGTATCGACAATGACGTCAGGGATGTCCGGGATGACACGTGCCTCACGCACCTGGATCCCCCATTCACCCAGTGTCTTGGCGAGAAAGTTCAGATTGGTATCTTGGGTGCGTCCCGAAAGGATCTCGTTGCCGATGATGATGACGCAGGCCGTGACTTTGCGTGGGGAAGTGGTCGGGTTGTTCATGCCTTGTATGGTAACAGTCCCCGAGCGGGACGGACTCACGCGAGTACATCTGGAGAGACTCATCCGGAACGACTCACGGGGAAAGACTCACCGGGAAAGACAGGGCGCAACGACACATAGAGATCCCATCAACACGATCGGCGTCACGAGACTTCCGAATCCCGTTTGATGTGTGCTTTGTTACCTTGCGCGGGGTGTCACCGCGCAGTGCGACTCACAGCATGTCTTGCACAAGGTTTGGCCGCCGGCAGGAAAGCTGGCATTCGCCAAATAGATGTTTCGTGACCTCCAGAAACTGATCGAGCGCCGATTTTGTGCGCGCTTGCGGCCCTCAGGAGGCGGGATCTTTACTGCCGTTCATGAAGCCAAGCCCTTGATTCGCGGGCGTTCTTAGCCCTGCGACCCCGCCCTGCGTTGCCAGGTTGATCCGTCCGCCTGGACGCCCGCCAAACACCGGATTTCTTGAACCGCTTAGGATGTTCCTGATCACAGTTCGCCGAATCCTGCGTTTTTTGAGCCGGTCGCGGTCTGAAAAAACGTGCGTGACGTCACGCAGCAGGGGAACTCCTCACAGAACAATACAAGTCCTTACGTAACTCACGTAACTCACGTGAACCGCTCTGACGCGGTGTGGAGAGACAGAGATGAGTAGTACTGTTTCTGGACGTCAGGTACGGCTTTGGCTTGTCTGTACGTTTTCATTTTTGCTGACGGCTTGCGGTGGTAGCGGCGGCGGTTCGGATGGACCGAGCCAGTTCAGCGGCAGTGTAGGTGATGGACCGGTCGTCGATGCCGACATCACGGTTTATGACGCCGATGGGCAGGTTGTGCAAACCGGCATGGCCACCGATACGGCGACGTACCGGCTCGAAGTTCCGGGCTCCGCTAAGCGGCCACTGCGCGTGGTTGCGACGGGCGGTACGGATCTTGTGACGGGTCGTCCGGTCGAATTTGAGCTGGTTTCCGTCGTCACCGGCACCGCAGCACAAACGCTCAACCTCTCACCGATGTCGAGTCTTATCTCGCACGTGGCCTCGTGCGGCAACAAGCTCGACGGTGCGGCTCTCGATGCAGCCTGGAACAAAGTGCAGGCGGCGCTCAGCATGGGTCTCGATACCTCGAAGATCGCCCATCCGGTCAGTACGAAAGTAACGGCGACCAACGTCGATACCGTATTGCTCGCCAACGAAGCGCTGGGCGAAACCATCCGTCGCACCCACACGGCGCTGTCGAACAGCGGCGACGATCTCACGCACGATGAACTCCTGCGTAAGCTTGCCTGCGATCTGGTGGATGGAAAGCTGGATGGTGCAGGTGGAAGCGGAGCGGATGCGCGTCTGACATCGACATTTCGTGCTGCGGAAGTCGGCGTTTTGATCGAAACCATCGCTGGACGTCTGGAAGTGGATGGGCGCGATGCGATGGGTCTGCTGGACGAATCCATCCGGGCCATCATGCCGGATGCCCCTGAGGCTTCAGTTGAGAACGTGAAACCAACAGCAGCGTTGATCGATCAGACCAAAAAGGCGATTGGCGTTGTACGGGGAGCGGTGGGTGGCTCACCCTTCGTGACGGTCTCCGAGGCGCTCGACAGCGGCAATGCAGAAGCTGTTCAGGCCGCGGTGGATCGGGTTTATTCCCCTGCAGTGCAGGATTCGGTGGAGGCTGCGAAGGCGGCGGTCGCACTGGCCGACCAGAGCAAGATCGACGAGCTGAAGGAGCGTATGGTACAGCAGGCGCAGACTGCGACGCCGACGATTTCCCTGAGTATCACGCCTTTGACCGTAAATCCGAACCAAACCACGCTGTTGTCCATAGCGACGGCGAATGCCGAGAGCTGTCATGCGTCAGGTGGCTGGAGCGGAGAAAAGCCGCTGACCGGCGCACACCATACCGGGGCTCTGGAAAGCACAACCCGGTTTACGCTGGTTTGTACCGGTGTGGGCGGTAGCACTTCACGCTCGGTCGATGTGGTTGTAGGTAACCCCAACACGCCTGCTCCGCCGACAAATACGACTCCGCCCCCTGTGACACAACCGCCCGCGCCGACACCGGCTCCGCAGACATCGCCAGTACCGGTCTTCATGTCGGGCCGCTGACTGTATCGAGCACATTCCGGATCAGCTGCGCGGGAGCGGGTGGTTCAGCCATCCCCATGACCTCGGTGGCGGTAACCAGCTCGAAGGGCCTGACGCTTTCGTGGATCAAACCGGAAGAAAACGAAGACGGTTCGCCCGTCAGCCTGTCGGGCTACAGGGTTCGATATGGTGATGCGCCAGGAAACTACTTCCGAACGCACAACATCTCCGATCCGAACACAACGACCTTCCGCATTGTGGTTGAGCCGGGTATGTACTATCTGGCAATGACGGCGCTCGACTCAAATGGTGTGGAGAGCGAGTACTCGAATGAAGTCCGCCAGGTGGTCCGATAACACTGGCAGCCGTGAGGACTCCCGATGGGTCTGCGCGCGACGCGGCCCCGCCATCGAAAGAGATAGAAGCGACAGGAACGCGCTTTGTCGTACACCGAACGGGATCGATGCGCCACGCAGCGTGATCCCTCTTGGTGAGAGAGACCAGGTGACCGGACGGGCTTCCCGTCCGGTTCTGGTTCCAATCCCAGATGATTCTCGTTGCAGGTGGTGAACACCTGATACGCCAAGGCGCTCCAAGGCACTGAAGGCGCTGCGCTGCCCCTGCTCTCGTCAGGCGGCGCCCGGTTTTATCGTCCCACCAGTGACAACCGCGTTGAGACTCTGCGTCGGTGTTGGGGCCGAATTGAACAGCTATTTACATCTGGTTGCATCCCCGAAACAGACTAATTCCGATACCAATCGCACACTGCCTCTTGTCTTCAAACAGCTGGCAGTCACTTACATGGAGCCTTTGGCAGCAAATCGAATTTCGATGCAGCGATTCCGTTTAGGGGAACTCGCCCGGCGTTGGTTCAGGAACGAGCGGGTTTTCGAACACGGCTGCAACTGGTACTTCCGTACCCGGGAAGGTATCGATGTCGGCCCGTATCCCACACGGTTCGAAGCTGAAATTGAGGCCGACATTCTGATTGCCAGGCTCGCACACGAATCGATAGCCCAATCAAACGGCATTATCCAAGCCTTCATTCTCGAATCGATGCAGCAGGACGACGCTGGCCGGGATAACGCGGATATTGGTGCACTATTGCCAGCTTAGGTCACCGGTCTGAAGCACCGGTCCTACCGTTTTCGATCGGGCATTGTCCGATCAGCGGATCGCCCAGTCTTGGTGATCCGCACAGGATGACACGCCTCTTCGGGGGCCACGCCGCAACGCATCAAGTGTTCAGCGGCCGTGAAAGTCCGGGGTTCTCTTCTCCCTGAATGCGCGTCTTCCTTCTTTGTAATCCTCACTGTTGAAACACCCGTCGACGAGGCCACGAACGCGTTCGACCTCATCGTCACGGCCATCCCGTTCCCAGGCGTTCACGGCTGCCTTCGCGGCAGCGACGGTCAAGGGTGCATTTGCCGCGATTCGGTTGGCATAACTCAGGGTTTCAGCTTCGATGTTCTCGCGGCTGTGAATGAAATTGATCAGGCCCATGCCGAGCGCTTCCGGGGCTTCCATGAACCGAGCGCTGAACATGATGTCCCGAGCGCGCGCCGGCCCGACCACGCGCGTGAGTTTTGCCAGACCCTCATACTCGTAGCCGAGCCCGAGTTTTGCCGCAGGAATGCCAAGACGTGAATCCGGCGTTGCGATCCTGATGTCTGCGGCAAGCGCTGTTGCGAGTCCGCCGCCGATGCAAAAGCCTTCAATCAGTGCGAGCAGTGGTTTCTGGAATCGGACCAGCTCACGGTTGGCATCACCTGTCACTTCGCCATAACTTGCCCGTTGGTCAGCATTGGCCCGGTGTTGGTCGAACTCGGAGATGTCGGCGCCGGAAACGAACGCCTTGCCGCCCGCGCCACGCATGATGGCAACCCGTACTTCGGGATTGGCCGAAAAAGCCCGCAGTACTTCCGCAATGCCGCGCCACATCTCCAGGGACAACGCATTGTGGCGCGCAGGATTGTTGAAGATCAGCCAGCCGATTCGACCTTCGACCAGACCGCGGATCCTGTCCGTTGAAAGTTCAAGCTCCATCGATTCCCCTCAGTCCGAACGACTCGGTCAATTCGCTGCTCTCTTTGCATCTTTTTTTCGTCTTTTTTTGTGCGTCTCTCAATGCCCGATGGCAACGATTGCGGCATGGCGCGCCAATACACGCTGGGCGCGCACCAGATGAGGTACGTCCACCATCTGGCCTTCGAAGCTAAACGCCATGCGACCGTTTTTCTCCTCCACCGCAAATGCCTCGACGAGCCGTTGCGCGGTCGCCACCACTTCAGATGCCGGCGTGAATGCCTCGTTAACGATATCGATCTGTGCGGGGTGGATGGTGATCTTGCCGGTAAAGCCCATCCAGGCGGACTCAAGACTTTCCTGACGCAGTGCAGCGTGGTCCTTGATATCGACAAATACGGTATCGAGCGGCTGTACGCCAGCAGCGGTTGCCGAGAGCAGTGTCATGGTGCGGCAGTAGCGAAACACTTCGAGGTACTGGCCATCCGGACTTCGGTTGCGGGACGCGCCAATGGCTGCGGAGAGGTCTTCTGCTCCCCATGAAAGGGAGATGACTCGGGGGCACTCCGGGAACTGCGGGAGGTTGAGCGCCCCACGCGGTGTCTCTGTGCTGACGAGAATCAATCCGACCTTGCCGAATTCATGATCATACTGCTTTTCATACTGCAGGATCAGTGTGTCGAGTTCTTCGAGTTCCGCGAGGGTTGAAACCTTAGGAACAAGATAGGCATCCGGTGGATGACGCATGGTTGACCGCAGGTCATCGCGACCCCACGGGGTACGCAGAGGATTGATCCGCACCACACGTTCCTGGTGACCGAAGTTCACATCCTTCAACCAGTTGCTGACAGTCTCCCGGGCACTGGCCTTGCGATCCGGTGTCACGGCATCTTCGAGGTCCAGCACCAGGCCGTCGGCCCGAGTGTCCAAAGACTTCTGCAACATCTTTTCATTGGCGCCTGGTACGAAGTGCAACGAACGGCGGAGACGATCCGCTCCGGCAGTGCGTGCGCGAGTCATGCGGGTTTCTGTGGTGCAGGTTGGCGCAGCATCATCCCGCCGCGCAGGCAAACGCATACCACCTCACCGCGCTGATTGGTGCAGGTGTGTTCGAATATCACGACACCCCGGTCCGGCTTGCTTTTGCTCTCGCGCTTCTCAACCACGCGGGTGCATGCCGTCAGAGTATCGCCAATGAACACCGGATTCGGGAAGGTGGTCTTGTCGAAGCCAAGGTTGCCGAGGGTCGTACCGAGCGTGGTATCGCCCACGGAAACGCCCACCACGAAGCCCAGCGTGAAGATTGAATTCACGAGGATTCTGCCGTGTTGTGTCTTCGCTGCGAACTCCGCGTCGAGATGCAGGGGCTGCGGGTTTAGCGTGAGTGCGGAGAAGAGCAGGTTGTCGGTTTCGGTCACTGTCCGCGATGGCTGATGAACGAACTCCATGCCAACGATCAGTTCTTCAAAGTACTTTCCGGCCATCGGTCAGGCTCTCCGCGCGAGACGTTTGCGTTTGTGTTCGACGTAGTCCACCAGGATGTACTCGCCGAGTTCTTCAGGATTGGTATAGAACACCCGCCCGCCGTTGATGCGCGCAATTTCGTCCATGAAGGCCTTGAGGTAATAACTCTGCTCGAGCATGAACGTATTGATGGCAATGCCGCGTGTGGTGCAGTGCTTTACGGCACGGAAGGTTGCACGGATGGTGCGCGGGGTAGGTGGGTAGGCGAACTGTGCTTCACCGTTTTCGAGGTGTGCCGTCGGCTCGCCGTCAGAAATCATGATGATCTGCTTGCTGCCGGTCTGGTGTTTGGAGAGCAGCTTTTCGGCCAGCAGCAGCGCGTGTTGCATGTTGGTGCCAAGCACGTACTCGTCCCACTGCAGATAAGGCAGGTCATGCGCCTTCAGCTCCTTCGCGTAGGCTGCGAACCCGATGATGTAGAAGCTGTCCTTCGGATACTGGCTCGTGATCAGGTTGTGCAGTGCGAGCGCCACCTTTTTGGCGGCCTGAAATGAGCCGCGCAGTGCCATGGACCAGGAGAGGTCCACGAGCATGGCGGTGGCTGTCGAACTGACGAGTTCACTGCGGTAGATCTCGAAATCGCCATGTGCGAGCTGCACCGGTGTACGTGGTCCGTTGCGATTGATGGCGTTGCGAATGGTGCGCGGCATGTGCAGATGGAAGGGATCGCCAAATTCGTAAGGTTTGGTCTCTTCCAGCCGTTCACCGAACCGGCCTTCTTCCGGCACTGCGTGATTGCCCAGGTTCTGCTTTTTGAGGCGCGCATAGATTTCACCGAGCGCCTTCTGGCCAATGACCCGCGACCCACGGGGCGTGAGTTCAAACCGGTTGTCATCCGTCGGGCGGATATAGCCAGCCTCTTCGAGCGCCTTCAACAGCTGCTTCAGCTGATCAAGGTCGTCACCGGCTTCGTCACCGAGCAATTTGCGCAACAGGTCATCGTCGAGATTATCGAGACTGCCGGAACGTTCCGCGTCAGAGAGCTGGTCGATCATGTCGTCCATGCTCGACAGATCCCGCATGAGCTGCATCGCGGCGTCCATGTCGATGGATTCATCACCACCGAATCGATACTGGCTGCCACCTGGGTCACCCAGCGCTTCCGCCAGCCGCTGCATCTGCTCGTTAAGTGCCGGATCGCCGAACCGCCCGGCCATCATCGCCTGCAGTTGGGCGCGCTGCTGAGGTGACATGGAATTCAGCAGGGATTGTGCTGCGGCCATCTGTTCGCGCATTTGTTGCAACAGCTGATCCAGGTTCTGCGGCGGGTTGTCGCCGAACATGTCGCCGAATTTCTGCATGAAGTCTTCGAAACCCGGATCCTGGCCGTTGGCCTTGCGCTCGATCATGTCGTTGAGGTCTTTGAGCATGTCCTTCATTCGTTCGAGGTCGCCATCGGACATGTTCTTCAACATGTTCTCGATGTCCTGGAAGAACGTCGAGGCCATGGATTTGCGCAGTTCGTTCAAGAGCTCGAGAAACTTGCGCTGCGCATCGGGGTTGAGGAATTCGTACTTCTCCAGCGCGTTGATCTGCGCCGCAAGGTCCTTCGGCAGGGCATCAAGGGTTTCCTTGTTGCGCTTCGCCACCTGCTTCAGCACGGTGTCGGAGAACAGCGAATCTTCACTCTCTGGTTTATCGAACCATTCCTGGATACGGTCGCGCTCCATCTTCAGCACTTCGTCGAGCTTCTCGCGAAAACCTTCGAAGATGGAAGACAGGTCATAGCGCTGCAGCGCTGCACGTTTGCGATCACGCAGCTCGCGCATCATCTCGCGCAGACCCTTGAGGTAACCGCCCTGCGGAATCTTCATGCCACGGGAAGCCAGGTTGCGCATGGCCCAGCGCAGATCACCAAATTCCATCAGGTCATTGGCCAGCGCTCCCATCACCTCGTCAGGATCGAGGGGAGTGCGCTGCGATCCATCCCAGCGGGAAAAACGGTGTCTGCGCGGAAGTTTCATGGCGTCGACCTCGGTGGCGGTTCTCGGCTTTACGCAGTCGGAGTCAAGCGGTATAGGTGCTTTTGCCGGATACGGTGTATTTGTTCAGAAGCTTGTGCAGGTGCAAACCCTCCAGCACGAACTCGACGATGCATGCTTTCACCCCGGTGGTTTCGTTCTGCAGCACCGCACCAAAACTCGGGATGCGGTTGACGATATCGGCGTAACTCTTCGCGGTCAGGCTCTCGCCCGTTTCCACAGACAGCCCCTCGGCAAAAGCGTTGGCGATGGAGCCGAGGTCGTTGACATCGTAGTAGCGGTCGAACACGGCCTTCACTGCGGTCCGGAAAAGTTTCTCGGTGATCTTGTCTTCCTGGCCGTCTTCCATCGCTTCGAACTCGACCTTGCCCTGGAAGGAAGGGGAAATGAACGGCAAATCTGATACCCGCGGCACCACTTCCGTTTCACCCAGTGTGAGTGCACGGCGCATCGCGTTGGCGATCAGCGCTTCGTAGTTGGCAATGGACGCCCGTACGCTGACGCCGGAGCGCTGGTTGATATCCGGCGAGCGC
The DNA here is from genome assembly GCA_016874135.1 of Gammaproteobacteria bacterium. GTDB lineage: Bacteria > Pseudomonadota > Gammaproteobacteria > Pseudomonadales > Azotimanducaceae > SYFY01. The sequence continues at coordinate 20,442 of VGVE01000037.1, read as the reverse complement.
CGTGCCGCATGGCTGATTTCAGCGATGATCTCTCTCATGAATACGGGCACGGTGATGGGGTAGTCGCCGAGATCAAGCGCCTCAGCCTCCTGCTGCATGATCTCGATTTCGTGATCGATGGATTCGGGATAGTGCGTGCGGATCTGCGCGCCGTACCGGTCTTTCAGCGGCGTGATGATGCGGCCGCGATTGGTGTAATCCTCAGGGTTCGCCGTGGCGACCACAAAGACGTCCAGCGGCAAACGAATCTTGTGACCGCGGATCTGGATGTCGCGTTCTTCGAGCAGGTTGAGCAGGCCCACCTGGATGCGTTCAGCAAGATCCGGCAATTCGTTGATGGCAAAAATGCCGCGATTCAGTCGCGGTACGAGACCGAAGTGCAGTGTCAGTTCATCCGCAAGGTAACGGCCTTCAGCGATCTTGATCGGGTCCACCTCGCCGATCAGATCGGCGATGGTGATGTCGGGTGTGGCGAGTTTTTCGCCATAACGTTCGTCGCGATGCACCCAGGCGATCGGTGTGGCATCACCGTGTTTGGTCACCAGATCCCGGCCGAGGCGGGTGATGGGTCGGTACGGATCTTCGGGAATTTCGGTACCGGCGATGACCGGCGTCCATTCATCCAGGAGCGAAGTCAGGCTGCGCACGATGCGGGACTTGGCCTGGCCCCGTTCGCCGAGCAGGATGATGTCCTGTTTGCCGAGGATGGCGTTGACGAGCTGTGGAATGACCGTGTCGTCGTACCCCTTCACCCCGGGAAAGAGGCGATCGCCCTCTTTCAGCTTGCGAATGAGGTTGTTGCGCATCTCCACTTTGACCGGCACGGGCCGGTATCCCTGGGCCTTCAGGCCACCAAGCGTATCGATTGCGGGGTGCGGGTTTGCGGGGTGGGGCACGGCGCGACTCCTCCGTCGATTTGAGCACTGACTGAGACCTGAAGGTACGCAATCCGGCGGACGAATGATAGGGCGGTAGAGCCGCCCGAAGGAGCAAGCGGAGGGCGGCTTGAAACCGGGGTGTCACAACCCGGGGGGCTTTTACGTCAGGGTCTCGAACGGGTGATGAATCGGTAAAAAAACCGATGAAGAATCGATGAAAGAGGTGATTTGATGAAGAGTCTGAATCTGGCTGCGGCGCTGGTCGGTGCCCTGTTGGCGGGCAGTGGTGTCTACATGTTGGTTCAGCCTGAAGCGTGGTATCAGTCGCTGCCCTCCGTGCCCCATATCGGCCCGCTGAACGTGCACTTCGTGCGCGATATCGGCGCCGCCTATCTCGCCAGTGGTGTGGGCATTCTGATCGGCATCTGGCGCCCGCTATGGCGGGCGCCGGCCGCGATTCCGGCGTTTGTCTTTATTGGGCTGCATGCTGCGCTGCATCTTATCGAATGGGGACACGATCATCCGGCGTCGTCACATGAAGGTTGGTTTGACAAGTTCGGCCTGTACGTGCCGGCACTCTTCCTCTTGTACGGGATATGGATGCGTCCCCGAGTGACGGACCAGGAGAATGCCCATGGTTAAGTGGCTGCTTCACAAGGCGATCGATGCATGGACCAAGCCGCTCGACTATGACGCGACCTACATGCACGGCATTCTCGAAACCTCAACGCCGGCACTGTTCAAGTTCATGCTGGCTCAAGGCGTCAACCAGCACCGTGAAGGCATTTCGAGGGAAGCACTGTGGGCGGCCAAGCTCGTGACCATTCAACACGAGGACTGCGGTCCCTGTGCGCAGCTGGTGGTGAACATGGCACTCAAGGACGGTGTTGATCCGAAGTTGATCCGCCACGTGATTGCGCGCAACTATCCGCAGCTGCCGCCGATCGTCGTGATGACGATGCACTTCACTGATGCTGTGCTGGCGCATGAGGCCTGTGACGAAGCGCGTGATCAGCTGCGCACAGAATTTGGTGAACAAGGGCTGGTGTCGCTCGCCTTTGCCATTTCGCAGACGCGGACCTATCCAACGCTCAAGCGGGTACTCGGTTTTGCACACGTTTGCGAGCGTCTGAGAGTTGAAGGTGATGTGATCCCGGTGGTGAAAGCCGCATGACTCCGGCTGAGATCTTCGAGGCGCACCGCTCGCGATTGCTGGCGATCGGCTATCGCATACTCGGCAGCCGGGCGGAAGCGGAAGACTGCGTGCAGGATGCGTGGCTGCGGTTCGCAACCGTCGATGCGGCGATCCTGGATTAACCGGCGGCGTGGTTGACGACGACCGTCTCCCGTTTGTGTCTGGATGCACTTCGGGCGCGCAAGGCCCGACAGGAAGGTTATGTGGGGCCGTGGTTGCCGGAGCCCTGGGTTGAGGAGATGCCGGATGAAAGTCCCGCCCTCGAGGCTGGACTCGAATTGGCTGACGATCTTTCCATGGCGTTCCTCCTGTTGCTTGAACGGCTGGCTCCGGAAGAGCGCGCTGCGTTTCTGCTGCATGACGTGTTTGATGTTGGGTACCCGGAAATCGCCATCGTGGTCAACAAACGCGAAGATGCCGTGCGACAGATTGTCACGCGCGCGCGCAAACGTGTTGCAGAGGAGCGCCCACGGTTCCGCGCATCGCGTGTTGCGCAGCGCCGCCTCGCTGAACAGTTCATCATGGCGGTTCTGATGAGGGATCCGGCTCAACTGGCTTCGCTCTTCAAACCGGACGCGGTGCTGATGACCGATGGTGGTGGCAAGGTCAAGGCTGCACTGCGACCGATCAAGGGCGCGGCGAAGATCGCGAAGTTCTTCCTCGGCATCACCCAGGATTCGCCACCGGATGCCTTTCGCCTCGACATTGGCTGGATGAATGAAGGTGTGTGTCTGTTTGTTTTCGACCAGTCCGGCACGGCGCTGATGGCGCTCGGGTTTGATGTTCGTGATGGGGTCATCGATGGCGTTTTCGGAGTTTCAAACCCGGACAAGCTGAGGACGATCCGCTCGCAAACGTCTCCGGATAGGGGATCAGACTCTGTCCCATAGGCTAAAGCTGCCTGATCCCGCCCGAATTGAGTATGCTTGCCCCAGCCTAGGATCTGGCCACCGCGTCGCGGCAGGTTGCTGTATCGACTGATCGCCAGTTCCTGACGTTGGACCAAAGGGGAGCGCCATGACTGAACAGACCACCGATGAATTCACCACGCCGTACGAATTGCTCGGTGACCAGGGCATCAAGCGTCTGGCCAGTGAGTTCTATGACGTCATGGACTCCCTGCCTGAAGCTGCCCACATCCGCGCGATGCACGCGAGTGACCTCGGTAACGTCAAACGCATGCTTGCCGCCTATCTCACCCAATGGATGGGCGGGCCGCCGGTCTACCTTGCAGTAAAGGGCACGGTGTGTCTGACCGATCCGCACAAGCCGTTCGCCATCGGCCCGAAAGAGCGGGACATGTGGCTCAAGTGCATGGATCTGGCGCTCGAACGGACTGGCGCCAGCGAACAGGTCAGGACCATGCTCAAGGAACCGTTCCGGCATGTCGCCGAGACGGTGCGCAACAGCGAAGACGGCATACCCAAGGCGCGAGACCCCAACATCATTGCGGTGGGTTAGTCCGAACCGTGGATTGATACCCCGGGGCAGTTACCGTTTATCCTGTGCCTTCTTTCTTTCACACAGGCCGGATGAATCGTCATGACTTCCAAACACCTCGTCGACCCTGAACTGCTGCCGATGTTCCAGCAAATGCCGGGTTTCCAGTTCACCCGGGAAATGTTGCCGATGGTGCGTTCGGCGATGCAGGCAGCGCGGCCAGCGGTGGAAATCCCGGATTCGGTGTCGGTGACTGAGCGACAAATCCCTGGGCCTGCCGGCGCCCCCGACATGCGCGTGATCATCACGCAGCCGAAAGCGGCAGGTCGCGGCCGACCTGGAATCCTGCACATCCACGGGGGTGGTTACATCATCGGTACGGCGGACATGACGATCGCCAGTGATGTCAGCTATGCCCAGGAGTTCGGGGCGGTGAGCGTTTCCGTCGAGTATCGCCTCTCCCCGGAAACCGCTCATCCGGGACCTGTCGAAGACTGTTATGCGGGGCTTGCGTGGTTACATGCCAACGCTGCGGAACTGGGTGTTGATCCGGCGCGAATCGCTGTCACTGGTGAGAGCGCCGGTGGTGGGCTTGCGGCAGCAACGGTTCTGCTCGCGCGGGATCGCGGCAAGTTACCGGTGCGCTTTCAGCACCTGATATTCCCGATGCTCGATGACCGTACTGTCACTGAGGCGGATCCCTCCCCCATGCATGGTGAGTTCGTATGGACGCGTGAGTCGAACCGGTTTGGTTGGGCCGCACTGCTTGGCCATGAACCTGGCATCGACGGTGTTTCGCCTTACGCAGCGCCGGCGCGGGCGACGGATCTGGCGGGTCTCCCGCCCACCTTCATCGCCACCGGTGCACTCGATCTTTTCCTCGAAGAAAATCTTGAGTATTCGCGCCGGCTCATTCGAGCCGGGGTGCCATCAGAGCTGCATGTTTATCCGGGTGCGCCACACGGTTTCATGATGGTGGCGTCGGCGCGGGTTTCGCAGCAGTTCGTTCGCGATTCGATCGCATCGCTGAAAGTGGGCCTTGGCGTCCAGTGACCACGGGGTGCGGTGAAGTCAGATCTTCACCATTCCCCCATCCACCATCAACGTCTGCCCGGTGATGTTCATCGCGTTGTCGCTGACCAGGAAGACCACGGCGTTGCCGATGTCTTCCACGGTCTGTTCGCGCCTGAGGGGCGTGCGGTCAAAGATGTGCGGGTAGTCGCCACGGGCGATGCCTTCGAACCAGACCCGTGCGTCCATGCCCTGAAACTCCGGGATCGACTTGACTGCGCGTTTCGCATTGCCAAGCCATGCATCCGTCCACACGATTCCCGGGGCAACTGCGTTCACGTTGATGTTGAAGGGACCAAGCATCTCCGCCATGGTCTGGGTGTAGTTCACCAGCGCCGCTTTCATGGCGCCGTAGGACGGATGCACGAACATCTCCAGCATCTTGTCCGAGAGTGATGCACGCCCGGCAATCGAACTGATGTTGACGATCTTGCCGCTCTTCTGTGCCTTGAAGTGCGGAATCACGGCCTCGCTCATCAGCACTGCGGGTTTGAGGTTTTGACCGTAGAGTGCATCCCAGAGCATCGACGCCATGCCGAGTGGACCTGGTTCCGGCGCCTTGCCCTCTTTCGGCCCTGCACCGACGTTGTTGACAAGGATGTCCACGTGACCAAACTTACTTGTGGCGGCTTCCACACAGGCCAGCATCACATCGGGCTTGGTAATGTCGCCTGGAAAACCCAGCGCTTTCGCACCTTCCGCTTCAACCGCCGCAACGGTACCGGCGGTGGTATCCGTACCATATGAATTCACCACGACATCCGCACCTGCCTTGGCGAGTGCGATAGAAATACCTTTGCCGATGCCGCGACCGGCGGCGCTGACGATGGCGGTTTTGCCTTTAAGGCTCATGTGACTTCCCCGTTGAGTTTCGTCGTAATCTAGCGCAAATCCTTTGCGCAAACTGCAGAGCCACTGAATTGCGAAGCCACTGATTTGCAACGCCACGGTTTCGATGATCCGTGAGGAGTCCACCATGTTCCTGCCCCTCGCCCAAACCGCCTACTTCGTCCCGGACATCCGCATCGCTGCCCTCGATGCCCACCGCCGCTTTGGTGCGGGGCCATTCTTCATCATTAACCGCATCCAGCTGTCGTATGGGATGCACCGCGGCAAGGAATGCAAGTTCGTGCACTCTTCCGCTTACGGCCAGTGGGGCAGCGTGATGATGGAACTGGTGCAGCAGGACGTTGAAGGCCCGTCACCCTTCCGCGACATGTATGCGCCGGGGGAATCCGGTCTGCATCACATGGCGACCATCGTCGAATCCCTTCCGGAAGCCTATACGCACTACCAGTCCTGCGGGTTTGAGGTGGCAGCGATCGCGCGCACCATCACGGGCACCGAATTCGCCTTCATCGATGCGGTGAAGACTCTCGGTCACATGATCGAGATCTACGAAGGGAATCCGGGGTTATTGGGGTTTTACGACATGGTTCGTAATGCCTCAGTCGGATGGGACGGCCAGGACATCATCCGGGAACTTGGCTGAACCGGGCAGGCTGATGGATGATGCGCGCCTTGCCTGGGTGGTGGGGATCGGGTTCCGTAAATGAATGACTTTGACTTTGGTCTCGGTGAGACCATCGACCTCCTGCGGTTAACTGCTGAGCAGTTTTCTCAAAAGGAAATCGCACCGCGGGCCGCGGAGATTGATCGCTCTAACCAGTTTCCCCGGGATCTCTGGCCGAAGCTTGGTGAACTCGGCTTGATCGGCATGACCGTGCCGGAAAGTTACGGCGGTGTGGACCTCGGTTATCTCGCCCACTGTGTGGTGATGGAAGAGATCAGCCGTGCTTCTGCCTCGGTCGGATTGTCATATGGGGCGCATTCAAACCTTTGCGTCAACCAGATCCGCCGATTCGGCACAGAAGCGCAGAAGCAGGCCTATCTGCCAGGACTGGTCAACGGGCAACTGCTCGGCTCCCTCGCCATGAGTGAACCGGGAGCCGGCTCCGATGTGGTCAGCCTGAAGCTGCGCGCAGTCGATGACGGCGACTGTTATGTGCTCAACGGCAACAAGATGTGGATCACCAATGGTCCTGGTGCCGATGTGCTCGTGGTCTATGCCACCGTCGATCCAGCGCTCAAGTCCAAGGGCATCACGGCGTTTCTCATCGAACGGGGAATACCCGGTTTTTCCACCGGTACCAAACTCGACAAGCTCGGCATGCGCGGTTCCGATACCTGTGAACTGATCTTCCAGGATTGCCGCGTACCGAAGACGCAGATCCTCGGCCAGGTGGGGCAGGGTGTCAGCATCCTGATGAGTGGTCTCGACTACGAACGGGTGGTGCTTGCGGCAGGGCCGCTCGGCATCATGCGGGCCTGCATGGATGTGGTGATGCCGTATCTGCATGACCGCGAACAGTTCGGCCAACCCATCGGCAAATTTCAGCTGATGCAGGGCAAGATCGCGGACATGTATTCCAACATGAATGCCGCACGGGCCTACGTATACGCGGTGGCGAAAGCCTGCGACGCCGGCAAGACCACACGGTTTGATGCTGCCGCCTGCATTCTGCTGGCAGCAGAAAAAGCTACCTGGATGGCTGGGGAGGCGGTGCAGGCTCATGGTGGGAACGGCTATATAAACGATTTTCCAACAGGCCGTCTCTGGCGCGATGCCAAACTCTACGAGATCGGTGCGGGAACCAGTGAAATCCGCCGGATGTTGATCGGGCGAGAACTGTTTGACGCCACCTGATTGATACATCTGATTGAGACACTTGGGGAAAAGACATGGCCACTGGTCTGATTGCGCTGCTCGATGACGTTATCGCCATATGCAAGGTGGCTGCGGCTTCTATCGATGATGTCGGCGCGCAGGCGCTGAAGGCGAGCTCCAAAGCCGCGGGCGTCGTCATCGACGATGCAGCGGTGACACCCCGTTATGTGGTTGGCTTCGCAGCGGATCGAGAGCTGCCCATCGTCGGCAAGATCGCGCTTGGGTCCATCAAGAACAAGTTGCTGTTCCTGTTGCCGGTGGCGATGTTGCTGAGCGCCTTTGCACCCTGGGCGATAACGCCACTCCTGATGTTCGGTGGTTTGTTTCTTTGTTACGAAGGTGCGGAAAAACTGCTTGAAGCGATTGCGCCGCACTCGGCGCACGAGCACGAACAAGAGATTGGTCTTGATCAGCAGGACCCGAAACACCTCGAAAAGCAGAAGATTGCCGGCGCCATTCGCACAGACTTCATCTTGTCCGCAGAGATCATGGCCATTGCCCTCGCGACCATTCCTGAAGCCGGTTTCGTCTCGCAGCTGATGTCGCTGATCGTCGTGGCGGTCGGCATTACCGTGAGTGTTTATGGTGTCGTTGCGTTGATTGTCAAGGCGGACGACCTGGGCGTAAGAATGGCCCAGAGTTCGATGGGGCTGGTGCGAGTCGGTGGTCATGGACTCGTGGCAGCGATGCCGGTGGTGCTGCGAATTCTCTCGGTGGTTGGCACGGCTGCGATGTTATGGGTTGGGGGTGGCATCGTCGTTCATGGGCTTGAGACTTTCGGGTTCGGTGCACTCGCTCACCTGATTCACGATGCGGCGTCCCTGGTTTCGGGCGGGCAAGCGGTCATCGACTGGCTGGTCAATACGCTCTTGACCTGCATCTTTGGCACCATCGCCGGAGGGCTGATCATTCCGGTGGTCTCCAAGGTGATCGTGCCGGTGGTGAAACGCCTTAAGGTAATTCTGATCAATTCGCGTCCTGCGAATTGATCCTGTCGGCAGGCAGAGCCTGCCTCGCATTTTTCGTGCATGTAGCGCGCGCGTCGCACGCGCCCCATGCACGAAAAATGAGGGTGCATCCGTGCACCCCACAGGATGGTCTGATAAACCAAACCGTCCTTAAGCCCGCAAACTGACGTCAGTTAACCGTTTGTTGACTGTCTTTCTCGCCTGATGTGTTCTGTGCCAACATCCCGGGCTCGAAAACTGCGTCTCAACTGTATTTCAACTCCGTTTAAAGAGAGGACTTTGCACCAATGACCGAAACTACCGAACAGGCCGTACTGGTCGAGCGGCGTGGCCGCATCATGGTGATCACACTGAACCGGCCGGAGGCCATGAACGCCATCAATGGCGCGCTGTCCCACGGACTTATGAACGCCGTTAAGGAACTCGACTCCGATTCGAAGCTGACCGCCGGCATCATCACCGGTGCAGGTCGGGCGTTCTGTGCGGGCATGGACCTGAAGGCGTTCTCCCGCGGTGAAGACGTTGGGCCGCTCGGTACGTTCGTTCGTTCCGGCAGCACCAAGCCGCTCATCGGCGCCATCAACGGATTTGCACTCGCAGGTGGCTGCGAGATCGCCTTGACCTGTGATCTGCTGGTCGCCGCCAAAGGCGCCAAGATCGGTATCCGCGAAGTGAAGGTCGGCCTCTTCGCTGCCGCCGGTGGTGTATTCCGCCTGCCTGCGCGCGTGGGCTTCGCCAAGGCCATGGAAATGGCGCTGACGGGTGAACCCATCTCCGCTGAAGAAGCCTTTGCCGCTGGCATGGTGACGGAAGTGACCGAACCCGGTGAAACGCTGAACGCTGCAATCAAGCTCGCGGAACGTATCGCCGAAAATGCGCCGCTCGCAGTGGCTGCATCGAAGTCGCTGGTACGCGCTGCTGCTTCCGGCATCGACGAAGAGACGTTGTGGAAGATGCAGATTCCGCTGCAGCAGAAGGTCTTCACTTCCAACGACGCGAAAGAGGGGCCGAAGGCGTTTGCTGAGAAGCGTTCGCCGAACTGGACCGGGACCTGATAACGGAAAGGAACTCCCGTAACCGGGCCGGCTTCTATGCCGGCCCGTATTCACCCCCGGATCTTCTGTTCACGCGCTCTTACTTCAGCAACTCCCAAGCCTTCAGTTCATCCAGCGCCTGCAGGCTTCGCCCCAGAAGCGACCTTCCCAGCTGCTGCCCGCGCTCATTCGCAAGATTAAGCGTGCCGGCAATGACCACCGCAAAGTCGAGAAGGTAAAGCGCAGCCACCTTGTAGCGCCGCTCGAACAGGTCCCGGGGATAGTGAATGCCATGCCCGGTGAACGCCTTGTAGTAGTGGCCGAGAAAGTCATACGAATGACGCAGCTCGGTGGCCACACTCTGGGTCATGAAGTAGGCGAGATCGTGTTCCGGGCAGGACGATGCCGTCGACTGCCAATCGACGAAGAGCACACCGGTTTCATTGAAGAAGATGTTATCGAGCCGCATGTCCACGTGATTGAGGCAAACGGGACCTTGGCACATCTCGGCAAGCAGGGCGGGTGTTGCTGCGGCCATTCTCTCACCGGCAATAAGCGCACTTTCGGGAATGACATCGCGAAACTTCTCCATGACGACAGACCAGCCGAAACTGAATCCGCCGACCATGCCATCACGCTGCGCCGGGTTGTTGTGAGACTGCAAACCGAGCTGCTCGGCTTTGAGCCACGTTGTCGCGTGCATACCGGCGATAGCTTCGATCACCTGGATGGCTTCATCGAAGTTGCAGCCCGCTACCTGATCACCGATGCGAAACCCTTGGATGTCTTCCATCAGGATGATGAAGTCGTGGTTCTCGCGGTTGTGGGTGGCGAAATAACACTCGGGCGTGCGCAGTGGAACGGTCTTGGCGATGGACTGGTAGAAGCGGACTTCCTTGCCATACATGTCATAGGTCTGCGCAACCTGGCGGTTTTCCGGCGCTGGTGAAGGAAACTTCGCGATCAGCGTCTTGCGGGAAAAGTCACTGTCGAGTCTTACGCGGGTGACCTGGCCCATCATACCCGCACCGGCACCCAAGGGTTCAACTTCGAAGCCGTTGACATGGCAGCCGAGTGCTGACGACAGCCATTCGCGGCTCAGTTTTTCGGGTGCAGTCGGGTACGACATGGGCGGTTCTCCTGTGCAAAGGTCAGGCTGCGAGGGCGATGGCGCGTTTGCCCATCAACGATTCGAAGTTGCTGCGATAGAACTGCTCGCGCAGCGCATCGTCCTGATCGGTGAGGGTGCTTTCGAATCGCTTCAGCGGATTGCGACCTCCTTCAACGTGCGGATAGTCAGATGAGAAGAGCGGCACTTCCGGGCCTGCTTCACGCGCAATCCAGCTCACGTCTTCGGCGGGGTAGGGTGTAGCGCGGATTTGCCGGCGCACATACTCCGATGGTTTCAGCGAGAGTTTCTGCAGGCGCTCTTCGCTGCGCACAAACGCTTCACGGGCGCTGTCCAGATATCGCATCCAGCTCGGAATCCAGCTGGCCCCCTGTTCGATTACTCCGAACATCAGTGTCGGGTGACGTTCCAAAATGCCATCGATGATCAGTGTCGCCAGGGTCTGCATGACCGGCGTTGGGATGGCTATGTAATCCACGGAGCGGAAGTTCTCTGCGCCACCGTGAAAGTCCTTCGGCACCGGCAGACCGTTCTTGAAGTAGTTCGGATCGAGCAGCTGGCCACCTCCGCCCACATGAAACACCACGGGAATACCCGCTTCTTCAGCAATGGCCCAGACCGGAAACAAACCAGTGTGGCTCGGTGAGTGGGTGCGGGGGCACTGCGAGGGCACGAGAAGGCTGTCAAAACCGTCACGGATCGCTTCGCGTGTCATGGCAATGCTGCGATCGAAGTCCGCGAGGGGAATATAGGCGGTGGAGAGAAGTCGCCGGTCCACGGAGCAGAAGTCGAACATGGCGCGGTTGTGCGTCGCTGCCATGCCGTAGATCAGATCGAGGTCGGTGGATTTTTTTTCGATCGCCGCGAGATAACCGTTCATGAACGTGTTGAAGACCAGCTGCGAGCGTACCCCGATGAGATCGAGTGCCCTGGGGCGGTCCTTCTTGTAGAGCGCGCCCGTCGCCGCCCAGTTCTTGCGCAGCATGATCTCTTCTTCGTCATGCGACCGGTACTCCGCGTCGTTCTGTCTCGCGAGCACCGAATCCAGTTCCGCGGCCGTGGTAGCGACCGATGGCGAACCGTCGGACCCCATCAGTCGGTCTTTGAGCGAGGCAGGCGCAAATTGTGCCAGCCAGTCCGCCGTTTCCAGGATGTGGGCGTCGGCGTCGTGAACGATCCGGTCGGTGATGTAGGGCATGGTGATCTCCTCCGCTGATCGCAAGTTAAGGCGCGCGCGAGGTGGAATCAATGCGCCGCTGAATGTTCCGATGAAAATTGGCTGCCTCGCTCAGTAACGGCGGGCTCCGCAAAAATCGGACGTATCCGGCTGAAGGCTCGCGGCGACAACGGTCGGTGATCCATCACCGCATTGACCCTGGATACGCCTGGTCTCCCCATGTCACGCCGAAAGCGGAAGCTGATAAAGTGGCTGGACTTGGAAGACATGGATTTCCGCTTGACCAACCCCAGCCGGGGCTCGGTGGTTTCGCCGCTCGACAACGGCGCCCGTCCACTGCCCGTACTTGTCGACTGCATCCGTGCCCACGCGATTACGGGCCGGCGTTGTGCCATCGTCGACCACCATTCTTCCAATGAATCCGGAGCGCGCACTTCACCTCGGTGAGGCAGATGGATGTATCGGCGCATGCAGAGATCACAAACCCTCCGGCATCAGCTGCAAGCCCAATGCAGCGCTCCGGAAAGTTGGGGCCGACAGCGCTGCTTCCTGGATACGGTGGGGAAGTCAGCTCACGCCCAACCAGTTTCCCGAAGGGGTGAGTGCGTTTTTCGGGCGAGTGCCCCTCGATATATCAGGGTCGGAGGTACGCTGCGAGGAGAAGTTCGCGGGCTTTTGCGAATTTCCTTATCGCCACCAGTCCGAAAGGCGAGAGTCCGGGTTTTGTTCGCTCCTCCCTGTGATGTTCAAGACGTTCGTCAGGGCGTTGATGCTTCACGGTTCCCGATCGCCGCACGCGAAGGTTTGTGGCACTACCTGCAGTGGATGTTGGGCAATCTCCATTGGCGCTTTCTTGCGGAGAGCAGATCATGAGTCGACTCGGTAACGACCGCCTGTTGCAGTGGCTTGATGTCATGGTGCCAGTGCTACAGTCACCTATGGCGGGTTCGCAGGATCACCGTCTTGCCGCAGCGGTCAGCAGCGCCGGCGGGCTTGGTGCAATACCGGCGGCGATGCTGGATGCACAGGGCCCCGAGAAACAGATCACCTAGTTCCGCAGCCTTTGCTCGCAACCCCTCAACGTGAACTTTTTCTGTCACGCCATGTCTGACTTCAATGAGGTGAAGGATGCTGCGTGGCAGGATCGCTTACACCGGTATTTTGTTGAGCTCAGTATTGCCGCTGCCGATCACGCGCCGACCCCGGCTCGCCAACCTTTCAATCAGAAACGCCTTGAGGCAATTCTTGATCTGCGGCCTGAAGTGTTGAGTTTTCACTTAGGATTGCCTTCGCCTGAGCTTTTGGCGGTCATTCAGAAAGAGGGTTTCAGGATCCTCGCCACGGCGACCACAGTGCGCGAAGCCCAGTTTCTCGCGACCGTCGGTGTGGACGCGGTCATTGCGCAAGGTACTGAAGCGGGTGGTCATCGTGGGCACTTTATGACCGATCATCTGGGTGGCCAGATGGATACCCTTTCCCTCGTCCAGACAATAGCGCCAAGGGTTGAGTTCTGGTGATCGCGGCCAGAGGCATCGTTGACGCTGCTGATGTGAAAGCCGCCATTACGGCTGTGCATCGGGGGTTCAGGTAGGTACGGCGTACCTGCGTTGTGAGGAGGCGACGACAAGTCTGCTGCACCGCGCCGCCATCGATGAACAGGCCGAGGACGGTACGGCGGTAACCAACCTGTTTACGGGGCGGCCCGCGCGAGGCATCGTCAATCGGGTGATGCGCGAAGTCGGTGCCTTCAGCGACGAAGCGCCGCCGTTTCCGCTGGCCGCGGGTGCCATGACAGAGTTGCGGGCGGCGGCAGAGAAAAAAGGTCTCGACGACTTTTCGCCGCTGTGGTGCGGCACGCGAACTCCTCAACAACAGCTGGCTTCCGCGGCGGACCTTACGCGGTCGCTTGCCGCCGCTTTTTGAGCAGAGCAGAGCGAACCGCGGCCGCTCCGGCGATTTCCTGGTTATCGGACGCTGCCACGATCTTGAGGTTCATCACCCGACAGCCCGAGTCAACGTACGGCTGTAGCGCAGCGGCCACGTCATCGGGTGTGCCGTACGGCGTATAACGTTCAAACTTCTCGAACGGCACGCGGTAGAAATTCTCCATTGCTTTGGCCACCAGACGACGTGCTTCTTCGCGGGTATCCGCAATCCCCGCCCAGGGTTGATACCCGTGCATCCACCCGACGTTTGTTCTCCCTGCTGAGTGTGCAGCTTCGTCAATCGCATTCACCGCGGCCGCATAACGCTCCGGTGAACACCACACGCCGATCCAGCCGTCGCCGTAGAGTGCCGTGCGATTCAGCGCAGCGTCTGACCGTCCGCCGATCAAGATGGGAATGTTGCGAGTGAATGCCGGTTTGATGCGTGCTTTGGCGAGCTTGAAGAAATTGCCGTCAAAATCGAGAGTTTCGCCGCGCATCAATGCGCGGATGATGTGCAGGGATTCGTTAGTGCGCCGCCCGCGGGTTTTTGGATCGACCCCGCACACTTCCACTTCGTGGGGATCATCACCTCCCACTCCCACACCGAACAGCATGCGATCCGGCGCAATCTGCTCGATGGTTGCGAGTTGACGTGCTACGGGCAACGGGTGTCGCAGTGGCAGGAGGTAGATGCTGATCATGATGCCCATCGTCGGATGCATCTGCGAAAGTCCGGCGATCTCTACGAATCCATCACTTCCGTGGCCGTCGCGGAAAGACACGTGATCAGCCATGTATATATGGTCGAAGCCGTGGTCCGCGATCTGCCTGACCAGCTCCCGGCGCTCATCGAACGGCTGCGACCAGAACCGTTCGGGGCGACACATGCCAAAACGCATGGGCACATTCACTTTGATTCTCTCCGCGGATAGTGAGGCCGGCAGTCTGCCGTAGTTGAGAGAACACGTCTGCTCTCGCCACGGCCTAAATTGTTGCTCCCGATCGCTGCCTGCAGATTGCCTGCGGCGGGGTTGCATCATTGGCCTCATCTGGCACTCTTGGCGCATCGAAGCCGGGGAAACACATGGACCTGGGACTCAAAGGCAAGAAGGCGATCGTGCTCGGCGGCAGCCGGGGCATCGGTTTCTATACTTCATCGTTGCTCGTCCAGGAAGGCGCGGATGTGGCGCTCTGTGCACGGGGCGCTGACGGCGTTCGCGATGCAGCCATCAAAATCCAGGCGGTGCGACCCGGTGTGAAGGTTCATGCGGAACCTGCTGATCTCGGCGACGCGGAATCCACCCGTGCCTTTGTGCGGGGAGCCATCGCCGCGCTGGGTGGGCTCGACATTCTCATCCACAACGCCAGCGGTTTCGGCAGCGACAACAGCGAAGCCGCGTGGGCGCGCAGTTTTCAGGTGGATGTAATGGCCGGTGTGCGTGCAGTGGATGAGGCATTGCCCGCACTCAAGGCGAGTGGCTCCGCCAGCATCATTTTTGTCGGCTCGATGGCCAGCAAGTACTACTTCGGCCGGCCACCCTCTGCCTATGGCGCGGCCAAGGCAGCGATGCGGACCTATGCCAATGAACTCGCCCAGGCGCACGGCAAGGATGGCATCAGGGCGAATGTGATTTCCCCCGGGGCGGTGTGGTTTCCTGATGGCTCGTGGGACAAACAGAAGCAGAACAACCCGAAGTTCTATGCCGCGGTGGAGCGGGCCATTCCGCTTGGCCGGCTTGGCAGCGGAGAGGAGATTGCACGCGTGATTGTGTTTACAGCGAGCCCTGCGGGCCTTTGGATCAACTCGACACACCTGGCCGCTGATGGTGGCCAGGTCGCGGCGGTGGACTGATCGTGGGCCGTCTTGTTATCACCGTAGTAATCCTGCTGGCCGGTTTCTGGCTCCTGGCGCGTACCGTTGCAATCGAACCGATTGATCGACGACCTGGGCTTGGCCTCGCTGCACCCGCAGGTGTGTATGGCGATGCCACCATGGCCGCTGTAGATGGTCGCATCGAGGTGCATCTGGAAACCTGGCCCTGGTATGGTATCCCGCACTCAGTAACGACCATTCTCTGGCGCGATGGCGAGTTCCTCTACATCCCGTGTGCAAACTCCCCAACCAAGAACTGGCCGAAGACCGTTGCCGCTAACCCGGATGTGCGGGTGAAGATCAATGGTTCGCTGTATGACCTGCGTATGCAGAAGGTAGAAGACGATGCAGGGCGACGGCATGCGCTGCGGGTTCTGGGTGGAGCGGATGCGCCGCCGGATGTCTGGGTCTATCGTCTACTGCCGCGATAGCTGCAATCAAAGCGTAAGCAACGTTCTCAAAGAGTGAGCGGACAGTGGCTGAAGCGGCACTCTATCCCCCGGTCAAGGCGTTCCTTGAAGCGCAGGGTTATACGGTCAAAGGAGAAATCGGGCCCTGTGATGTGATGGCCATGCGTGGTGATGAACCACCGGTTATCGTTGAGATGAAAGAACAACTAACCCTCGCGCTCATCCTGCAGGCCGTGGACCGGCTGGTTATGGCTCCCACTGTCTATATCGCCTTCCGGGCCGGCAAAGGCCACAGTGCCTCCTGGCGTTCGCGGCGCAAACAAGTAGTCGCCATGGTCCGCCGCCTCGGCCTTGGCGTATTGACTGTATCTGCTCGCAATCGTGTTGAAGCCGTGGTGGACCCGGTTCCTTACAAACCGCGCATGAGTGTTCGACGCAGCGAGCGTTTGCTCAAGGAATTCACAGAAAGAGTAGGAGATCCCGAGCAGGGCGGATCAGCGGCCGGGCAGCGGCTGACTGCCTATCGGCAGGATGCCTTGCGTTGTGCCCGCCTTCTGGAGACGGTGGCTGATCTCAAGGTCAGCGCGATTCGGGAAACTGCGGGGGTGGACCGGGCCGGAACAATCCTGCGTGACAATCACTACGGATGGTTTGAACGGGTGCGCATCGGCCACTACCGGCTGTCACCCCGCGGACGTACGGAAGTTGGTCTGTGGACCGACGTAATGCTGTAAACGCAGCGGAATTGCCTTTAGTTTTACTCAGGGCTGCAACGTTGTAGCCCGGATGTCCTCGAGCAGTCCATCCGCACTGCTCGCGATAACGGCCAACGCCTCCGGATTCACGGTCAAGGCCGTGTGGCCGATCCCGGGTACCAGTGTGACCACGGCCGTCCTCCCGGCGGATTCGAACGCACCAGCAAACTCATCCGCGCGAAAAGCCTCGTCGTCCACTCCAACGAGTATACGCAGGGGCCTCACCGCTCGTTGTATCGTGCCTTGCCAGTCACGCTCTGGGCGAAAGTTGTCTGCCAATGGAAAGTTGTACGAACCGGTCAGCGGCTCGGCTGAATCCGGGTCAATGGCGAACAGATTCACCGGAAGATCATTGAAACGATGGATACCGAAGCCATTGAGAATGGCGAGCGCGATATTCCTTCCGATACCGACACTGACCCAGCCACCGGCGTCCGGCCGAAACGTCGGTGCATCCTGGCTGAGGAAAGGCGCGAGCAGCAGATAACCATCGAAGAGATCTTGACGCGAACCTCCAGCGATCCTGAGTGCAAATCCACCACCTGAAGAAAAACCCGCCAGTACGGTAGGTGGTGCGGTGGGTGTTGCGGTGGGTGTTGTTCGCTGTCGTGAGGCCATCAGATCTTCCAGATCGTGTTCAAGTTGGCCCACGTAGTCAGCCCGCCCGCGGATTCCGCTGCCGCCGTGACCCCGAATGTCAACCGCGATCACCTGCCAGCCTTCGGCTGCCAGCGTGAGTGCCAGCGGATGCAGGCTGGAGCTGCTGGCCGATGAACCATGCACAACAACCATGGCCGCCTTGAGCGTCTCCACCGGCAGGTACTCGCGATAGGTGAGCGGACTCTTATCCCGGGCAGAGATGGACTGAAGTGGAGGCAGGGTCGTGAAGTCCACGTCCTTGAAGGGTGAGCTGATGCTGGTCATTGGCGCCGGTTGCTTCGGCCCACCCAGCCAGAGCGCGAGGGCTGTAGCGAGCACAGGCAGAAGCGCTGTGAGGCAAATGAAGATCAAGGGTCGAGGCATGGGAAGAACGGCCGGTGAATTGCTGCTGGCAGTTTGCCCGAGCTTCACCCGGGTTTCACGGACCTTGCGACGAAAGCGGGTACGGGTGGTATGAAAGCGGGAGTTAACGCCTGTTCGGTCGAAGGTTCATCTTGTTCCCGGAGGCTGGCTGCGGCTCAATGCGGCACGACTCAGCCGTATGGTGAAGATGCCTTCATTACTCATCTTCGACCTCGATGGCACTCTCAGCGACCCGGCGGTGGGTGTGTTGCGTTCGATCAACCACTCACTCAGTTATTTCGGCTATCCAGAGCTGCCGCCGGAGTGCATCTCCGAGTGCATCGGCCCGCCGATTGATCACACGTTTGCCCGACTGTCAGGGTCCACCGATGCTGCCCACGTGCGCGAGCTTGTCGCGAAATACCGTGAAGGCTACTCAGATGTCGGGTATGCGGAAAATGTTCTGTATGACAGGATCGCTGATGTTCTAGCGACGCTGCATGCTCGTGACGTCTCGATGGGCGTCTGCACATCGAAGCGTGTCGATTTTGCTGAGCGCATCCTCACAATGTTTGCGCTCCGAAGTAACTCCCGCTTCGTGAGTGGCGGCGAGGATGGTGCTTCCAAGGCAGAACATCTCGGCAACCTCGTCAACGACGGGGTGGTGCCGAAACACGCCATCATGATTGGTGATCGGGCGGTGGATAGCGAGGCTGCGCATCACAGCGGGCTCACCTCTGCAGGAGTGGTGTGGGGGCATGGTTCCGAAGCAGAGCTGCGATGGGCCGGCGCTCATCACCTGCTTTTTGCTCCCCGGGAAATTCTGGTTATCGACAGACAGCGGTGAAACGGACCGTTGAGACTTGTCCGTTCGGCAGCAAGGACAGGCTGCAGTATCTCCGGTAAGGTTTCGCACTTCGAATCGGCGGGAAGGGGAGAACCATGTCCGAGGCGACGGCCTATGCCGGAACTATCAGTACGCAGACCCACACGCGGTTACCCACGCGCCGCCTGCTTGCCTATGCGCTGATCGAGTTCCCTGTGGGTGGTGCGATGAATGCCACCTCGCTTTTCCTTGGCTTCCACTACGCCTCGTTGGGTGTGGATCTCGCCGAGATCGGCCTGATCATGATGGTGGCGCGCTTGATCGATGTCCTGATCGATCCGGCAGTTGGCCTGATGTCGGATCGCACCCGCATTCGCTACGGGAGGCGGAAGATCTGGGTGATCGCCGGTGCGCCGGTGTTTGTACTCGCCTGCTGGAATCTCTTTGTTCCACCGGATGTGGTCACCGCGACCTACTTTGCAGGCTGGCTGATTCTCTTCTGGCTCGGCTTTTCGATGATCAATATTCCCTATTACGCGTGGGGCGCTGAACTATCACCGGACTATCACGAGCGTACGCGCATCACCACGTGGCGCACGATCGTCGGAACGCTGGGCTCTTTCAGCTTTCTGCTCATACCGGCCATTCGCCAGGAGATTTTCGGGGTCGGCGGCCAACCCGGAGAAGTGCTAGCCGTCATTGCCGTGGTAACCCTGTTCGCAGTGCCTGCATTGGTGGCATTTGCGGCGCTCAACGTACCCGACCGGGAAATGGATGCCCATGTGCAGCAGGTGCCGCTGATGCGTGGCATTCGGGTCATGGCCGGCAATGCCCCCTTCTTGCGCCTGTTGGCGGCGTTCACCATCGTCGGCCTCGGCCCGGTTCTGCAGGGCGCGATGTTTCCGTTCTTCATACAGCACGTTGTGGGCGACACCACTTCAGGCCCCAAGATCCTGCTGATCTACTACCCCACGGTGGCATGCGGCATCCTCGTGTGGGCGGCACTTGCCCGACGGGTCGACAAACACCGCGCATGGATGACCGGCATGACGATGATGGCCATCGTCACTGTTTCTTACATGCTGGTC
Organism: Gammaproteobacteria bacterium; assembly: GCA_016874135.1. Classification (GTDB taxonomy): domain Bacteria; phylum Pseudomonadota; class Gammaproteobacteria; order Pseudomonadales; family Azotimanducaceae; genus SYFY01. The sequence goes on along the minus strand of VGVE01000037.1, from coordinate 940 downwards.
GGGCAGGGTGACCTCTTGCTGATGACGATGATCCTCGGTCTTTCCGGTATTGCGTCCGGTGCACTGTCGGCACTGCCCGCCTCCATGAAGGCGGATGTGGTGGATCTCGATGCGGTGGAGAGCGGCGAAGATCGCGCAGGGCTCTTCTTTGCGGTCTGGTCCCTTGCCGTGAAGTTCATTGCCGCGGTGGGCCAGGGCCTGGCTTTCACTACGCTCGCCTGGATTGGCTTTGAAGCGAAAGGCTCCAACAGCCCGGATGAGATCTTTGGCCTACGGGTATTCTATTCCGCCGGCCCTATGGTGTTGTATGTGATCGCGCTGCTTCTAGTTTGGGGTTATCCGATTACCTCGAAGCGGCACGCAGAGCTGCGTAGAGAGCTGGCGGAGCGTAGGGAGTCAGCTGGCACGTCGGGTGTTTCGTAGGCCAAGTCCATGGCAACGTAGGGAAGTCCGACACCTCGACGGTCGTCAGCCTCGCCCCTCCGCCCGGGTGTCAGATCATCTGGAATATCCACGACGCCACGATCAGCACCTGCGCCGCGAAGGACACGAACCGCAGCAACACTGCGGGCACACTGGTGGAGGACAGGTGTATGACAGACTGCGCGAGACGGGCGACGAGGAACACGTGAGCAAGCGGGTCGGTGATCGAGGTGTTGTCGGTGGCGATCGCGTAGAGCATGACCACACCCGCGACGGGCAGGAACTCATAGGTGTTGGCGTGCACGCGGGTAAGGCGCATGCCGAATGGCGGCAAATCGTCTCCCGTAGCGCTGAACGAGTTCAGTGCTTTCTTTTGCGAGAGGCCAATCCACGAGCGGTACAGCGCGATGCTGAACACCAGCAACAGGCTCCAGCCGGCAAAGCCGAGCAGAGCGGTGGCGGTTGCGGTCATGTTGAACTCCGGGCAGTTTGAGGGTCAGTTTGATTGGCGAGATGT
>VGVE01000036.1 GCA_016874135.1 Gammaproteobacteria bacterium | reverse complement strand
CACGCCGCAGGAGAGCGGATTCGTCAGGGGCTTTGGGTGGTCATCCCGAGCTCGGTCATCATGATCACCATCCTCTGGAATAGCCGGCTGGTTTTCGAAGCCTCCGGCATCGACCCGGCAGTGACCAGCATCGCCTCCGGTTACCTCAAGGCGGTGTGTTTCGGCATGCCACCTGTACTGCTTTACATGGCACTGCGGCAGGTCAGTGAAGGTCTTGGCCACACCTTGCCGCCGATGTGGATCACCGGTTCCGTCATTCCACTCAATGCGCTACTCAACTATGCCTTCATCTTCGGCGTGTGGGGATTTCCTGAACTCGGTGGTATCGGTGCCGGTTGGGCAACCGCCATCGTGTTCTGGGTGGAGCTCATCGCGATGTTGTTCGTCACCCGTCGACACTGGTTCCATGCCACGGATGTCTTTGCACGATTTTCGCCGCCGGATTTCGCTGAGATCAACAGACTCCTGCGAATCGGCATTCCCATTGGTCTCACGTTCTTCGTCGAGATGACAATTTTCTCCCTGGTCGGTTTCCTGATCGGACGCATGGGGGTGATCGAACTGGCAGCGCACTCCATTGCCGGCAATCTCAACTGGATGACGTTTGTTCTGCCTTCAGCGCTGGGAGCGGCTGCGGGTATCCGTGTTGGATTTCATGTTGGCGCTGGAGACTCCCTGGCTGCGCGTTTTTCGGCACTAACCGCCTGGCGATTTGCCTTTGTCTACGCGGTGGTGGCGGGAATCCTCCTGTTCCTGGGCCGAAACCTGCTCGTGAGCGTCTACACCGACGACATCGAAGTGAAGGTGATGGCCGCAACGCTGCTCATCTTCATCGCGTTCTACCAACTTGCTGACGATACCCAGGCGGTTGCAGCGGGAACGCTGCGGGGTTACAAGGACACGACCATGCCTATGGTGATCGCTCTAATCGGCTACTGGCTGATTGCCTTGCCGCTCGGTTTTGGGCTCGCCGAAGGTCTTGCCGAAGGGCTGACTGGAACAGCGCCCCTCGGCGTATTTGGTTATTGGGCGGGGCTTACCGTGGGGCTGGGTCTCGTGGCCATCGCCCTCGGCCTGCGACTCCTGTCAACGAGCGGCGATTCCAGCCGTATCGCGAGCCTCGCGCATCGCTGAAACTTCCGACCATCAGCTCCACATGTGAGCACCGCCGCACACTGTCATCGCCTGACCGGTGATGTAGGCCGCGGCATCAGAAGCCAGAAACACGGCGAGACCCTTGAGGTCGGACGCTTCTCCGAACCTTCGCAGCGGCACCTGTTCTCGAGTTCGCTTTGCTGCCTCCGGGTTATCCCAAAGGGCGCGGGCAAAGTCCGTGCGGATAAGCCCAGGGCAGATCGCATTGACGCGAACACCTTTCGGCCCCAGTTCCAGTGCCAGGTTGCGGATCAACGCGATATCAGCGAGTTTCGAGATGTTGTAGGTTCCAAGCGTTTCCGACGCCGAGAACGCACCGGTACTCGAGGTGATCATGATCGAACCCCGCCCCTTGGCGATCATGTCGGGTGCCACCATCTGGCAGAGCCAGTGGTTCGCCTTCACATTGGTGTTAAGGATCTTGTCAAACGCATCGTCGGGAATCTTGGACATGGGTCCATAGAACGGATTGACGCCTGCATTGCCAACCAGTATTTCGATGGCTCCGAGTGCATCGTGAGTGCGGTCGACCAGATTCTGGAGCTGTTCCTTGTAACCGGCGTTGCAGGCGATCGCGACTGCACGGCCCGCTCCGAATCGTTTGTTGATTTCAGCGGCAACGGCCTCGCAGGCATCCTGTTTGCGGCTGGAAATCACCACGCGCGCACCGTGCTCCGCGAGACCTTCGGCCATCGCCTGACCCATGCCCTTGGATGCACCGGTCAAGAGTGCCACCCGCCCTGTCAGATCAAAGAGACTCGTATCGACCACCATATCCCCGTATCGTTGCAACGTTTCGTCAAACCTAACACTGCGATGAATGAAGCACTACTTCTAGGTGATCGACCGCTTGCTGCCGACACCGTGGGTCTATTGGAAGGGCTGACCACAACACGGGCGATTCGACGTTACCTTGCAGAGCCGGTGCCCGACGTCGCCCTCCGCGACATCCTGTTTGCGGCGACCCGGGCACCTTCAGGTTCGAACCGGCAACCGTTTCGTTTCCTTGTTTTGACGCGGGGTGAGAAGGCGGCGGAGGCCAAGGCGCTCATCGCGCGTGGCGCCCGGGCGGTGTGGAACGCAAAACGGGAAACGGATCAGTACGACAAAGGTTCCGGGGCGGATCCGGATTCACCGAAGTCGCGCATGGCCGGGGTCATGCAATCTTATGTGGATCACTTCGAAAGTGTGCCGTGTCTGATCCTGCCGTGTTTCGTGCCGTATCGGGTGCCTAACCCGCTTGAAGGCGCGTCGATGTATCCCGCAGTACAGAACCTGTTGCTTGCTGCCAGAGGGCTTGGGTATGGCGGTGTGATCACCGGGTTTCATGGCGCCGTTGACCAGGAACTTCGTACTTTGCTCGCGATACCAGACACGGCTCGAATCGCCTGTACGGTAACCCTCGGCCGTCCGATGGGCCACCACGGCCCCGTTCGCCGCAGACCCATGAGCGAACTGGTGTTTGGTGACACTTGGGCACAAGCGCCGGATTGGGCCATTGATCCACCGGGAACCCGCTTTACGCAGGCGGGTCCGCCACGCAAAGACTCCTAAAGCCAGCTCGACAGCGGTGTGCAGCAAACGGTCGGATCAGCGCGTAAGACGTCGAGAAAAGAGTTCCAGCGCGGTATGTGCCCGCGCGCGACGCTGCCCTGGGGTGAGGGTCGACATCGAGAGACCATCACTCAGTGAAGACAGGCCGGTCACCAGTGCCCAGTACGCAAGGACCACCGCGTCGCGGTCTTCCGCCGGCAACCGCCCGCATTCGATCGGATCTGCGAAAACACCTTGCACTAGCTTCACTCCACGATGCCGCGCAGCGATCAGAGCGACATCGGACATGTCGAGCAGTTCATCGCGGCTCACGACCAGAAAGTGCGCGGGATGGATGATGGAAAACTCGAGAAAGCCGAGACCGATCGCCGTCAGGTCTGCTTCAGCACTCGTCCTGTCCGCCGAGTTGAGGGCATTCTGGACGCATCGCTCAAGATGGACCGCCGCCTGCTTTGCAAACGCCGTCAGCATGCCGCGCTTGTCACCAAAGTGATGGGCAGGTGCACCATGGGAAACACCCGCGCGTCGCGCCGTCCCACGCAGTGTAAGCGCGTCGATACCTTCTTCATTGACAAGCATGCCAACCGCAGACAACAGCGCTACAGGCAGATCGACGTGGTGATAAGCCATGTCAGGAGCCGAAAACGGAAGGCCGGCAGATACAGACGATGTCAGAGTGAGTTTCAAATACCGCAGCAACGGATTGATTCGACGAGACACTGGAATCCGCCGAGATGATCAACCGGGCACGGCTCTTCCGCCGGATACGGAACTTGTTGATCCAGCTCACCCTCTGCGTGCTGATCCTCACCGTCGTACCGATCATCGCGCTGCGGTGGGTGGATCCGCCGACCACCCTGTTTATGCTCGCAGACCGTTGGGAAGCCGCGCTCGAGGATGAACCCGGATATCGGTTTCGTTACGAATGGCGTGATCTCGCGGGCATCGATCCGGATATTCAGTTGGCTGTCATCGCCGCGGAGGACCAGCGTTTTGCTGATCACGGTGGGTTCGATCTGATCGAAATCGGCAACGCCGTATCCGCGAGGCTGGATGGGACTTCGACACGCGGGGCCAGCACCCTCACGCAACAAACTGCGAAAAATCTTTTTCTGTGGAGCGGTCAAAGCTGGGTACGCAAAGGACTCGAAGCCTGGCTTACGCTCTGGATCGAATGGCTCTGGCCGAAGACGAGAATTCTGGAGGTGTATCTGAATATCGCCGAGTTCGGCCCGGGCGTCTTTGGAGTGGAAGCCGCAAGCCGCCGCTTTTTCAACACCAGCGCAGAACGACTCTCTGCGGAAAGATCGGCCCTATTGGCGGCAGTTCTACCCAACCCAGGCGTCTATCGGGTCGATGCACCCGGACCAAAAGTACTGAATCGCCAACGCTGGATCCTGAAACAGATCAGGGGCATCGGCGGGAACGCCTATCTGCGGCGGCTGGAATGACCACCCACCACAAGGCAAGTACCCCTTACGTCATCGGCACGTTTGATATTTGGCGTTTCGGCGTACACCCCTGCTCTTGTTGCGAGCCATGTTCTCTTCGTAGCCGCGCCAGCCGCGTTTGTTCTGCACCTGCGGTCGATTGAGCGTCACGAACTGAGCCGTATTTGCACCCTGATCGAGCACCGCAGTGTCCGGTGCGTCCATGCCGTTGGCTCTCCGGAGTTTGATGACCGCAGCGCCAGAGTCCGGGGCTGCATTACGATCCCCGAAGTGGGTCCCGCCATTGGCGTCAACCCATTTGAGAACTTCACTGGACTTTGCTGAGGAGGCGAGCACGATGCCCGCAACGACGAACAGAATCGCACACAGTGTCCGTGCCTGCATGGCTTATCCCCCAAGACTGGACAGGGTGCACCGTGCCACTCCTGTCACGCCTAACTGTTCGCAAGCCGATTCGACTCCTGGCGACTGCTGAGTAGCCGATTGCTCGCAAAAAACGTTAGGTTTGTTTTTTATGTTGTTGTTATTGGCGGTAATTCTTGACCGGCGCATCCGATCTTAGGTGAACCTCCCTGGGCTTGCCAATAGCCTGAAAACTGCTATCCGCTGTACATCGAACAGGAGAATCGGCGTGCCGTCTTTCAGAAACTGTTCGCTACAGGAAGCAGCTCACTGTCGGCAGTCAGACTGTGCGTCGCGCAGCGGGTGGTGCGATAGGCGGCGCTACGCGAAATCGTCGCGGGCTTTACAAACACAAACAGGTGGTTCGCAGGTGCATTCGCACCCAAGGTTGTGTCGTGCTGCGTTGATCAAGCCCGGGCAGGGAGAAAGGCGAAAACTAACTGTCAGAATCCGTGGTTCACAAAACTGCCTTGATGCGTTCTGCATGTGCTGCCAGTGTTTCGCAATCCGCCATGCCACGCGCATGCATGCGCATATCAATGCCATTGAAACGCGGCAGGATGTGGAAGTGCAGATGAAAGACCGTCTGTCCTGCAGCCGAACCGTTTAACTGGGCAATCATCACCCCGGGGGCAGCGAAGGCTTTTTTTACGGCTCCCGCAACACGTTGTGTGGTGATGATGGTTGCCGCCAGATCCTCAGACGGCAGCCTGAACACATCCGCGGCTCCAAACTTTGGTATCACGAGTGTATGGCCCTCCGCCTGCGGCATGATATCGAGGAAGGCGAACGTGCGCTCATCTTCAAACACCTTGTAACACGGCGCTTCGCCACGAAGGATCTTCGCGAAGATATTGGCTGAATCGTAGTCGGGGCTTGAGTTCATCACTTCAAGGTCACCAGTTCGCATTCGTCTGCATGCTACCATGTTGCACTTCCGACAGTTCAGGTGTACACAGATGAACCCGGCGTTTCACCTGCGTTTTTGCGTGTTTTTCTGTCTGGTGTGGCCACTCGCCAGCACCGCGGCTGAAGGGCTACCGCTCAAGGGTGAACGCACCGTTGCCTTCACCACGCGAACCGCAAGCTGGTTATCCATCGACGTTCACCCCGACGGGACACGCCTGCTGATGGATGTGCTTGGTGATCTCTATACGGGATCTGCTGAAGGCGGTAAGACGACACGCATCACATCGGGCATGGCGTTCGACAGCCAGCCCATATGGTCACCTGATGGTTCATCGATCGCATTCATCAGCGACCGGTCTGGTGTCGAAAACCTGTGGGTTGCCAACGCCGATGGCAGCGAACCAAGCCAGATCACCCAGGAAAAGGGAGAGGTGGAATTTGCTTCACCTGCTTTTTCCCCGGATGGCAACCACCTGATCGTCTCTCGTACCACGTGGGGACTTCGTACGTTTGAGCTCTGGGCCTATCCATTGGAAGGTGGCAAGGGCGTGCAGATCACCACCTCAAAATCGAACCGGGCTACGCCCATCGATGAGCGCCACAATGCCCTGGGCGCCGTTTATTCAGGGGATGGACGTTATGTTTATTACGCGCGTCGGATCGGTGGTTTTGCCTACAACTTGACCCTGCCCATCTGGCAGATTGCCCGTCGCGACCTGCAAGAGGGTCGCGAAGATGTGTTGACCCAGGCACCGGGCAGTGCAATGCGCCCGGCAATCTCCCCTGACGGCAAAAGGCTCGTTTATGCCACCCGGCATCGCCACGAGACCGGGCTGCGTATTCGAAACCTTGATTCAGGCGAGGATCGCTGGCTGATCTGGCCGGTAGAACACGATGAACAGGAGAGCCGGTTCACTCGCGACCTTATGCCAGCCTATGATTTTTCTGCTGACGGCCGGTTTCTGTTTACCAGCCGTGCGGGACAAGTGCACCGGATAGACGCGGAGTCCGGTGGATCCACCCCAATTCCCTTCGAATTCGCTGTTGAGCAGGAACTTGGCACCCGTCTGCACTTCCCGTGGCGCATTGGTGTCGGGCCGGTGAAGGCTCGGGTACTCATGCATCCGACCCTCGCGCCAGATGGAAAACGTCTGGCTTTTTCGGCCTTCGGCGAACTTCACGTGCACGATCTTGTCAAAAACACCGGTAAGGTCATCTCGGCGGAGGGTGAACTGGCGTTTCAACCCACCTGGTCCACCGACGGGCGAAACATCGTCTACACCACCTGGGATCAAAGCGGCGGACACCTCTGGAAAGTTCCAGCCGGGGGAGGCTCACCGGCACAACTGACACGCCATGCCGCGTTTTACTCTGACCCGATTTTCAGCAATGACGGCCGCTGGATCATCGCTCTGCGCGGATCGGGCCAGGAGCGGCGTGTCAGGGAAAACGATTTCGGTCAAGTCGGTGGGGCGGACCTCGTCCGCTTGCCCGCCAATGGTGGCGCGTCGACGGTCATCGCACCTGCGACCGGTTTGACCGCTCCTCACTTCGGACCGGAATCCGATCGGGTTTACCTCTACGCCTCACCGGGTCCCTTTGCCCGTACCGGCTCAGGATCACTGATTTCGATGCGACTCGATGGCACGGATCGGCGTACCCACCTCCAGGTAAAGGGGCCGGGTGCTTATGTCGCCGAAGAGGAAATTGCTCCGGAAAGCGCGCACATCGCGCCGGATGGCAGGCACTTTCTCGTTCACCACGCCAATCAGCTCTACGTGATTCAGCGGCTCGGAAACGCTTACGGCGATGTCGTGCAGTCACTCACCACCCCGTCGCTCCCGCAGGTCCGATTGACCGACGTCGGCGCCGATGCAGCCGCGTGGTCGCTGGACGGTCAATCGATCTACTGGACCACTGGTGCGCGCTGGCATTCTCGTGATCTGGGCTCAATCGACTATCGCGACAATAAGAGCCCACCGGCAGCCAAGACTACAACCGAAAGTGCAACGCCCGCAGCAGCGGAAGCGGAGGCTGACAAGGAGGCACACACACCCGCGGAAGCGCATGCATCTGTACGCCACCTCGACATTGATATCTGGAAGCCGCGTTATGTTCCAGAAGACAGTATTGCGCTGGTGAACGCCACGATGCTGACCATGGAGCCAGACCAACCGCCCATGTCCGATGGTGTGGTTATCGTGACAGGCGATCGGATCAACGCGGTCGGTAGCCGCGATAGCCTGATCATTCCCAAAGGGACTAGGCAGATCGACCTCGAAGGCCGGATCGTGATGCCGGGGTTCATCGATACCCACGCACACTATCGACTGCTGCGCGGGGTATTCGATCGTCACAACCCTTCACTGCTCGCCAATCTCGCTTATGGCGTCACCACCGGGATCGATGTCCAGCCGTCAACAGCGGACATCCTGACCTACCAGGACATGGTGGATGCAGGACTGGTCACCGGTCCAAGAACACTCTCCACCGGCCCCGGAGTCTTCAGCAACAATGCCTTCAAGTCCGCCACCCACGCCGAACACATCCTCCGCCGCTATGGCGATCACTACGGCGTACACAATCTGAAGGCCTACATCTCGGGCAATCGCCAACAACGCCAGTGGCTCGCCGCAGCGGCCAAAAAGCTGAAACTCATGCCGACCACGGAAGGTGGGCTCGACATGAAACTGAATCTCACCCACGTCATCGATGGCTTTTCAGGTAATGAACACAACTTTCCACTGCTCGACCTGTACGACGATGTCGTACATCTGGTCGCCAGTTCCAAAATCGCCTACACGCCGACGTTGCTCGTGAGTTATGGCGGACACTGGGGCGAAGGCTGGTTCTTCACCCGCGAATCACCGCTCGATGATCCGAAGCTCGCTCGTTTCACACCGTGGACGGAGCTCATGTCACGCTCGTTACGGCGCCCCTGGGCGCACGACCGTGAACATGTGTTCACACCGCTGGCCGCGCAGGCACGGAAGATCGTTGCTGCAGGTGGACTGGTTGGTGTTGGTGCGCATGGCCAGCTGCAGGGTCTCGGCTTTCACTGGGAAATGCGTGCCCTTGGCAGTGGTGGCATGACCAATTTGCAGGTGCTGACTTCGGCCACTCGAATGGCCGCTGAGATGATCGGCATCAGCGAGGACCTCGGCACGCTTGCGCCAGGCAAACTGGCCGACATCGTCATTCTCGATGCCAACCCGCTCGACGATCTGCGCCATACCACCCGGCTGAACCGCGTGATGAAAGGCGGTGTGCTCTATGATGCAGAGACGCTTGACCAAGAGTGGCCGGATGCGCAGCCGCTGCCACCCATGTGGTGGTGGTCAGCCGAGCCGGCAGCGGCCAACGAGAGCATCACCCCGAAGGACTAACGGAATCTCAACGCTGCACGCGGACGGTCCCTATCAGGAACCAGCCTGTGCATTCACAAAGAAGTGCAGTTGCCGGTCATGTCGGCTGGTCGCCGAGAGCGGTCCCGGTCGCACCCACGGCTGCCAGCGGGCTGGCGCGGCACGATCCACATGATCACCCATGACGGTGACCCGCTGGATGATGCGCTCCCCTTCAAAATCATTGAGCACGAAGTGCTGCGTGCAACGGTTGTCCCACATACAGATCGTGCCTTCTGACCATCGATACCGCACAGTGAATCGCGGGTTCTGTACCCACGCCGTGAGATAGCGCAGCAGCATGTCACTTTCCGTGGCGTTCATTTCCATGATGCGCCGGGTGAAGTGTTCATTGACGTAGAGCGCCTTGCGTCCGGTAACCGGATGGACCCGAACCACGGGATGAGCCGCCATCCGCTCTGGATGATTGTGCGGGGTGGCGTCGTGCAGCGCGGTCAATCCGTCGCAGAGCGCCTGCATTGGTTCTGATAAGCCTTCATACGCAGCATAGAGGCTCGCCCACATAGTATCCCCGCCAACCGGGGGACAACGCACCATGTGCAGAATCGACATCAACGCCGGAGATTCCTGGAACGTGATGTCGGTATGCCATTCATCGGCAATACCACCCTTGGTGGCTGCCAGTTCAAAAATCTCCGGATGATCCATGTAGGCATTCTTGAGGTGGGGGTGCCCTTCCAGTGGTCCGAAGTGGCGACCCAGTGCCACATGCTGCGCAACAGTGAGATTCTGTCCCGGAAAAAACAGCACCAGATGTTCCGTCAGCAGCGAACTGATGGCCCGTGTTGTCGACGCGTCGGCCCGACCCAGATCAACGCCGCGGACCTCTGCTCCCAGCGCTCCGGCCAGACGTGTGACGTGCCACTGCGGGGCTAGCTCTTCTGCTTCACTCATGGACATATCCTGCGAATATCTGCCCGGAGTATAACCGAGAGCCCTCCTGACCAACGGCTCGTAAACCCGCTCACGAACTGGATTGGCGCGCTGCGCCGATGTGTGGAGAATGCCTTCAAGACCGATCTATTCAGGCCCACCGGAGAGAGTCCATGTCAGTGCCCGTCCTGCGCACCGCCGAAGAAATCAGCACCCTGCCCCTTGCCAGCTTTGATGTCAGCCAGGCAGAACTGTTCCGGACGGACAGCCATTGGGAATGGTTTGCGCGTCTGCGCCGTGAGGATCCAGTCCATTTCTGCGGCCAGAGTATTTTCGGGCCTTATTGGTCGATCACCACGTTCCGCGACATCATGGAGATCGAAAAAAACCACCAGGATTTTATATCAGCACCGGGAATCACCCTCGCCGACCGGCCGAAGGACTTCGAGACCTTCAACTTCATTGCCATGGATCCGCCCAAACACGACGTGCAACGCAAGACGGTGCAAGGCGTGGTGGCACCCATGAACCTCGCCAAACTGGAGAGCACCATCCGTGCCCGTGCCGTCCGGATCCTCGACAGCCTGCCCGCTGGTGAAACATTCGACTGGGTCGACCGCGTCAGCATTGAACTCACCACGCAGATGCTGGCGACGATTTTCGATTTTCCGTTCGAAGAGCGGCGCAAGCTGACCTACTGGTCTGACATGGCGACTTCGGGTGAACTCTCCGGCGGCCCCACCCCGGAACCGGCGCGCCGCAAGGCGCTTCTCGAGTGCCTGGAGTACTTCACCGAACTGCGCAATCGGCGCATCAACGAGCCACCCAAGCCGGATCTGTTATCGATGCTCGCGCACGGTCAGGACACCAGGGACATGCCACCGATGGAATTCCTCGGCAACCTGATCCTGCTCATCGTCGGAGGCAACGATACGACACGGAACTCCATCTCCGGTGGCGTGTACGCGCTCAACCAGAACCCGGGAGAGTACGACAAGCTCCGCGCCAATCCCGGCCTCATCCCGAACATGGTGCCGGAGATCATCCGTTGGCAAACACCGCTCGCCTATATGCGTCGCACCGCAAACCGGGACATCAGGATCCGCGACAAGACCATTCGAGAGGGGGACAAGGTGGCGATGTGGTATGTATCCGGCAACCGTGATGCGGACGAAATACCGAATCCGGACCGATTCTGGATTGATCGCCCGAATGCGCGTCATCACCTCTCATTCGGATTCGGTGTGCATCGCTGCATGGGTAACCGCCTCGCGGAAATGCAGCTCAGGATCCTTTGGGAGGAGATCATGAAGCGCTTTCGCCAGATCGAAATCGTTGGCGACATCGAGCGGATCCAATCGAGCTTCGTGAAGGGCTACGCCACCATGCCCGTGGTTGTTCATCCCTGGTAGCACGTACCTTCGCAAAAAAATCCATCTCGTGCCAGACGCTTGTCTGGCACGATTCCTGGATGGTAATCAGCCGCCGAAATGCAAACCGATGCGGTTTCCGTCCGGATCCTTGACCACTGCGATATGTCCAAATGGACCAATCGATCGCTTGGCTTCCTGGATCTTTCCGCTAGCCCGGCTGCAGCGGGACAGCGCGCCATCAATATCCGGGTAGTGCAGATAGATCAGCACACCATCGGCGCCAGGTGCGCGATCACTCTTGAAGATGGTGCCTTCCGGTCCATTGGCCGACATGAACACCCGCATCTTGCCGTCAGGACCATCAATCTCACCCAGCTTGCGATCCGGCAGGGATTCGAAAAACGCCTGTGACCGTTGCACATCAGCAACCGGGATCTCAAACCAGTTCACCTTTACGTCCGACATTTGTTTCTCCTGTTTCAGGGGTAGGGTTATACAGGAACGAACGAGGTCGCAAATAACCGACATCAGCGGTCATTCGTACCTGCACGCGCGCTTCGATGAATTTCGCCGCACATGAATTTCGGCACACAAACCGCGATGATTTCCGCCCACTGCGACCACAGGACTGCACCCATGAGTTTCGTTTGCTGGAACTGCGGACAGGATCTCGAGCAGATCCCCCGGCCGGTGAGCCGACACGCCCAGTGCCCAAAATGCTTCGAGGCATTACACAGCTGCCGGATGTGTCGCTGGTACAACCCGGACGTCACGGATCAGTGTGAGGACGAGCGCGCTGATCCGCCGACACGTCGCGAGAGCGCCAACTTCTGCGAGTACTTCAAACCGCGACTCGATGCGTTTGTCGACAAGCGCAGCCGCGAGGCACAGGCTGCGAAATCCCGGCTGGACGCGCTGTTTGGTGGCAGCGATGACGCCACTACCCAGGCCTCGTCCGAAGACACCACAGCCCCATCCGTCAGCCGGGAAGACGCAGCCAAAGCAGCTCTCGAAGCGCTCTTTTCTTCTCCTGTAAAAAAATAGCCACCGCCTGCAACCATTGTCCTCGTGACCGCATCTAGAGAACCAAGAGCAATACAGCAGTACGCACAGCGCGACTGAATGAGCCGGTTTGCAGACCTGACGCACACCGCTCCGAGAAAACGTCGCATAGTGCCCTACCATTGGACTGCTCAGGATAGTCAACTGCAAGCAATCACGCCGGTCTCGGGACAGGAGAAGAGGAATCATGAAGCGAATCACCACAGTGCTTTTCAGCCTGGCTGTTGTCATCGGATCGCCGGTGGTCGCTGAGGCAGCAGAAGGGAACGCGGTCGACTACAACCTCGTCTACTCCACCAGCGATTTCAGCAGCCCGGCTGCGGTAGAAGCGCTGCATGAGCGCATCGTTCCAACCGCGAAGTCGCATTGCCCGAGTTATTTCGTCAGCCGCTCCATGGCAGATACCCGCGCCTGTGTGCGCGATGTCGAGAGTGATCTGGTGAAGGTCATCAACAACCCGATGCTTTCCTATACAGCGGGCAATACTGTGCAGGAAGTCGCCGGAGATGCTGCTAGAAGCGGTTCGAAGTCCTGACACACCGAAACTTCGCCGAACAACTCCCGCGGGCACTTCGATCCCTCCCCCAACGCTCCCGGATGCCCGCGGGAGTTCTTCCGGACCGAACCGCCTATAAAGTCTAGAAAGACTAGAAAGTCTAGAAAGTACAGAGGCTCAGCTCGCATCACCCCGCGCCGCAGCCTCCCGAGCAGAACGTACCTTTTCATTGGTCTGGTTGAAGAGCAGCTCTCGACGCCTTGCCTCTTCCGCCGCTGAACGTTCCTGTTGGCCCCACTCGCGGTGTTTGCGAAAACCCGCTTCCACGGCAGGACGCGCTCCGACCTCATCAACCCAGCGTTTGACGTTCGGATAAGTGATCCACACACCCGGATCGATCAGTCGTCCGAGCAGCATGGCCCACGGCCACGTGATGATATCGGCAATGGAATACTCACCACCTGCGAGAAACGGGTGTACCCCGAGCTGTGCATCCATCACACCACAGAGTCGATCCACCTCACCGACAAAACGGCGTGTGCCGTACTCAAGTTGTTTCGGATCGTCAGTGAGGTTCTTGCCGTAGTTCTTGAAATGATTGGCATTACCCATCATCGGCCCTAGATTGGCCATCTGCCAGTGCACCCACTGCAGAACCCGGGATCGACCTCGCGCGTCGGCTGGCAGGAATTTACCAGTCTTGTCTCCCAGATATTCAAGAATGGCCCCGGACTCGAAAATGCTGATCGGGGCGCCACCGTCGGCTGGAGCGTGATCCACGATCGCCGGCATGCGATTGTTGGGGCTGATGCGCAGAAACCCGGCCTTGAACTGGTCACCGCCACCAATGTCCACCGGCAGACACTGGTACGGAAGACCACACTCTTCCAACATGATGGTGACCTTCCATCCATTGGGCGTCGGCCAGTAGTGCACATCGATCATCCGGAATCTCCTGCGTGTGTTGGGTAAAAATCGTTCGGTAACGGGACGTTCGCTAACGACCAATGCGCTGAATCTGATTCAGCAGTTCGAAGTTGAACGCCTCCGGTTGCTCAAAATAAGGCGAGTGTCCGGCCTCTTCGATCACCAGCAGCCTGGCGCCGGGTATGTGCGGAACGTAACCGGCAAGCAGCTCCGCCGGGAAGAGTGGATCCTCTCGCCCGGCAACAAAGAGCACCGGACATTTGAGCCCGGCGGCTTCTTCCAGAGAAACCGGACTTTTGGCGAGCGCGCGCAGTGATGTCATGCGGAAGTCGAGATTGAAGCCTGCGACCGCCTGATAAAGCTGCAGCAATGGCGCATTGCCAGCACTTTTCTTCGACATGGTCCGCAGGATGCCACTCCCCGCATTTTCGTCCGTGCGTGTCAGATTGGCCACAGCATCCGTCGGTGCCGGATTGGGAAGCCCGCCTGGCGTAGCTGAGAAGGTCAGCGAAAGCACCCGATCTGGTGCATCGAGTGCGAGACGCAGAACTGTAAATCCGCCCATGGACTGGCCGACCATATGCGCCTTGTCGACGCCAGCGGCATCCAGTACCGCCAGCGCGTCATCCCGGAATTGTGGCGTTGATATGGACTCAGCCGGTGCCGGGCTGCGTGCAAAGGTGCGATGGTCAAAGGTGATGCAGCGAAACCCGCGGGCTGCAAAGAAGGCAACCTGCTGATACCAGATCGCTGCATTGCCACCGGCGCCATGCGCAAACAGGATTGCCGGCCCTTCACCATGGCTCTCGAACCAGATACGCGTGGAATGAGCATCATGGGACTCAGCGAATGGCATGGTGACCTCGTAAAACCTGTGTAAGGCGCCAGGGGAACCAGAATGCTACCTGCCGGTGCGGCGGACAACCCTCCGCACAAGCGTGTAGCCTCAGACCCAGCGCAGCATCAGACCGCGCAAGGAGAAGGTAAAGACGTCCATGCACATCGAATCGCTGCGCTCAAGCCAGGATCGCGATCTGCACCAGTAGCTCCTGAACGATCCCGACGTCAAACGCGTCAATGAAGAAATCGCGCGACATGAAGCGCGAGGCAATCTCGGCGTCCGGCGCCAGCTGCTCAACACTTCGGTGCGTCTGTCCGCGTCGATGGCCGCTGATCTGCACAAAACCGCGGCAACCCGCGGCGAAGCCCTCGGTCTAGACATACCGCTCGAACTCTATGTGTTCCCGAGCCCTGCATTCAACGCCGCCTGCGTCAAACCCCAAGCCGGGCGCCTTTTCATCATGTTCTCGTCCTCCTTACTCGAAGCTTTTTCGCCTGCAGAGATCCGCTTCGTAACGGGCCATGAGCTGGGACACCATCTGTTCCATCATCACGACATTCCCATCGGTTTTGTCCTTCGTGGGCAACAGCGTCCGGATCCGCGGCTCGCACTCTCCCTCACAAGCTGGTCGCGATATGCGGAGATCTCCGCTGACCGGGCCGGCGCCTACTGTGCCCGTGACATCGAGTCCGTTGCCTACGCACTCTTCAAACTGGCTTCAGGTCTGTCCGGTGGTTATGCGCGCTTTTCACTCGCGGATTTCCTCAAGCAGGTCGATGAGATGCAGCTCAAGCGTGCCGAACCTGGACAGAGCACACCCACCGAAGACTGGTTCCTCACGCACCCGTTCAGTCCGTTACGGGTAAAGGCACTCGCGCTCTCCGACGACTCGGTTCTGGCGCGTCCCGATGGTCGCTCAGTCGATCAGCTCGAACTCGGCGTGCACGAACTGATGAGCCTGATGGAGCCCTCCTATCTGGAAGCGAGGACACCCATCGCGGAGGCCATGCGGCGGTTGCTGTTCGCTGGCGCGTTGACCATTGCCTGCGCCGATAACCACATTGAAGCCGCGGAGATCGATGCGTTCGAAAAGTTCTTTGGTGCGCGTGCTTTTTCTGACCGTCTTGACGTGAAGATGATTCAGAGCGAACTACCGGAAACAACCCGTCAGGTTCGCCAGCAGACGAGCCTGCCGCAACGCATGCAGGTTCTGCGCGACCTCATCGTGATCGCGAGGGCTAATAGCCCACCCCCCGAGAGCGAACGACGCGTCCTCATCGACATCGCCCACGGTCTCGGCATTTCAACCTGCTTTGTGGATCAGATGATGAACAGCCCGACGGAGCTCGACTGATGGTTGACTGGCGTGGCAGAAAGAGAAGCGACAACGTGATCGACATGTGCGGCCGGGGAGCATCTTCCGGCCTTGGCCGGTGCACTGCAAAGACCGGCGGTGGTATCGGCATCCTTGGCATCGTCATCCTTGTCATCATGTTCTTCATGGGCGCCGATCCCATGCAGCTACTGGCTATCGCTTTGGGAGGCGATCCGGCTGGTTCCGCGAGCGGCTACGAGGAGGCACCACGGGCGGAGCCTCGCGCTCCTGCCGAAACGGACGAACACGCCGCGTTGATGGGTGTCGTGCTGGAAGATACGGAAGAAACGTGGGGCAAGTTGTTCAAGGCGGCGAGCAGTCCGTATCCGGAACCGGAGCTCGTGCTATATGAGGAATCTATCGAAACGGCCTGTGGCTTAGGCAGTGCCGCCGCAGGGCTGTTTTATTGTACGGGCGACAAACGACTCTATCTCGACCTCTCCTTCTTCAGGGAACTCGGCCGCATGGGCGCACTGGGCGACTTCGCCCAGGCCTACGTCATCGGTCATGAAGTTGGACACCACGTACAACAGGTGATCGGCATTCTCGATCGGGTGCAGCGGCTGAAGTCCCGTGTCAGTCAGGAAGACGCCAACGGACTGCAGGTTCTTGTTGAGCTGCAGGCTGACTGTTATGCCGTGGTCTGTGCTAACCACGCGGAAACCCAGGGTGATCTGCTGGAGTCCGGTGACGCTGAGGAAGGGCTAGAAGCGGCAGCCGCCGTCGGCGACGACACGCTTCAGTGGCGTGCCGGACGCGCGGTCAACCCGGAGTCCTTCACGCACGGCTCATCCGCACAGCGGATAGAGTGGTTCCAGCGGGGCATGCAATCGAGCGATGTCGAGCAGAGCGACACCTTCAAGGCCGCGGGGATCAGCCTGCGCTGATCACCCGTCGTCCGCGCCGGAGCATGCCGGACGTTGGCTACATCGTTACTTCGAGAGGTGCCCCATGCCTTCTTCGAGGCCACGAACGGTGAGCGGGTACATGCGCCCGTTGACCAGATCGCGGGTCATGCCGACCGAAGTGGAGTATTCCCAGGTTTCCTGGGGTGTCGGGTTGATCCAGACTACCTTGTCGTAGCCTTCAACAAACCGGCTCATCCACAACACGCCAGGCTCCTCGTTCCAGTGCTCAACACTGCCACCCGCGTGCGTAATCTCGTAGGGTGCCATGGTTGCGTCGCCCACAAAAATCACCTTGTAGTCGCGTGCGAACTTATTGAGCACCTGCCAGGTAGGCAGGCGTTCAGCCATACGCCGCTTGTTGTCCTTCCACACGCTCTCATAAACGAAGTTGTGGAAGTAGAAGAATTCCAGGTGCTTGAATTCTGTGCGCGTCGCCGAGAACAGTTCCTCACATACCTTGACGTGAGCGTCCATGGACCCACCGATGTCAAGGAACAGGAGCACCTTGACGGTGTTCTTCCGCTCCGGGCGCATGCGGATGTCGAGCATACCGCCGTTGTGTGCGGTTGAACGGATGGTGCCGTCCATATCCAGCTCTTCGTCTTTGCCGGTACGGGCAAACTTGCGCAACCGCCGCAGCGCCATCTTGATGTTTCGCGTACCCAGCTCGATGTTGTCATCGAGATTTTTGTACTGGCGCTCATCCCAGGCCTTCTTGGCCTTCTTGTTTTTTCCCTTACCGGGGCCGTTGGGGCCTTTTTTCCCGGCGCGATCCGCATCACCTTCGTCCCCGTCCTTGCCTTCCTTGCCCTCTTTGCCTTTTTCAGCTTCGCGACGTTCTGCTTCTTCCTTCGCTTCTTTGAACGCCTGGATCAGCTTCTCCAGTCCGCCAAGGGATTTGATCTTCTCGAGCTCTTCCGGTGTCAGCGACTTTTCGAACTCATGGCGCAGCCACTCGTCCGGAATCAACGACTCGAGCAGACCATGTAGGTCTTCTAGCCCTTTGAAATAGGCGCTGAATGCCCGATCGAACTTGTCGTAGTTCTTCTCATCCTTCACGAGACAGGTGCGCGATAACAGATAAAAGTCATCAAGGTCCGCATACACCAGCCGGTACTGCAACGCCTGCAACAGGTCCATGAGTTCACGCAGGGTGACCGGAACCTTGTATTTGCGCAGTGTCAGGAAGAAGTTGATCAGCACGTTGTCAGCCTCTGCTGTCCCGTCGATTCATGAACGCCAGCCGCTCGAGCAGATGCACATCCTGCTCATTCTTGACCAACGCACCATACAGCGGCGGAATCGCCTTAGACGGGTCACGGTTGGTGAGGATTTCGTCAGGAATGTCATCCGCCATCAACAGCTTCAGCCAGTCGATCAATTCGGAGGTCGACGGCTTCTTCTTCAGACCGGGAACCTTGCGAACATCGAAGAAGATGTCCATCGCCTCTTTCACCAGATCTTTCTTGATGCTGGGGAAATGCACTTCGACGATCTGCTGCATCGTCTCGCGGTCGGGGAAATTGATGTAGTGGAAGAAACAGCGGCGCAGGAAGGCGTCGGGCAGTTCCTTCTCGTTGTTGGAGGTGATCACCACCACCGGCCGCTTCTTCGCCTTGATCGTTTCGCCGAGCTCATAGACATAGAACTCCATCCGGTCGAGCTCCTGAAGGAGGTCGTTGGGGAATTCGATGTCGGCCTTGTCGATTTCGTCGATGAGAAGAACTACGCGGTCTTCTGACTCGAAGGCTTCCCAGAGTTTGCCTTTCTTGATGTAGTTGCGGATGTCGCGCACCCGCTCGTCCCCGAGCTGAGAGTCGCGCAGGCGGCTGACGGCATCGTACTCATACAGTCCGTTGATCGCCTTGGTACTGGACTTGATGTGCCAGGGAATCAGGCGCATGCCGAGAGACTTGGCCACCTCTTCGGCCAGCATGGTCTTGCCGGTGCCAGGTTCGCCTTTGACCAGGAGCGGTCGTTCGAGCTTTACGGCCGCATCCACCGCCATGCTCAGTTCGTCGGTGGAAATATAGGTATCGGTACTGTCGAAAATCATAGGTCTCTCACGTTCCTCGTTCAGATGGATCCGGCGCAGGTTTCAGAATTGTGATCTTAGAAGCCCGGTGCCTTGAGTTTGTGCGCTCGCAAAGCCCGGTACTTTACCCCAAACCGGCTGGATTGCATCGTCCGGGACTTTTGTGCGGCCGGCAGGGTCTCTTCGACCCTGAACCGCGTAAACGCGCTGAACGGGAGTGCTGATCGCGCCGGTGTTTCAGGCTGCCGCGGGCTCAGGTGCAGGTTCGGCTACGGGGCTGTCGGACGAGATCTGAGGCTCCGGATCCGGGCGTTTGCGTAGCACGAGCAACACACCGCCCACAGCAAGGCCCAGATTGATCAGCGCCACTGCGATGACCATCCAGAGCGGGAGCTCGGGTTCTACCGGACCTGCCGAGCTCGCATGCGCGGTCGCGTTTTCGCCTTCATCCGGAGCCGGTGCCGTTTCTTTCGTTGAGAGCAGCGGACCAGGATCCCGGTCTTCAACAACACGACCAGCGGCGTCAAACCCGAAAACCCTTTCCGTCGTCATCGGCACTTCGACGCGCAACGTTTCTGTATGCAGCTCAAATTTCTTCTGATTGCGGTAATGGCCCGTGACGGACCAGCTGACTTCCACCGCATCGATCGCCTTCGGCACCGTCAACTGCCAGACTCCGCCCGGCATGGCTTTGGCAGGCACCAGGGTTCTCGGGTTGGGTGAAATTCGGTACTGCGCAGACACTTTGAGCGTTTCGAAGTCGATTGCGGTATCCAGCAGTTGCACCCAGGCCACCCCATCCTTGGCCCGCTGCGCGACATTCGCTTTGACCGGATGGTCCAGCCTGAACGGTATGACTGTCTTTCGCGAAAAGGTTGGTCCATCGACACGGACCTCGAGCAGGTAATCGCCGAGGTCCACTTCATTGATCATTTCAACCCGATACAAACCGCCGGACGTTCTGCTCACATGTAGCGGTACATCCTCGCCATCACCAACCAGACGGGCGCTGGCACTGGCGACGCTGGCGAAGTGTGCGTCGTCCACGGGCTCATCGCCCTCAAAGAGCATGAAATCGATGGCGTTGAGGTTTCCAGGAAAGAGGGTCGCGGGGACATCCTCGACACGAAGCACGAGATCACCCCAGGCAAACACTCTGAACGACTTGCCCTGACCGCTGTCACTGAGCTTCCAGCGCCCAGCGACCGGACGCTTGATGGTGATGAGATCAAACCCGCGGGCGTCGTGCCAGCGAATCCGTGCCCCCGGTTTGGCGCGCGGATAGGTATTGCCATGCGGATCGACCAGTAGCAGAGCAGGATCGTCGCCATCGACCTTCAGCGTCACCTCCCTGAGTCCAGGCTCAACCAGAAACGATCCGGATTCCACTGGAATGGACGAAGGCCGGCTCCTAAATCCGGACAGGCGTTCGAATGCAGAGCCGAGTGCCTCGACTGAATCCGCAGCGAGATAAAAACCGCCGGTTCGGTCTGCCAACACGCGCAGTCCTGCATCCTCCGCTGCAGCTGGCATGCGGATGATGTGCACCCGGATTTTTCCGGCGATGAACTCCATGGCGAGACGATCGGCGATCGACGGCTGTAACGCGCCGGAACCAGGTTTCGCCTCATCGTGCGTCCTGTCACCAGAAACGATCACGATGTGTCGCTGTCGCGAAGAAGTGCCATCCGCATCCCACGATGCTGTATGCAGTGCTGCCGTGAGCCCCGTGCCCGTCAGATCGGAACTTTGGATACCGGCAGGTACAGGTCAGGAAGTCTGACGACGGGACCGCGTGAATCGGGCGAGATAGTAGGTCCCTACCGCGAGAACGATTCCGCCGATCAGGCCGATCCCGAGCAGCCGAAGAGCGACGCCCGGTTGGCCCTGTTCCTGGAAGGCCCATTCAAAGAGCGCCACCAGGAATGCTGGTGCCAGGAATCCGGGATAGTCCGGAATCGGCGCCGGGATCACCAGAACCACGTACAGCACTGGGAGGACCAGGCCCATCCACCGTCGCGCCGCCGTGTATCGATACAAACCCCACACCGATCCGAGCATCGCTGCGGCAAACACGATCACCAGTATCCAGGCGATTAAATGGCCACTCATACCCGCCTCCCTCCTTCCACCCAGCGGACGATGTGATCCTCCAGATCGTCCTCATGAACATGGACTTCACTGGTGACCTTGCCGAGCACCGAGATCCCCGCTTCGATCACTGTCCGACGATCGCCTGAAACCAGCGGATGCCACCACTCCAGCGGCTCGCCGTGCGCGAGCTTACGATAGGCACAGGAGTCCGGCAGCCAATCAAATGCAGCTGCGCCTGATGCATCAAAGTGAATACATTCGGGTACAAGCTCATGTCGCTCCGGATATCGCTTGCATCGGGCCGTACGCTGGTTGAAGTAGAGGCAGACCACACTTGTGTAATGCAGCTCACCGGTGTCTTCATCTTCGAGTTTGATGAGGCAACAACGACCGCAACCGTCGCATAAAGACTCCCACTCCGCATCGGTCATTGCAGCGAGAGTCTTGGTTTCCCAGAAATTCACGTCGGCAACTCCGCGGGCGGCGGCAGCTGCAGCCAATAACCCGCTTCCTGCAGACGCGTCAGCAGATCGCCGGAATCGATGCGGGGGAGGCGACGCTCTCCAGTGAGATCAAAACGAAAACTGAACACGGCTGTACCGAAGTGTGTGATCAGCGCTTCCGGCACCCGACTGAGCCCATCTTCCGCCCGCACCAACAGATAGGTTTCGGCGCGCTTGCGGCTTCTATAAACCTCAACCTCAATCATCGCGCACCCAATGCCGTGAGGAGCTGATCGCCCACGACATCCCGCCGCCAGCCCGAGTAGACGGGGCTGAGTGTCCCGGATTCACGAAAGTGACGGACCAGCGCCTCGAGATCGCGCTTGCGCGCCACCAGCTCGGCCGCAAATCCCTGCTTTTCTGCAAGTGCTGCGGCAACTTCACGCAACTGTTTGACGTGTTTTCCTTCACTGGGAGTCAGCGGCAATTCAATCCGCTCTTGCGCTGGTTCACTGCTCCCATGCACGCGCATGATCTCATGTCCAAATCGGCGCACGGCGCCAGGGCTCATGACCCTTGCAAGCGTTTCTTCGCTCATAGACCCGGCATTGGCCAGGTCATAGAGCGTCTCATCGGGCAGAACCCGCTTGCGAGGGATGTTGATGGTCCTCGCCATACTCTCGCGCCAGGTACACAGGGCTTTCAACCGACCGAGCGCAGGGGCGTCCAACAACCAGGCGCGATTGACCGACTCGAAATAGGATTCAGGTACTTCAGGCTCATAAACGCCGAACCTCTTCATGTCTTCGGCGAACCACTGAAGCCTGCCGTTATCAGAGAGTTTTTTTTCCAATATGGCGTGCAGGGAGGGCAGATACCATACATCCTCCGAAGCGTACCGGAGTTGTCCATCGGATAGCGGACGGCGCAGCCAGTCACTGCGTGTATGCGACTGCTGCAGCCGGATGCCAAGTTCTGCTTCGATCAGTGCTACCAGCCCAATGGACCAGCGGGTGTTCACGTAGGCGTTTGCCAACTGAGTATCGAACACACTCACCGGCTTCACACCGAGGTGGCACCAGAACAGTTCGAGATCCTCGAGGCATGCGTGCATGACCTTGGTCCTGGCTGGATCCTCCAGCACACGAATGAAAGGAGAAAAGTCCTTGATGCTGAGCGGATCGAGCAGCCATACCTCATCTCCGGAACAGACCTGAAAGAGCCCTGCCAGCGGATAGAACGTATCCGTGCGTTGGAACTCCGTGTCGACGGCAATCACGTCAGCAGCGCGAGCCGTGACCTGCGCGAGCGCCTCATCGGTATCGATCCAGAGCGGAGCCGGAATTTCATGCATGCAGAAAGTTCCCGCGACCATCGGTATAAGGCGTTTCCTTCATTTGCATCCCTTGTCGCATCTGTCATTCTCCCGACAGCCGGCGACGGCCACGAAGCGCGTGGAGAATCGTGCCTCCGTCGGTGTATTCAAGTTCGCCACCAACAGGCATGCCTTGCGCGAGCCTCGTGATGTCGGGGACCGCGTGCCCAATGAGTTGCCGTATGTAGTGGGCCGTCGCCTCCCCTTCCACGGTCGCATTGGTCGCCACAATCGCTTCACTCACAGACCCGTCTTCCACACGCCGGGCCAATCGGTCCAGGCCGAGCTCTTCAGGCCCGATGCCTTCGATGGGTGACAGCCGCCCATGCATCACAAAATAGTGGCCGTGATAGCCACCGGCGTGTTCGATAGCAAACACGTCCGCCGGTGATTCGACGATGCAGAGGGTTGATGGGTCACGATGAGGATCCCGACACACTTCACACTCATCTGCGTCGGCGTAGTTTCTGCAGATACGACATTCGCGAATGTCTCGCATCGCCGTGGCCAGAACTTCGGCGAGATGCAATCCTGCCGGTCGCTGTTTTTGTAGGAGGGCGAGCGCCATACGCTGCGCGGATTTCGGTCCGACACCAGGCAAAACCTGGAGAGCATCGATCAACGACTGCAACCGGGCCGTGGTTCGCATTAGAACATCATCTTGCCGAGAGGCAGCCCACCGGGAAGTCCGAGATTTTTCGCCATGGCTGCGATCCGGTCCTGCTGCGCAGCGGATGCCTTGCGCACCGCATCGTTGCACGCTGCAGCGATGAGATCTTCGATCACCGACTTCTCTTCACGCAGTAAGGCAGCATCAATCTGCACCCGCCGCACTTCATGCTTGCCGTTCATCTCGATGCGACAGAGACCTGCGCCGGATTCGCCGGTAATGGTCAGATTTGCAGCTTCTTCCTGCATAGCCGCCATCTTCTCCTGCAGTGCTTGCGCCTGCTTCATCAAGCCGCCGATATCCTTCAGATTCATGTCAAAAATCGTCTCCGTTCTGTCGTAGATTCCAGGTTCCCAACGTCTTGATTCTGCCGCGCCCCGGGATCAGCCGGTGCCGCCGGTCTTCTTGTTGGGAACAATCCGCTGCACGCGCCCGCCAAATTCCTGCAGCAATGACTGCACCACGGGATCGGCAGCGACAGCCGCTTCCGCCCGGCTTTGCGCTTCTGCGGCCAGCCGTATTTTCCGCCTCGCGGGGGATTCTGCTTCGGACGGGGTTACCCGGACACGCACTGTTCGTGCACCGAACGGTTCGAGAGTCCGCTGGATCGCCAGTTGTTGTGATTCATTCAACAGCGTGTCATGTCGTGGGTCGAGCAGCAGCTCCCACTTGTCACCAGGCCCCATGTCACTCACGCAGTGTTCGAGCAACATGCGGGTAACTCCGGATGCATCGCAACGTTCAACAACCTCATGCCACGCCGATACACCTTCAGCCTGACCCACATTTTTGCCTGCCGCCGAATCAGAGGATAGAGGGTGTGACTTTTCATGCGTGGGCGATGTAGCCGGCGCCTCCCTGTTGTGTGCCGTTGTAGTCCTGGCACTGGAATCCTCATAGGCCGAGCGGGCGACGCGGCTGTCTGGATCCGGCGAGAAAGACAACATGCGAAGAAAGGTCATCTCAGCGCCACTGCGCGGATCAGGTGCCAGAGGCAGATCACGCATCCCCATGATGGCGATCTGGTAATAAAGCTGAACGGCTTCAGGTGCCATCGAATGTTGCGTGCCAGAATGACCGGTTGCCTGGCTGACAGCGATGGCATGCAATGCAGCCGCAACTTCTGCGAGTGCCGCAGCAAAGTCGATGGCGCGTTCGGCGAATTCCGCGGTGATCGCCAGCACCCGCTCGGCAGATCCTGCAGCGATCGCTTCCAGCAACACCCCAGTCTGGTCTCGACCAACGAGCCCGAGCATGTCGCTGACGGCGGCCACACTGAGTGCACCTTGCCCAAACCCGATGGCCTGATCGGTGAGCGAGAGCGCATCGCGCATGCTGCCTTTGGCTGCCCTCGCGATCAGGTCAAGCGCCTCCAGGTGCGCAACTATGCCTTCGCCCTCGAGAACTTCGGCGAGGTAGCCGGCAATTCGTTCGACGGACAGGTTCTTGAGCTGGAACTGAAGGCAGCGGGACAGCACCGTCACCGGCACTTTTTTGGCTTCTGTCGTCGCCAGCAGGAACTTGACGTGTTCCGGGGGTTCTTCCAAGGTCTTCAGCAGCGCATTGAAAGCCGCCGTCGACAACATGTGCACTTCGTCGATGAGGTAAACCTTGAACCGTCCCCGCGACGGCAGGTATTGGGCATTTTCCAGCAGCTCGCGCGTATCGCTCACGCCAGTGCGGGATGCCGCATCCACTTCGATGAGATCGATATACCTGCCGTCTGCAATATCGCGACAGGCTGAACACGTCTGACAAGGTGTTGCCGATACACCGTTGGTTTCGCAGTTCAGACATTTGGCGAGAATGCGGGCGATGGTCGTCTTGCCGACGCCACGCGTGCCGGTAAACAGATAGGCATGGTGGACTCGGTCGTTCTGCAAGGCATGGCTCAACGCACGGACGATGTGATCCTGGCCGATCAGGCTGTCAAATCCCGTCGGCCTCAACTTTCGTGCTAGTACCTGGTAACTCATCGCCCATATTCTAATCAGGTTCAGGAGAGGGTCGCAGAGAATCCCGCCCGCGGAGTTCTGATTCGGTCAGGCCCGGCAGGAAATCAGCCAACCGCTGAGGATAATCAGGGAACACCATGAATCTTTCGTCCCCGTTTGCCAGCGACCCCTTTATCGTTATCGGTCATCGGGGCGCAGCCGGCTTGCTGCCGGAAAACACGCTGCCAAGCTTCAAGGAAGCCCACCGCTATGGCGCAAGGGTATTCGAGCTGGACGTTTATTGTGTCGAGGGTTGTTTACTGGTGATCCACGACGACACCGTAGACCGTACTACCAATGGCACCGGAGCGGTCATGTCACTCCCGCTGTCTACGCTACGCGCACTGGACGCAGGCGGAGGCGCCGCCATTCCGACACTCGAAGAAGTATTTGACTGGCTGCCGGATGACTCTGCACTCAACATCGAACTCAAGGGGCCCGGAACAGGCAGACCTGTCGCCGGGCTATTGAGACAGCAGCGATCGCTGCTCACCGAAAGGTGCATGGTGTCGTCTTTTGATCATCGCGCGCTGCTCCGCTTCCGGGAGATGGAGGACATGGACCGGGTTCTCGTCGCCCCGCTCTATCACCAGTGGCGCGATACCTGGACCGAGCAGGTCAAGCGCCTGCAAACCCTATGGCTCAATCTCAACCACCTGTTGGTCAGTCAAAAGCGGATCAATGCCATCCGGAGCGAAGGCGTTCAGGTGCTCGCCTACACGGTCAATACCCGCGCCCGGGCAGAAGAACTGCAATCAATGGGTGTTCGGGGGATCTTTACGGATCGGCCGGATCTGCTCGCAAGCGCAAGCTGATCCACCGAATACCTGGATGCCGCTCTCAACCGGTGCGCTCGAGCGCGTCGAGCTCGCGACGCAGCTCATTGCGCGGGTCAGTTACGATCTTCTCGAGAACTTCAACACGTTCCCGCAAAGCTGCAAGTTCGGACCCTATCAAGGCATCACTTTCGTTTCGTCGCTCGCCGCGTGCCCGCGCCTTGGCAAAGTTGTTGGCGACTCCACCAGCAATGCTGATCAGCACAATCAGAACGATGGCAGACCACATGCTCATGCGACACTTCCCCCTTGGTTATCGCCATGCTCCAGGCGGTGCAGTTCTTTCCGAAGTTCATACTGGTCCGACGTGACGTGAGCTTCCATTCTTCGCAGCCGAAGCTCCGCCTGTGACATCAGTGCTTGCGTATCGCGGAAATCCCGGCGCACGTTGCGCGGCTGATCCTCTCGTTCAGGAGACCGTGGATCAATCGAAGATGTCGGTGCTGTCGACAGATCGCCAATCACATCCCGAGGTGTTTCCGGCAGGACCAGCATGGCGATGAAATAGGCGGGAATGACAAGAGCCGGGAAAAACAGCGCGCCGGTGATCGTTGCACCCCGCACCACCCACGTTTGGACACCGAAATACTGCGCCAACCCGGCGCAGACACCCGCGATCTTCCGACGCTGACGATCCCGAAACCAACGCACTCGGCGGCTACGCCGATGCGCCGCGCTACGACGTATGGACGCATCCATCCCGTCGGTCTCGAGCGAAGGCTCTTCAAGCCACACCTCAGGGACGTTTCCACGGCGCTGTCGGCGTTTCTCACGTTTTTCTTCCCGGCGTTCTTCCCACCGGCTCTGCCGTCCTGCCTCACGCTCGATTCGCGACGTCACTTCGTTGATGAACCGGGTGGCCCTGTCGCCAAACTGGCCACGCGCATTCGTCGCGAGACCTTCAACGGCTTTCTCGAAACGCTTGATGGCCGCGTTCATATCATCACTGGACCGATTACCGGAGGCACGGTCGCCTTGTGTGCCTTCGAAGGAGCCCGATCCATCTCGATACCGGTCATTCATGACACCCTCACGCTCTGCTCAACGGGACGTTTACGCCACTCCGGCGTTTGTGTTTCCAGGATGGCTTCGAGGGTGTCGATCCGGTCCAGCATCCTCTCGGCCTGAATTCTCAGGTCTTCGAGCTCTGCCCGTTCCTGGTCCGACAGTGCGCTCGAGAGTTTCTGTTTGCTCTTGTAATGCATGAGTATCCAGATCGGCGCAACGATGGTCATGAAGATGATGGTTGGAACCATGAAGGCTATGGCCAAGCCGTCCATCGATTACTCCTGTGCTGGTTTTTGGCCGCCCTGGACGCGTGCCTTCAGTGCCGCGAGTTGTGCGTCGAGCACATCATTCGTTTCAAGACCGGCGATCTCGTCCGACAGCGTGCGTTTACCCATGTCGTAGGATTCGATCTGGCCTTCGAGATCGTCCATTTTGCGCTCGTACTGCTCGAAGCGGTTCATCGCATCGTTGATATTGTGGTCAGCGAGCTGACGACGGACGCCCAACCGGCTTTGCGCTGCCTTGCCACGCAACACGATGGCGTTCTGCCGGACTTTCGCGTCCTTGATCTTGTCCTGCAGCAGACCGATGTCTTCATTGAGTTTGACGAGGGTGTTGGCGAGCAGGGTGAGTTCATTCTCGATCGCCACGCAGGCTTCTTCGGCACGGTTGTGTTCCGCGAGCGCACCTTTGGCGAGATCGTCCCGACCTTTGGCGATCGCAACCTCGGCTTTGCGCTCCCACTCCCGCGAGTCCGCGAGAAGATTTTCGCGCCGTCGCTCCAGATCCTTACGGTCGGCAATGGCCCGTGCTGAAGTACTGCGTACTTCGACGAGGGTTTCTTCCATTTCCTGAATAATCAGACGAACCATCTTTTCCGGGTCCTCTGCCTTGTCCAGCAAGGCATTGAGGTTGGAGTTGATGATGTCGCTCATGCGAGAAAAGATGCCCATCGTTATGGCGCCTCCTGTTTGACGTGAACCCACCCAATCAGAAACCGTGCCAACCAGGCGGAAGCCTCTATGTCTCTGATATATATAGAATAGTTGGATTCGCTGCACCGCCACCCCACACGCCCATAGCGCTCCTGGCCAAAAAATGGTCGAATGCGCGAAATCACTGCCGGGGTAACCATGAGTCCGGGCGCAGACCGGATGCTCGGCGAATCGCCGGCTTTCCTTCGCATCCTTGAAGAAGTCTCGCTGGTCGCTCCACTTCACAAACCAGTTTTGATCGTCGGCGAGCGGGGCACGGGCAAAGAGCTCATTGCCGCGCGAATGCACTTCCTGTCAGAGCGGTGGGAAGGTGTGTTTCTGAAGATGAACTGCGCAGCGATTAGCGATTCCTTGCTCGAGTCGGAACTGTTCGGGCATGAAGCCGGCGCATTTACAGGCGCAACCAAAGTGCATCTCGGCCGATTCGAACGAGCCCACGGCGGGACACTGTTTCTCGACGAACTGGCGACAACCTCCACACTCGTACAAGAGAAAATTCTACGGGTCATCGAATACGGCGAATTCGAGCGGCTCGGTGGCCACCGCACGCTCTCAGTGGACGTGCGTCTGGTTGCGGCGACCAACGAAGATCTGCCGAGCCTCGCGGCTTCAGGAAAGTTCCGCGCCGATCTGCTTGACCGCCTGGCCTTCGACGTCATCACCCTGCCGCCGCTAAGAGAACGCGGCACAGATATCGTCCTGCTCGCCGAGCAGTTCGCCATCAACATGGCAACGAATCTTGGCTGGGAACTCTTTGCCGGTTTCACAGAGCGTGCGGCGGAACAACTGATGGCCTATGACTGGCCTGGCAACATCAGAGAACTGAAGAACGCGGTGGAGCGTGCTGTCTATCGCGGCGATCCGTCCGAACCCATTGATCACATCATCCTTGATCCATTTGATTCACCCTTCCGGCCGGCCACTCGGCAAGTGTCGCTGGCTACCTCGCGGGCCGCTGATCACATAGCGGGGGACGATGGGGTACACGCAGCAACACAGATCGCCCCGCCGGCTGTTCCAGCGCTGGAACGGCACGTCAGCGCTGAGCCAGTCGAATTCCCCATAGATCTGCGCGAGAAGGTGCGATCACTCGAGGTCGATACCATTCGCGCGGCGCTGGACAAAGCACGCCACAACCAGCGCAAGGCAGCGGAACTCCTGTCGCTGAGCTACCACCAGTTCCGCGGTTACCTCAAGAAGTATCGACTGACCGGCTCGGACGCATTGGATGAAGACGATTGAGCGCCGTTTCAGACAACCCATAAGCGCATCGCATCGTGGCCTCTGCAGGAACAAGCGGCTAAACTCTATGCCGCTTCGGAGAGGTGGCCGAGAGGCCGAAGGCGCGCCCCTGCTAAGGGCGTATGGGGAAACTCATCGAGGGTTCGAATCCCTCCCTCTCCGCCAGAACAAGACCTGCTAACATAGGTCGGCTTCATACGCGCTTTGCAAGCCACTTCTGATCGTATCGGTTCGAATCCCCGACCCCACCAAAAAAAGGGGGTCTGAAAACTGAGCGAGTTAGTTAAACCATCTCTTCTGGGCCGCCAATAGAAGAAGGGCCCTGACGGGCCCTTCTTCTATTGGCGGAAAGAAGGCAGGGACGAGAACCCTCGAAGAGGGTTCGACCAAACGGCATGATAGCCGTTTGGACGCTGCGAACGCAGCGCCCCGGAGCGTGAGCGCAGGGGCGAGCGCCAAGGATGACGCGAGATAATCCCTCCCTCGTCTACCAATCACATCTGCTTATTCCAAGCTCTCCCAACGGGCATAAGCTGCCTGCAGATCTGCAACAAGGCTTTCCAACTCTCGGTGCGTTGCGGCAATGTCTTCGCGGCTTCGCTTGTAGAAAGCAGGATCGTTCATCAGCGCTTGCAGCTCTGCCTGCCGGGTTTCGAGCATCTCAATCTTTCCTGGAAGCGATTCGAGCTCCTGCTTTTCCCGATAGCTAAGCTTCTTTCGTGTTGAAGCTGATATCGCGGTAGGTACCTTGTCCGCCACAATGACGGTTTCCGCCGGCAGCTTACGGCTGAGGCTGACTTCATTCGCCTTATTCCTGCGGGATTCAGCCGCTCGACGCCACTCGGAATACCCACCCGGGAACTCGCTGACCTGGCCCGCTTCAATCGTGAGCAAGCTTGTTACGGTCTGATCCAGGAACCTCCGGTCGTGGCTGACGAGGAACAACGTTCCGTCGAACTCTGCGATGCGTTCTTCGAGGAGCTCGAGCGTTTCCAGATCAAGGTCGTTGGTCGGTTCGTCCAGTACCAGCACGTTCGCTGGTTTTGCGAATAGCCGTGCCAGAAGCAACCGGTTGCGCTCACCGCCGGATAGCGACTTCACTGGTGAGTGAATCCGCGAACTGCTGAACAGGAAGTCAGCGAGGTAACCGGCGACATGACGTTTCTGCGCACCGACAACCACATGATCGGCACCATCGGCAACGTTGTCCCGAACCGATTTCGCAGGATCGAGGGCTTGTCGCTCCTGGTCGAAGTAGGCGATTTCTATTCGCGACCCTCGCACAACCTGGCCTGCCATCGCAGGAATCTCGCCAAGGAGGGTTCTAATCAGCGTGGTTTTGCCACTGCCATTGGCGCCGATGATCCCGAGACGATCGCCACGTTGCACTTCGAGACTGAACTGCGCGAGAAGGGGCTTGCCGCCAATCCCACAGACCACTTCTTCGAGCGCAAAGGCACGTTTTCCAGATTTCTCCGCTTCCACCACCCGCATCCGGACCTGCCCTTGACGCTCGATTCGCCTCGCCCGCTCCCGGCGCATGGCTTCGAGCCGGCGCACCCGTCCTTCATTGCGGGTTCTGCGCGCCTTGATACCCTGTCGAATCCAGACCTCTTCAGCCGCGAGTACATCGTCGAATCGGCGTTGCCCCGCCGCTTCTACTTCGAGCTCCTGTGATTTGCGTTGCAGATAGGCCGCATGGTTGCCGGGGTAGCTGCGCAGCACGCCACGATCCAGTTCGATGATCCGGGTCGCCAGGCGGTCGACAAACGCGCGGTCGTGGGTGATGAAGACCACAGCCCCGGGGAATGACCCCACCGTTTCTTCCAGCCCCTGGATGGAGTCGATGTCCAGGTGGTTGGTGGGTTCATCGAGCAGGAGAACTTCTGGATCCGAAACGAGCGCCCGTCCGAGCAACGCCCGACGCCGCACGCCGCCACTGCTCTGATCCATGCGCTGCCCGCCATCGAGGCCGAGCCGGTGCAGATGTGTTTCGACCCGCCTCGGGACGGCCCATACGCCCGCAGACTGCTCCACATGAGCCGCTGAACCCTGCAACTGCAGCCAGGCCAGGTAGTCATCACCGAGGCCGCCAGCGACCACTTCAAAGAGCGTGGCATCCATGCCTTCAGGGACGTCCTGCGCCAGAGCAGACACCCGGAGACCGCTTTGCCGCCAGATCTCTCCGGAATCCAGTGTGATTCGGCCTTCAAGAACCCCGAGCAGGGTGGATTTTCCGGAGCCGTTGCGTCCGAGCAGACATACACGCTCACCCTCCTGCAGTACGAATGAGACGTCCTCAAGCAATGGCACGTGGCCGTAGGCGAGTTCAGCAGCGTGGAGTTGCAGCAGCGTCATGCGGGGACAAAAGAACGACCGGGCGCGCACTATAGCTTCCTGCCCCTCTCCGGCCACCACTAGTGCGGCTGAAGACTGGCCGCCCCCCCCGCCTTACCCCCGTTGCTAGGCGCGCTGCGGCCCTTGATCTTTCGAACGGTTAAAGCGGACTTCAGTTTGACTTTGGCCCCCGCGCTCACCTATAACAGCCAACGGGAGTGGGTCGTTAA
>VGVE01000035.1 GCA_016874135.1 Gammaproteobacteria bacterium | reverse complement strand
CGGAAGTGATCGAGCGCGTGCACCGGCTAGTCGACGGTTCGTTGGAGTTGCAAGCCCATCACTTCAAATCCACTGGATGGCCGTCGGGGCAGCGTGAATCGGACACGCCGCAATTTGAAGACTGTTTTGATCGGGGTGGTTGGTTTCTGGGGTCTTTCGAGCATGGCCGAATGGTGGCCGTCGTCATCCTCGAGAACCGGTTTTTTGGCGCAGCCAGCGATATGTTGCAGCTCAGGTTTTTGCATGTGGACCAGCGCTATCGTGGTCAGGGACTGGGCGTCAGGTTGTTCAATGCGGCGATGGAAGAAGCCTGGCGGCGAGGTGCGATGTGTCACTATGTTTCGGCGACAGAAACGCAGAACACGATGGATTTCTATCTGCGACAGGGTTGTACGTTGGCCGAGACGCCGGATCCGGTTATGTATGCAAGGGAACCGAAGGATATCCGTCTGGAGCTGAGGCGGGCGTGACTCGTCCGAGCAAGTAGAGGGCATTTGAAATGGCGAAACGGAAGAGCATTCACATCGACGGGCTATCGCACCAGACCGCGATACCGGTGGCGAGTCGAATCGGTCCCCTCCTCGTATCGAGCGTGATCTCGCCGGTTGATCCTAGCACTAGTAATGTTCCGGCGGCACTCGACTCGCAGGTCGCCAACATTTTTAGGCACATAGAGAAGATGCTTGCTGCCGCAGGTGGCAACTGGTCGCACGTGGCCAAGATGGAGTTCTGGGCGCCAAGTGCAGAAGCCCGCGCGGTGATCGACATTCCCTGGGTGCAGAGATTTCCTGATCCTGAGTCCCGCCCTGCGCGTCATACCCATCTCGGTCAGGGCAGTGCACTCTCCGCATCGTTCATGGCTTATCTTCCGGAGTAGATGATCATGATGACCCCCGCACAGGTTGAAGACGCCGCCAAGGCATTGTGGCATGCCGAACAGAACCGGCAGTGGACCGAACCCGTCAGCAACCGTTTTCCTGACGCAACGGTGGATGATGCCTACCGCATTGGTCTTGCGGAGCGTGATCTGAAGTTGAGTGCGGGTCGTTCGGTGAAGGGTCACAAGATCGGTCTGACGTCGAAGGCCATGCGTGATCTCACCGGCGCGTCCGAACCGGATTACGGCTTCATCTTCGACAACTGGTTTGCTCTCGAAGGCTCAACTGTTGCGCGGGAGACGATGAACCGGCCTCTGGTCGAAGTGGAGCTCGCCTTTGTAATGGGGGATGAACTGGCTGGCCCATCCGTCAATGTCGCGGATGTGATCCGCGCGACCGATTTTGTACTGCCGGCCCTCGAGATCGTCGATAACCGCTACAACACACGTGGCAAGAACCTGCTGGTGGACAGCATCGCCGATGCGGCGAGCTGCGGATTCGTGGTGCTGGGTGGTCGCCCCATGTCACTGCTCGACATTGATGTGCGCCGCGTGAGCGCGTCACTGGCCATCAATGGCGTGATTCTGGAAACCGGGTCCGCTGCGGCGGTGATGGGTAATCCCCTCAACGCGGTCGTCTGGCTGGCGAACAAGCTGCATGAATTCAGGGTATCCATGCAGCCGGGCGACGTGATCCTGTCTGGTTCGTTTGTGAAGGCCATCCCGTTCAAGGCCGGGGATTCGATTCACGCGCAGTTCGATCAGCTCGGTGAAGTAACCCTGAACGTTGCTTGAAGCAGGTCGTGTTCAGAGTTCTCCAGCTACCGTTGCATCAAAGAGCCGGAGCGCTGCTCCCACATCCAGCACACGCGGATTCCCGCCAGCTGTTGGATCCACCACAGCCATCTCCGCAATGCGCTCTCGGTTGCGCTGATCAATGTTTAGTCCCGCAAGTGTATGCGGCACACCAACATCCTTGCGCAGTGCGATCACCGCATCGAGGAATCCATCGAAGCCCCTTGCGAGGCCAAGCCACGCGGCGAGGCGTGCGATCTTCTCTTCGATCACTTCGCGGTTGAACTTCAGCACATAGGGCATGAAGACGGCGTTGGTCATGCCGTGGTGGGTGTCGTGCAGCGAACCCACGGGGTGAGACATGGCATGAATGGCGCCGAGTCCTTTCTGGAAAGCGGTCGCACCCATGGCCGCCGCAGCCATCATGTGGCCACGTGCTTCGATGTTCTTCGGATCAGCCATCACCTTGCGCAGGTTTTCGAAGACCAGGCGCATCCCTTCGACTGCAATGCCCTCTCCAAGCGGGTGATAACCCGGTGCACAGTAGGCCTCAAGGCAATGGGCCAGTGCGTCCATGCCCGTGCCTGCGGTGATGAAAGGTGGCAAGTCAACCGTGAGTTCCGGATCGGCAATGACGATGGCCGGCATCATCTTCGGATGAAAGATGACTTTTTTGGTTTGTGTTGACGGGTCTGTGAGAACGCCCGCCCGGCCCACTTCGCTGCCGGTACCTGCGGTGGTGGGTACGGCGATAATGGGTGCGATGCCTGAGGTGTCGGCACGTGTCCACCAGACGCCGATGTCTTCAAAGTCCCACACCGGACGCGATTGACCGGACATGAAGGCGATAAGTTTGCCGGTATCAAGACCGCTGCCGCCGCCAAAGGCGATGACGCCGTCGTGATCACCCGCGCGGTACGCAGCGATGCCGGCTTCGAGATTGGGCAGCACTGGGTTTGGTTTGATATCAGCAAAGAGTGCCGCCGGAAGACCTGCGCTACGCAGCGCGCTGATTGTCTTCGTAGTGATCCCCGCACTCGCGAGCCCGGCGTCAGTGACGAATAGTGGTCTTCTGATGCCGAGTGAGGCGCAGGCGGCAGCGAGTTCTTCGATGCGACCCGCACCAAACCAAACGGCAGTGGGATAGGACCAGTTGGCGCGAAGACTGTTCATTGCATTCACTCAGTATCGTTCGAAGCCCCGTTGCAATTCCCAGTCGGTGATACGCCGGTCGTACTGTGCCTGCTCCCAGGCCGCTGTGCGAACGTAATGATCGATGACCGCGTCGCCGAATATACTGCGCAGGAACAGCGAATGATCGAGTGCGGCCATGGCTTCACGCAGGGTACCGGGGATGTGTTTAAGCGTGGAGTCGTAGTAGGCGTCTCCACTGTAAGCCGACGGCAGTTCGAGTTCTTCATCGATCCCTGCCATGCCGGCAGCCAGTAGCGCGGCGAAAGCGAGATACGGGTTGAGATCTGCGCCACCGATGCGGCACTCAGTGCGTATTGCCCGGGAGCCGGCGCCGCAAAGCCGAAAGCCCGCAGTGCGGTTGTCGTCGGACCAGACGATCCGCGTGGGCGCAAACGTGCCGGTCTGCTGAAAGCGTTTGTAAGAGTTGACGAACGGGGCGAGGAACCAGGTGAGGTCCGCCGCATAACGGAGTTGGCCTGCCATGAACTGGCGCATCAGCGTGCTCATGCCAAGTGGTGCCTTGGGATCGTGAAAGAGCGCGGTTTGGCCTTTCGAATCCCAGAGGGAGGCGTGGATGTGACAGGACGAACCGGCGAGGTCGTAATGCCACTTCGCCATAAAGGTGACCGCCCAGCCGGCGAGATCAGCGATTTCCTTCACGCCGTTCTTCAGGACGACGTGACGGTCCGCCATGGTGAGCGCATCCGTATACCGAACGTTCAGTTCTTCCTGGCCGCGACCCCATTCGCCTTTTGAGTTTTCGACCGGAATGCCGGCCGCGTGAATGCCATTGCGGATAGCTTGCATCACCGGCTCTTCGCGGGTGGTGCTGAGGATGTGATAGTCCTGCATGTACTCCGCTGCGGTCTGGATACCGGTCCAGCGTTTGTCGCGTGCTGATGCATAGGTTTCGCGGAAGAGATAGAACTCGAGCTCTGAAGCGAAAAACGCCTTCATCTGCCTTGCGGCGAGCTTGTCGACCTGTGCCTTGAGCATCGCCCGCGGGCTGTAGGCGAGGTCGTGGCCGTGATGGTCCTGCACATCGCAGAGCACGAGCGCAGTGCGGGTGAGCCACGGAATGCGCCGCAGCGTGCTCATCACCGGCTTCATCACGAAGTCGCCATAACCCTGGTTCCAGCTGGCGGCGTCGTATCCCGGCACCGGTTCCATGTCGATGTCGTTGGCGAGCAGATAATTGCAGGCGTGGGTTTCGGACCACGCGGACTCACAGAAATACTCGGCGTGAAAGCGTTTGCCGATGAGTCGCCCGAACATGTCGGTGAACGCAACCACGACGGTATCGATCTCACCGCGCTGGGTGGCGTTGCGCAGATCAATCAGGGACAACATTCCCTGCGTACTCATGAGCGGTTGTCCTTGGTTTGTTGTGATGCGGTGTGTTGAAGCTTCAAGGCGAACTCCTCTTCAGGTGAACGCACCAGCGAGTGACGTCCGACCAGCGCAAAATACAGGATGCCTGCGGCGAACCACAGCGCTACACCGAGCACACCGGTGCGATAGACCGGATCTCTCAGCTGAAACACCAAAGTCACTGCGCCGATCAACAACACGATTACAGCACCTGCTACGCCAAAGGGGCTGCGCCAGGGGCGGTGCAAATCCGGGAACTTCTGCCGGAGACGAATGAAACTGATCGCCTGGCAGATGTAGGAAAACATCGCCGCGAAGACCGACATCTGCAGCAGCGTTCCGCCGATGGCGACGCCCGCTTGTTCTGCACCGAGGCTGAACCACAACACACCCATGACGGTAAGCGCCAGCAATGAGCCGGCGATCATGGCGACGTGCGGCGTCTGATTGCGACCGTGGGTGAGTGACAGGGCAGTTGGAAAATATCCGGCTCGTGACAGTGAATAGATCTGCCTGCCTTTGGCGAAGATGATGGAATGGAACGAAGCGATGAGCCCGAGCACTGCAACTAGCGCGAGTGTGGTGGCAATGCCAGATCCATACATCGCACGAAGCGCATCAAGCAACGGCTCGCCTGAGGCGGCGAGCGCGTGAGAGCCGACCCCGCTGACGGACGGGTTAAGCCAGACGATCATGAAGGCGGAGAACATCAGCGTGAAGATTGCCGCGAGAATACCGCGCGGCATGTCTTTTTCCGGTGCATGACTTTCTTCCGCCGCCAGCGGCAACTGTTCAACCGCGAGAAATAACCAGACCGCAAACGGCATGGCGAGGAAAATTCCTTCGATGCCGCCGGGCAGGAAAGGTCCGTTGCCTTCGGGCAGGTGCACGCCACCAGCCCCGACATTCATGGCGTAGCGACTGAAATCCATGTTCACCAGCGCGCTGATCCAGAAAACGATGAGGCAACCGAGAGCGAGCAGCGTGACCACGACGGTGATGCGGAACGAAAGTTCAACGCCTGTGACGTTCAAACCAACGAAGATCATGTACGACACAACCCACCAGAGAGGCTGCCAGCTGTCTGGCGTTCCGGCGATCCCCGTCATGTAACTGCCAATGAAGAACACGATGGTGGCCGGTACCAGAACGTACTCGACGTTTTCCGCAAGGCCCGTGATGAATCCGCCCCATGGGCCCATGGCGGTGCGAGCGAAGGAATAGGCGCCACCGGTGTGGGGCAACGCCGGCGACATCTCGGCGATGCTGAAGGTGAGGCCGAGATACATCAGGGCGAT
The DNA here is from genome assembly GCA_016874135.1 of Gammaproteobacteria bacterium. Taxonomy (GTDB): domain Bacteria; phylum Pseudomonadota; class Gammaproteobacteria; order Pseudomonadales; family Azotimanducaceae; genus SYFY01. The sequence continues at coordinate 26,844 of VGVE01000035.1, read as the reverse complement.
GAGGCAAGTAGCGATGAACATGCCGCCCCAGCCGGCTTCATCGAGTGCAAGGTTCCAGCCGGAGAAGTGGCCAGAGATCACCGCACCTACACCGAGCGCCCACAGTGACCAGACGCCGGCATAACGGCGAAGCGTCCGGCGCTGGAAGTAGTGTGCGTCTGCGTCGGTGTAGCCGGTGCGCAGTTCGGAAGGGCCTGGGTTCAAGAGGTTCGCCATGGTTTTGGTTCGATCATACGGGGCTACCAGCTGGATCAACAATCAACGCTCTTGGTCTTCAACTTGTCTTTGATCGTCACTTTGGGATTAACCGGTTGGCAGATTTGGCTTCGCTAGCGAGCGCTGCACTGTCCGGCCTTTTTCCTGCGAGTTTGATCATCTATTCGAGCTGAGCGGTTCGCTTCGGCCGAAGTTCTGCCGGGCGGGTGGTGACAACTTGCATCCAGCCGGACCAGCGCATTAAACAGTTCGCCGCCGCCTCGTAGGACGGGTCCTTATCCGGTGTCTGCGCGGCTAGCCGGGTGAGGCAGTTGATGATGGTGGCTGCGGTTGCCTCAAGCTCTGCATCCAGATCGGGAAGCGTATCCGCGGGCAGTGCGGCCAGTGCGTTCAGTGCGGCATAGGCGAGACCATCATCTTCACCACGAAGTATGGCCGTCAGTTCGGCTACCCGATCCGTACGGGATTGCACATGTTCAAGGATGGCGCTCTGGATTTCAGGCGTACCGTTGTAGCGCAGGGTTTCGAGCCAGGTGCTGAGCGGAGCGTCGACTGGCGGCAGCGTACTGAAGGGTACCGGTTCCGGAGCAGGTACCTCCTGAGGCGCGATGGCGACTTCGTCGTCATGTTCCGTCTTCGGTGACAGTAACCAGGCAAACAGAGCGATGAGAACTGCAAGCCCAGCGAGCGAGGCACCACTACGCAGCAGTACTTCACCAAAGAGCGGCGTGCTCTCCGGTGACTCCATCCGTGCCGTCACAAGGCTGGTGATGAGGCCGATAAGGATCGCCACGGGTATCACGGCTACCACGAAGAAGCCTGATTTCCCCTCAAATGAAGAGATGCTGTACCAGCGGACGCAGGCAAGGCCGATACCCAGCCCGATCGCGCCAGCAATGATGGCGCTGAGCATGGAGACGCCGATGGAAGCGAGCCAACTCATGGTGAAGCACTGTCCCGTCACTTATGATCCGGCGCTGATGTTAGTCCGTTCTCCCTCGTTATGAGGAGCCGGATGGTGTGCAACGTTGTGTCTCTTGATTCATGCAGGGAGTCCCCAAGCCATGTCCCTTGTTTCTCAGTCTCCACGCCGACCGCGAACATCTCGCTTTTTGATGCTGATGTCTGTGATAGCCGGTTTGTCCGGGGCGGTGAATGCAAACGTGGCCGAACAGGATGCAGTAGTCGGCCATTGGCGCGATGATCGTTCGCTACTGATTGTCAGCCGGCAGGGGGAGTCCCTCTCCATGCGCATTCATGCCGTACTCGACCCCCTGTACAAGACCGGCGAAAAACCAGGCCCCGTCGGTGCGCCACGTCGTGATTCGCGTAACCCCGATGCCGCGCTGCAACACCGTCCGCTGCTGGGCCTTGAACTGCTCATCGGTTATGGGTGGAGCGGTGAACGGTGGGAAGGCGAGATCTATGACCCGGAATCCGGCAAGACCTACAAGTCCTACATGACAGTGGATGAGGATGGTCATCTCGCCATGCGCGGCTACATCGGTGCACCGATGTTCGGGCGAACCGCGGAGTTCAAACCGGCGAATGACTGTGATGAAGCCGTTCTGAAGATGCTCGCAGCGTCGAAGATTGAGGGCTGTGCGGCCGGGCGCTGAGGCGGTCCTCTTCGGCCTGTACAAGCGCGGCTGCCGCTGGTCTACTTCCCCGCCACAAGAATATGGGGGGGAATGGCCTTGAACTTTGATTTTTCCGACGATGAAAAGCTGGTGCGGGACCAGACGGCACGGTTACTCGCCGACCAGTGCGACACCCGTGTGGTACGCAGCGTCCTTGAAGGTCGCGCGCCCTATGCCGTCGAAGTATGGAAGGGGCTCTGTGACATGGGCCTGCCCGGCACGGCAATTCCCGAGGCCTTCGGCGGTGTGGATGCCGGATACCTGACTCTTTGCCTCGTCGCCCAGTCGCTGGGTGCGAAGGTTGCACCGACACCGTTTTCTTCGACGGTTTACCTCTTCGCTGAGGCGGTGCTCCAGTGCGGTACCGATGCGCAGAAACAGGCGCTCCTGCCGAAGATTGCAACAGGCGAACTCATCGGTGCAATGGCGGTAACAGAAGATCGCACGGAACTGAATCCGGATTACCTTAACTGCCGGGTCGCTGCCGGCAAGCTGTCCGGCACCAAGTTTGCCGTCGCCGATGGTGGCATTGCCGATTGTGCGGTGGTGCTGGCCCGCGGTGAGGCCGGCCTTGGCCTGTATCTGGTGGAGCTCAAGGGCGCTGGCGTTACGCGTACACCTCTCGAAACGATTGACCCGACCCGCAATACCACACGGATCGAATTTTCCGGCGCCTCTGCAGAATTATTGGGAGCCAAGGCCGGAGGCGGTATCGCCCAGCTGGATCGCATTCAGAACCGGGCTGCTGTGCTGTTCGCGTTCGAACAGATCGGTGGTGCCCAGGCCGCACTCGACATGGCTGTGAACTACGCCAAGGGCCGTTATGCGTTTGGGCGTCCCATCGGTTCTTTCCAGGGATTGAAGCACATGATGGCCGACATGTATGTGGCGCTGAAGCTCGCGGAATCGAACTGTTATTATGCCGCATGGGCGCTCGCCACCGATGCACCGGAGTTGCCGCTGGCAGCAGCCACGGCCCGTGTCTCGGCGACGCACGCCTATCAACTGTGTTCGCGCGACAACATTCAGGTTCATGGCGGTATGGGTTTCACCTGGGAATTCGATTGCCACCTGTACTACCGGCGGTCGAACTACCTAGCCCTCGAACTCGGTGGGCTCAGCGTGTGGGAAAACAAACTCGTCAACGCACTGCCGTCGGCGGCCTGAAGCCGCGCAGCTCAGTCAGGAGTAAGACACGATGGATTTCAACGATACTGCAGAAGAAGCCGCATTCCGTGCTGAAGCCCGGAGCTGGATCAGCGCCAATGCACCCAAGCACCTGCACGCGGCACTCTCATCAAGCACCTTCGGTGGCATGAACACCGGTGATGAGGATCCGCTTGAAGCCGCAAAACGCTGGCAGAAAAAGAAAGCTGAAGCCGGCTGGGCCACACTGATGTGGCCAAAGGAATATGGCGGCCGTGGTGCCTCACCGATCCAGAGCGTGATCTGGGGTCAGGAAGAAGGTGTGTACGGCAAACTCGGCGGCATGTTCATCATCGGCCAGGGCATGTGTGGCCCGACGATGATGGCCTATGCGTCGGAAGAGCAGAAACGACGGTATCTGCCCAAGCTCGCGAGTGGTGAAGAGGTGTGGTGTCAGCTCTTCTCCGAACCGCCAGCGGGATCGGACCTTGCAGGTCTGCGTACGCGCGCAGAAAAAGTCGGTGATGAGTGGGTGATCAACGGCCAGAAGATCTGGACCTCCGGTGCGCAGTATTCGGATTACGGTATTCTCATCACCCGCACCGATCCGACGGTTGCCAAACACAAGGGTATGACCATGTTCTTCCTGAACATGAAAACGCCTGGTGTGGACATCCGCCCGATCAAGCAGGTGAACGGCCAGAGCGGTTTCAACGAGGTTTACTTCGACAACGTGCGCATTCCCGATGCACAGCGCCTCGGTGCGGTGGGTGATGGCTGGCGTGTGTCGCTGACGACGTTGATGAACGAACGGCTCGCGATTGGTGGCAGCATCTCGACCGGCTTCCCGGAGATGCAGGCGCTGTCTGCGGTACTGCCGCTGGCGCGTGACAAGGCTGCGAACGACGCCGCGGTACGCTCTAAACTCGCGGACTGGTATTGCAAGGCTGCGGGGTTGCGGAACACGGCTTCACGGGCGATATCCGCGTTGTCACGGGGGCAGACACCGGGGCCTGAGAATTCCATTGGCAAGCTCGTCGCCGGCGGCATGATGCAGGACATCGCCAAGTACGCCATGGATCTGCAGGGTTTCGGCGCGGTAGTGAACAATCCTCAGCTGGCTGAAGGTTCGGCTCGCTTTCAGGCGATGTTGCTGCGCTCTCCCGCGGTACGTATTGAAGGCGGCACGGACCAGATCCTGCGCAACATCATTGCCGAGCGCGTGCTCGGGTTGCCGGAAGACATGCGGGCGGACAAGGGTGTGCCGTTCAACAAGATTCCGACCGGGAACTGATCAATCCTGCGTCTGGTGTTCTGAGTGAAGCCGCTCTTATGACGGGAGCGGCGCTCCACCCCACCGCTCCAGCATGGCGAACTCATCGACCTGTTTGCGTTTGAGTTTGGTCAGCTGCTTCACCGGCTTGCCAATGGGCAGCATCGCTGCCAGCGCCACGTGTGAAGGCACGCCCAGGAGTGCCTGGACATCCGGCTCGTTACCCGCCGCGAACGTGGTCAGCGTTCCGCCCAGTCCTTCGTTACGGGCACCCATGAGGATGTTCCACACAAAGGGATAAACCGATGCGCCGGAAATCACGCCGATCCGATCAAGCTCAGAGTCGAAAGAAGCGACGACGGACAGGTCCACAAACACCAGCAGAATGACTGGCGCATTGCAGATCGCATCGATCAGCGACTGAGGTGGTTCAACCCGAGCAATTTCTTCAGGTGTCAGCCGTGTCGGGTTGATGGTGTTCCAGGGCGCTTCGCCGGCCTGTTGCTGCGCCCTGTAGCGCTGCATCGTTGGACGAATTAGCGGGCCGAGTGCGGCGCGGGTTTTCTGGTCACGAACCACGAGCACTTTCCAGCCCTGCCGGTTGCCACCGCTCGGTGCGAAGCGCGCGTTGTCGAGAATCCGTCGGATCACCGCATCGGGAACGGGCTCATCGGTGAAATCCCGTGCCGCGAAGGTGGTTCGCATGACGTCGTTGAGTTCCATGCCGTGGCCCCGTCTCTGGTGATGCGGCGATCCTATCAGGCGTGTCGGACAACAGGCGACGGGCTCGGCCCTGTCTCGGCGATTTGCTAGTCTGAGGAACTAAGCGCGCTTATCGAACGTCAATACCACCCGGCGATAGCCTCGAGACGCAAAACTCGGCAGGTGGGCCAGATCGCTGGATGATTCGTCGAGCTCTATATTGGTGAGACGCGAAAGCAGGGTTTCGAACGCAATCCGCGCCTCAAGGCGGGCGAGTTCCGCACCGCCGCAGAAATGCGGTCCATGTCCGAAGCCCATGTGTTGGCGAGCGTTGCTGCGTGCCGGATCGAAAACCGAAGGATTCGGGAACACGGTCGGATCCCAACCCGCCGCACCCCACAATGGAACCACCATTGCGCCGCGGCTTACAGGTACGTCCTGCAATGTGGTATCTGCGGTTGTGCGGCGGTAGGTGCACTGAATCGGAGGGTCGAAGCGCAACGCCTCTTCGACGAAATCCGGGATCAATAAAGGCGTTGCGATCAATCGTGCCATCAACGCCGGATCACGCAGCAGGATCAGCGTTGCGTTACCGATCAGGTTGGTTGTGGTTTCGTGTCCGGCAAGCAGCACCTGCGAAACCATCGGCAGGAGTTCCGCCGTCGCCAACGGTGCTTCGCCATCCACCACGGCATTGACCATGTCGCTCAACAGATCGTCGGTGGGCTGATGACGGCGTTGTTCGATGCGGGGTTCGAAATAGCGGTGAAACTCCACCACACCATGAGCCACTTCCAGCCTGCGTTCATGGCTCAGGACGTCGATGTTGCCGGAAATCATCAGATCGCCCCAGTATTTGAACCGCGCCATGTCGGCCCGATCCACGCCAAGAATGTCCGAGATGACGGTGACGAGGAGGGGAACTGCGAATTGTCGGAGCAGATCAACCCGCCCCTCGTCGATGAAGGCGTCGACCAGTTGGCCAGCGATCGTGCGGATGGCCGGCTCGAGCAGGCGTACGCGGCGCGGGCTGAGGGCCTTGCTGATCAACTTGCGGTGACGTGTGTGTACGGGAGGGTCGGCTGTGAACAAGGCGTTCTCTACCGGGTACGCCGTGGCCAGCACTGCTTCAACATCCGGCGGGACAGGATACTGGCCAACCCCCATATGGCGCGGTCCTTTGCCATCTTCGGTGATACTGGATGAGAACAGCGTGGTGTTTTTTGCAAGCTTGACTAGGTCGTCGTAACCGGCGACGGCGATACCGATCAGAGGGTCGATGGCGACACCTGACGCCGCATGCAGGCGCTGATAAAGGTGATACGGGCATTCGATGTGATCTGGAGACTGCAGGTCAGCGGCTGTCTGGCTCAAGATACGACTCCGTCCGTTGTTGCGTGTGACTGGTGTTTCTCTCTACACAACGTGTTCTTCACAAATTCGCGTCGCGAGACGAGGATCCCCACCTCGACTCGAAGGTGGTCCTGTCGTCGCGCCTCCACAATAAAGGCGGTCCGGGTACCGGTGCTTATTCATGGCTAAGGCTAACCTATCCGGCGACGCCAGGCGTGAACGGGCAGCCCTCTCGAGTGGGTGGCTGCCAGGTTTGCCTGCAACTGGAGCGACCCATCGCTTTGGAGAAGAACTTGACGCGAAGACCCCGTGATAGCCGGTAAAGTTTTGGTGGTATTCTCCCGCACGATTTCAGGGGGAGCACACCATGAGCCGACTGGCCGTCGAAGGCAGCCGCACGATTTCTTTTGAGTACTATCAAGGTCAATCGATTCGCCCGGTCGTGGTGCTGAGCCACGGCTGGGGCATGAATGCCCGGGCCTGGGACGATGTCACCGCTGGGCTCTGTGATGCGGGTTTTGGTGTGCTCGTTTACGACCATCGCGCGTGTGGCCAATCCGACAAAGATTTTCGCGATGTCTCCATTGCGGCGCTCGGCAACGACGTGGTGGCGCTATGTGATCACCTCTCACTGACGGCGGTAGTGCTGAACGGCTGGTCACTGGGTGGTGCGGTGGTTGTGGATGCGGCTTCCAAACTCGGCTCCCGCTTGAAGGGCCTTGTGCTGACGGGTGGTGCGACGCCACGTTATACCCAGGCCGATGGGTTTCCGCACGGCGGCACGGCAGCGGATGTAGCTGGAATGGTGGCGGCGTTGCGCGCGGACCGTGTGGCATTCCTCCATGGGCTCTACTTCCAAGGCGTGTTTGCAGCACCGGTCAGCGATGTGGTGAAGGAACACGCCTTTGAACTGGCCCTGCAGGCGGGGCCTGCAGCGGATGCATCCCTCGGTGCGCTGGTACACATCGATCAGCGCGGGATCATGCAGAAGCTGCAAGTGCCGGCACTCGTGATCACCGGCGATCAGGATGGTGTGGTGCCCCCGGGTATCGCTGAGTTTGCCTCGAAGCTTCTTCCGAAAGGACAGTTTGCCGTGATGAAGGGCTGTGGACACGCGCCTTTCATTGAAGACCGCGCCACGTATACCAAGGTGCTGCACGGCTTCCTTAAGGGGATCACGCTGTGAGCGGCCCGGTTCGTTTCGGGCTTTGGTACGACTTTCGTAATCCTGCTCCGAGCAAATGCAGCTTCGAGGACCTCTACGCCGAGTACCTCAAGCAGATCGCTTGGTCAGAGACGCTTGGCTTCCAGTCGGTGTGGTTGACGGAGCATCACTTCGTCGAAGACGGCTACACGCCGTCGCCACTGGTGCTCGCGGCGGCGATTGGTGAAGTCACCCGCAACATGCAGATCGGTACCAACCTGATGTTGTTGCCGCTTGCGGATCCCGTGCGTCTTGCCGAAGACGCCGCATCCCTTTCGATTCTCACGCGCGGCCGGTTTGATCTGGGTGTGGGGCTCGGCTATCGCGAAGTGGAGTTCGACTACTTCAAGCGCGATCTGAAACATCGGCCGAGCCTGATGGAAGAGGGCGTCGACATTATTCGGCAGGCGTGGTCTGGAAAGCCGGTAAATCTTCAGGGCAAGCGGTTCACCGTGAAAAACTTGCCGGTGCGCCCGGTACCAAAGGTGGTACCGAAGATTCTCATGGGTGGCATGTCGGAACCGGCGATCGCCCGAGCAGCACGTTTCGGTGACGGCTTTCTGGCGACCGGTGGTATCGGCATTGACCTCTACATCAAGGCGCTTGAGGCACAAGGCAAGCCGCGTTCGGCAGGCGCCATCTATGCTGGACACTGGGGCATCATTTCCAAAGATCCGGAAGCTGAAGCGCGTAAGGTAGCCCCCTACGCGCTGTATCAGACCAACGCTTACGTTTCGTGGGGTGCATTCGGACCACCTGAGCAGGTGCCACTCTTCCCGAATGGCGAGGCTGCGCTGCGGGATGGTCTCTATGAAGTCTGGGATGGGCCGGCTGCAGTAAAGGAGCTGGTGAAGCTTCTGCGCGAGTATCCGGAAATCCGCGATGTGCATTTCTGGGCGCAGTTGCCCGGTGAACCGATTGAACAAGGCAATGCACGGATCGAGTATCTGGCCACCGAGGTCCTGCCGAAAGTGCGGGCCGCGATCCAGTAGCCGGAGGACAAACGTGGGTGGACTGACTCCGGAAGTGTTGGCGTTCATCGGGCGCAAAGCGCCACCGCGCCGTGAAGTGGTGACGCGGCGCGACATTCGCAAGTACGCCATAGCTACCGGGCAGACCCAGAAAAAGTACGTCGACGGCGATGTCGCGCCGCCACTCTTTCATGTGGCGCTCTTCTGGGAGGTGGTGCCGCTGGATGAGCTGAGCCCGGATGGTGTGTCCGTCGACAAACTGCTGCCGAAATTCCCGCTGGAAAAAGCGATGGCGGGAGGACTCGACATCAAATACCACAACCGTATCCGTGCCGGTGACGTGCTCATCGGCAATCGCACGCTCACCAACATCTACGAAAAAGAGGGGCGCAGTGGCGCGCTGATCTTCTATGAGGTCGTACTCGATGTGACCCGCGAAGACGGCACGCCAGTACTCACGGAAAAAACCACGAGGCTCTTGCGATGAGCCTTGCACCGGATTTCGAAAGCCTCGAAGTTGGCGGCACCCTGCCAGAAACACACTACGCACCAGACAACATCCAGCTGTTCTTCTACAACGCTGTGTTGTGGAACGCGCACCGCATTCACTACGACCTGCCTTATGCCACTGAAGTTGAAGGTTACAAAGGTCTGGTGATCGCCGGCCCCATGCTCGGCGACTGGCTCGCCCAGGTGGTCGACAACTGGATTGGCGACCGCGGTATGGTGCAGCGGGTGGAATACTCCAATCGCATGGCGTCGTTTATCGGCGAAACGCTGACTGCCGGTGGCACGGTGATCGCCATCGATCAGGGTGCACGCACGGCTGACTTTGATCTCTGGGTGAAGAACGAGGCCGGTGATGTAATCACACCGGGTAAGGTCACGGCGCGATTTTACTGACCTCTGGGGAAACAGAATGGGACTTCGCGGCAGTACTGCCATCATCGGGGCTTTCGACACCAAGGTCGGAAAAATTCCGGAACGCAGCGCTACGGCATTGTGCGTAGATGCAGCGCTGGGTGCCATCCGGGATGCGGGCCTCATACTTGCCGACGTTGACGGGCTGGTCACCTGCAACAGCATGGCGCAGCCCTACATGTACCACGCGGAAGCGGTTGCAGAGTATCTGGGCATCCGCCCGCGTTACTGCGCCACCGCAGCAGCTGGCGGGGGCGCCACGTTCACGGTGATGTATCAGGCTGCACTTGCCATCGATGCCGGTATCTGCGACACGGTGGTAATTGCGATGGCGGACAGTCTGCGTACCGGGCTCTCCCGGGAAGCAGCGATGATCATGCAGTCGTCTTCCGGACATCCGCAATACGAGACGCCTTATGGCGCAACAGTTCCCGGGTACTACGCGCTGATCGCCCAGGCTTATCTGCGCGCCTATGGTGCGAAGCCTGAACATTTTGCTTCCGTGGCGGTGTCGGGTCGCGCCCATGCGGTGCTCAATCCGGCAGCGGAAATGCAGAAAACCATCACGGTTGAGGATGTACTCGCCTCCCGCCTGATTGCGGATCCGCTGCGCCTGCTTGATTGTTCGCTGGTTTCCGACGGTGGGGCGGCAGTGGTGCTGACCCGTGCTGACCGGGCGACTCACCAACCGCACAAGCCGGTTTATCTGCTTGGTGCCGGGGAAGGGCGCGGCCACGAACATATCAGCCAGGCATCGTCCCTCATTCACTCATCGGCGAGACAAAGTGGTGAGCGGGCGTTTTCCATGGCGCGGCTGAATCCTGCCGATGTGGATTTTGCTCAGGTCTATGACTGTTTCACGCCAGTGGCGCTGATCGAAATGGAAGACCTCGGTCTTTGTGGCGAGGGTGAAGCCGGCGATTTCTTTCTGCGTGGTGATGGCGCACCTGGTGGACGGCTGCCGATCAATACCCACGGCGGACTGCTGTCCCATTCCCATCCTGGCAATCCCGGGTCGATGTTCGCGCTCACGGAGTCCGTCCGTCAGCTGCGGGGCGGACTTGGCGTGCGTCAGGTGAAGGATGCCAATGTCGGTCTTGTGCACGCGCAGGGCGGCATACTGTCGAGCCACTGCACGGTAGTCCTTGGCACGGAGGTGGTTCTGTGAGCGACGGTGCGAGTCCGGCCAAACCCCTGCCGCCCGTTGATCCTGGCAGCCACGCCTATTGGGAGGCATGCAACTCGGGTCGTCTGCTGTTGCAGCGTTGCGCAGCGTGTGGACACCGGCAGCACTATCACAGAGTGGTATGCACGGTATGTGGAGCCGGGACGCTCGAGGATCTTCCTGCGAGTGGCCGTGGCACGGTGCGCTCGTTCACGGTGATTCGCCGCGCGGTCTCCGCAGCATTCGAAACAGACGTTCCGTATGTGGTTGCGCTGATCGAACTCGCTGAAGGCCCGACGATGATGAGCAATATCATCGGTTCGTCGCACGAGCAGGTCGCGATCGGTTCACCCGTTGAGCTCGATTTCGAACGACGGTCAGAAACCATCAACATTCCCCAGTTCCGATTGCTGGAGTGACAGGCATGAGTATTCGTATCACCCACAACGCATTTCGTACACCGGCTGAGGCCGATGTCGGAGTCACCCAGGCCGGGCTCATCCGTCTGGAACTCGATGTCCCTCCGGTAGAGAACTCCGCGCACTGGCATGATTTTCATGCGGAACTGTATGTGCTCGACGGCGATCTCTACTTCACGGATGTGGCCGAGGGTAAGATCCACGCTTGCCAGGCAGGGACCAAGATCGTTGTACCACGTTATTCGCTGCACGCGGAAGTCAGTCGTGGCGGTTACCACATCATCTTCGGAAGCTCAGTACCACCCGAGCAATTCGGGGAGCCGGTCAACCGTTCGCCGGAGTCGCTCAAGCAGTGAGGGTTGTCATGTCACGTATTGCCGATTCTGTTATCAGGATGCTTCTAACGATCAGCCTATGCGGTGCATGGACTTTGGCTGTCGCGGCGACGGACGAGCCCGCCGTCCTGTCCTCGGTGGACGAGTTCCAGGCTACCTCAGGAGAATTTGGTCCGCGGGATCAGATGCCGGGCGCAGGGCTCTACGCCAAACACTGCGCCTATTGTCATAACGGTTCTGTTGCCAAAGCGCCGCAGACCATGTGGCTCGAGATGATGAGTCCCCAGTCGATTCTCAAGGCGATGAACGACGGCATCATGCAGCCCCAGGCGGCTGCAATATCGGCTCTGGATCGCACGCATATCGCCGAATATCTCACCCAGCGTCGGGCCACCGCAGCGGAAGTGGTGGCGCCTGCGCCGGCCTGTAAAGCGGGCCAGAAGTTTGATGCGGACAAGCTGCCCGTGCGTGCAGGATGGGGCCACGATACGGCGCGTTTCGTCAGCGCCGCGGACGCCGGATTTGCCGCGTCTGCCATTCCTAAGCTCAAGCTGAAGTGGGCATTTGCCTATCCCGGAGCACTTCGGACCCGATCACAGCCGGCGATCGGCTATGGCGCTGTTTTCTCCGGCTCCCAGGATGGGCATGTCTATGCCTTCGATCTGAGAGGCGGTTGTGAGCGCTGGGTCTACGACGCAGGTGCGGAGGTACGGACTGCTGTGGTCCTGGCGGAGACCGCCACGCATCAGCTGGCGGTATTCGGTGATCTCCTCGCCCGATTGCATGCCGTGGATGCAAGAACCGGTGAACGTGTCTGGATGCTGCGGATGGACGAGCATCCGAGCACCACGCTGACCGGTACCCCGGCCTTGTTCGAAGGTCGGCTGTTTGTGCCGGTTTCTTCCCTCGAGGTCACACCCGCAGCGGATCCGGCTTATCCCTGTTGTTCGTTCCGGGGCAAGGTGGTTGCAGTGGATGCGGCGAGCGGTGGCGTCATCTGGACACACTTCACGATCCCCGAAGCGCCCCGCGAAACCGGCAAGACATCGCTCGGCACGCCCATCCTATCGCCATCCGGCGCGCCGGTGTGGTCGAGCCCGGCCATCGACGCCAAGCGCCGGCTGATCTACTTCGGTACGGGTGAGAACTACTCGACCCCTGCGGACGGCAACAGCGACGCCATCATGGCGGTGAAGCTCGATACCGGGGAACGGGTGTGGCAGCGCCAGAGCACACGCGGAGATGCATGGAATGTGGCCTGCATGATGCGGGATAATCCCAATTGTCCACCCGAGGACGGGCCGGACTTCGACCACGGCGCGAGCATGATCCTCAAAACCATCGCCGGACGACGGGTGCTGCTCGCCGGGCACAAGAACGGCACCGTGTTCGGTCTCGATCCGGATGAACAAGGCGCTGAACGTTGGTCGGTGCGAGTAGGGCGCGGGAGTATTCAGGGTGGTGTGCACTTCGGCATGGCCGCCAGCGCAGACACCCTTTACGTGCCGATCAATGACATGAACGACACCCACAATGGCGACGTGCTGGATCCGGCGGCGGCGCGACCAGGGGTGCATGCGGTAGACATTGCCTCCGGCAAAGTCCGCTGGAGCCAGGTGCGTACGGAGGGGCTCCACAACGAGGTGTGTCCGCGAAACAACGAAGGAAAAGACCCGTTCTGCGATCCCGGGATATCTGCCGCGATTACAGCCATGGAAGGGGCAGTGTTTGCCGGTCATCTAGACGGGTATGTCCGTGCCTACGCGGAAGCAGACGGCCGATTGTTGTGGGCGTTCAACACCCGCAACCCCGTCAACGGCATCAATGGCATCGAAGCGCGCGGCGGCGGGATGTCTGGCGGTGGTCCGGCGATCGGCGACGGGCACGTGGTGGTGAATTCCGGTTATGGCCTTTACTTCCACATGCCAGGTAATGCGCTGCTGGTGTTCGCTCCCGCTGAGTGAGGTGTGAGGCCTGGGTCGCACCGATCCGGGCCTGTTACCATCCACTGAAATGCCGCGTACACCGTGCGGCAGTCTTTTTCCTGGAGAATTCCGTGCTCAGTCAGGCTGATGACTTGCTCGCCGAAACCCGCGCCATCGCGGCGACCCTCGCCCCCTATGCCGATCACCAGTTTGATGCGGTCACCGGCTTCAAGTCTTGGACGATCAATCACGTACTCTGTCACCTGCACGTCTGGAACAGGGCGGCGTGGATGAGCTACGCCGAACCGGCACGTTTTGATGCCTACATGGCCGAAGTATTTGATGCCGGCAAGGCGCGCCGGTCGATGCGTGAGTTTGAGCTCGAACAATCTGACGGACTGCGCGGTCAGGCACTCGTAAAACTGTGGTCGGATTTTGCAGAAGAGATATGCGCCAATTTTCGCACTGCGGATCCGGCGCGGCGGGTGAAGTGGGCAGGGCCGGACATGAGTGTGCGCTCATCGGTCAGCGCACGGTTGATGGAGACGTGGTCCCATGCGCAGGCGATTTACGATGTGCTTGGGCTCAACCGGTCCTCTTCAGACGCTATTCGCAACATCGTCGTCCTCGGCATGAATACTTACGGCTGGACATTCCGCAACCGCCGCCTGGAGGTGCCGGAACCTGCACCCTGCGTGCATCTCACCGCGCCATCGGGAGCAGAGTGGGTATTCAATCACGGTGAGACATCAGCGCTGATTACCGGCGCCGCTGAAGAGTTCTGTCAGGTGATAACCCAGGTACGCAACGTCGGGGACACCTCCCTTCAGGTTGAGGGGGAAAACGCAGTCCGCTGGATGTCCATCGCACAGTGTTTTGCCGGGCCACCCAATGATCCCCCTCCCGTCGGAAGCCGTCGCCGGTCGACGACGCTGTTGGTGCCGGCTCCGAAGGCTTGAGGTGCGGTCAGTTCAGCTCAGCGTGGCGTGAGCTCGAATATCCAGAGTTCGTCATTCGCGATCTGTACGATGGCCCCTTCCCGCATGGCCTGGCGGCCGGCTTCATCTGTGTGTGCATCAGGGATCTGTGAGAGGTACTTGCGTTCGAGTTCGCTGACGATGACGGGCAAAACCGGCGACTCTTTCACCCGGACCAGGGTGCGCGGATAGATCACGTCATCCACCCGCAGCAGCGCCCGCCCATCCTTTTCCGCTTCTGCGGGCCACTGCTTCCACAACTTGCCGAGGGTAGTCTTCATATAACCGGAAGGAATGTAGATCCGGCCCTCATGTTCAACGATCCAGGTGGTGCGTGACCGCTCGGGATCGAGCAGCTGGAACTCGACTTCCTCGCGGTCCTTGACGAAGGACCAGTCGGGCTCGTCTCCGGACCAGGTCTCTCCGCTCGTGAACGCGCCACCGGCGATGATCGCCGTCGGACCATCGCCGAAACGCAGCGCAAAAACCACGACGCCGGCAAGAATCGCGATGCCAATCACCGCCGTCAGCAGAAACTTCACTACTCTGACCAGAACGCCCATGGTTGCTCTCCGTCGTCGTCCACCGTGTTCTCGCCAGTCTACCGGTGCGAAGTGGTGCAGCGACAGCCCGAAGCCCGGCTGGTATGGTCGCCGCTCATGAGTACACCTGCATCTGAACCCGGTCCTGACCCTGTGGCAGAAGCGGCCATGTTGCTGCTGCGTTCGCCGCGCTGGTCGGTCAGTGACGTACTGGAAATGCTCGAAATCGGCGACACGGAGTTTCGCCGCCTGGTGGAGGCCGACGCACTGCTCGCCAGGGTGCTGGAAGCGCGGCAGAACGGGGTGGTATTCAATGGTGTGGTCGAAAGACAGTGTTCGGTGTGTGGTGAGGTCTTTTCTACGGCGACCTTTCGCGATCACTGTGGCGCGCCGCGTTGTCTGCAGGTCAGTCGCCTGCGACGTGCGTGATGCAAGCCTTACCGCGAACCTTACACCTTGTCCGCGGTTGCACTCTCTCGGCATGATGGCAGGCCTCTGATCTGAGTCGGGAGGGGAAGCATGGCGAGCGGTGTGACGGCGGATCCCGTCGATCTCATTACCTCTGAAGTGGTGCAGGAATTTCGCAATGAAGGCGCGGTCTGCATCCGCAAGGCACTCGACCCGCAATGGCTCATGCTCATCGAGATGGGGCTCAACCGGGTGCTCGGCGACGCTGCGGTGATCAAACACCGGTTTTATGGTGGTGAAGCCGGCGAGTTCCAGGAAACCGTACGCAACTTTGACGCAGCGGTTGAGATCCGCCGGCTGATGTATGACTCGCCGCTCGCTGACATGCTTGGCCGCTGCATGGGTTCAAACGGTGTGTGGTATTACTCGGATGAATTTTTCATCAAGAACAGTGGTGGAGCCAAACGCACACCGTGGCATCAGGACACTCCCTACTTTCCGGTGGCAGGCTTCCAGCTCGCATCGGTCTGGATTTCGCTGGATCGGCTGCGTGCTGACGAGTGTCTCGAATTCGTACGTGGTTCCCATGCAGCGACGATGCACGACGGTTTTGATCCGCGTAATCCCGGCGACCCGTCTGCGAGCTACTACGAGCAGGGGCTTCCGAAGTTGCCGGATATCGAAGCGAACCGCAGTGACTTTCCCATCATCTCCTGGGCGATTGAACCGGGTGACATCATCATCTCCAGTCCGAGCATCATTCATGGCGGCGGACCGGCCCGGCTGGATGGTCACCGACGGGTCCTTGCCATCCGCATGTTTGGCGATGATGTGGTCTTCGCGACCCGCCCGCCGTCGATGCCGATAGTGCCGCTGACGCCGGGGTTGTCGCTGCGGCTGAAACCGGGCGATCCGCTGCGCGGTCCGTGGTATCCGCGGCTGCGGCCAGTCCCGGAACACGAACGATACGGCGCATGACTGAGGCCATCCCACCGGCGGTATTCGATCCGCGGCGCTTGTCCGAGGTGTTTTATCGCGATCCGTATCCGACGTGGCAGCGGCTACGCCGGGAAGCACCGGTCCTGCATTGTCCGGATGGCAGCTGGTTTCTGAGCTGTCACGCGGATTGTCATGAGGTTTATCGCGATACGCGCCGGTTCAGTTCGGACAAACGTGTGCGGTTTGCACCGGTCTTCGGTGCTGGCTCCCCGCTTTTTCAACACCACACCCCAAGCCTCGTGTTCAACGATCCGCCACTGCATACGCTGGTACGCCGCGCCATTGGTGATGCGCTATCGCCACGGAACGTGTCCGCGCTGGCGCCTGCCGTGGAGCGGGTGGTCGCAGACCTTTTGGATACGATTCCCTGCCGCGAGGAGTTCGATCTGATTGATGATTATGCCGCCGCGATACCCATTGAAGTCATTTCCAGCCTGCTCGGTATACCTCCGCAATTACGCGGACCGCTGCGGGGATGGTCGCTTAGCATCCTCGGTGCACTTGAGTTTGGCTTGGATGCGGAAGGTCTCGAACGTGGCAATCGTGCCGTCAGCGACTTTATCCACTTTCTCGAAACGTTCATTGGCGACAGACGTTCGAGCCTTACCGACGCCGATGACGATCTGCTCGCCCGCCTGCTGCGGGTTGAAGGCGTCGAGGGTGGGTGTGTGGCCAGCGAACTCCTGCACCAGTGCATTTTCCTCCTCAACGCCGGGCACGAGACCACCACAAACCTTATCGGCAATGGTGCCGCACTCATGGCGGAGCGCGCCAACGTACGGGATCTGCTGCGCGCCAAACCGGATGCCATTGATGGCGTCGTGGAAGAAGTGCTGCGCTTCGAAAGCCCCAATCAGCTCGGTAATCGCACCACCACCTACGATGTGGAAATAGGTGGTCAGTCGATTCCTGCAGACAGTGTTCTGACCTTGTACATTGGTGCCGCTAACCGTGATGAGCAGGTCTTTTCGGATCCGGAGACCTTCGATCCTGAGCGTTCGCCGAACCCGCATCTGGCGTTCGGCAGCGGTATCCACACCTGCGCCGGGCTCAACGTAGCGCGGCTCGAAGCGCGGATAGCACTGATCCGGTTGTTCGAACGCCTTCCATCCTTGCAGGTGATTGAAGGTAGACGAGCGCAACGGGCGCGGTTCCGGGGGTTCAGTCATCTGCGGATGGTACCCCAACCATGTTGACCGAACTCCCGCCTGATCTCCTTGTCGAACTCGGACCAACACTCTGGCTGACCGTACAGCTCGCCGCGGCAACGACCCTCGTTCTCTTTCTGATCGGTACACCATTCGCGTGGTGGCTCGCGAATACCCGCAACGTGGCCAAGCCACTGATCGAAGCCGTTACTGCACTGCCGCTGGTTCTGCCCCCCACCGTGCTCGGTTTCTATCTGCTGATGCTGATGAGCCCTGATTCGCCGGTCGGCGCCCTCTGGGTGAACGTGACCGGGCAAACGCTGGTGTTTTCTTTTGAAGGGCTGCTGATCGCGTCGGTCATCTACTCCCTGCCGTTCATGGTGCAGCCGTTGCAAACCGCTTTTGAGACCATCGACCGGCAGCCTCTCGAAGCCGCAGCGAGCCTGGGGGCTTCGCCCCTTGATGTGTTCGTCAGCATCGCATGCCCGCTCGCGATGCGCGGTTTTGTCAGCGCCGGCATCCTCTCGTTTGCGCACACGATCGGGGAATTCGGCGTGGTACTGATGGTGGGCGGCAGCATCCCGGGTGAAACCCGGGTGGTGTCCATCGCGTTGTACGAATATGTGGAGACCCTGCGTTTTGATCTGGCGCATACACTGGCGCTGATCCTGGTGGCATTTGCTCTGGTTGTGTTGACCTGTGTGTACGTTTTCAACCGGCGCGCAGCGGTGCGGGTGGGATGATGTTGCACCTCGATCTTCGCTGCCGCGTAGGCGGTTTTGAGCTTGCCGTGAGGGAGTTGGTTGAGACGGGCGGATGTACCGGCATCTTCGGGCGAAGCGGATCGGGAAAAACCACGTTACTTCGTGCGGTAGCCGGGTTCCAGGCGGCGGACGGTTCGATTCGGCTTGGAGAAGAACTCTGGCTGGACTCGATCAAAGGCGTTAACTGGCCGCCGCACCGACGTCGTGCCGGTTACGTGTTTCAGCGGGGAGCGCTTTTCTCTCATCTCGATGTGCGCGGCAATCTCGACTATCCAGTTCGTCGGTTGAAATCCCGCCACAACTCTTCAGAAGACTGGCCGGGCAGGCCGGGTTTCGATCGGGTGGTAGAAGCGCTTGATCTGGGTTCGCTGCTGCATCGCCACGTAAACGGATTGTCGGGAGGCGAAACCCAGCGTGTCGCACTCGGTCGGGCCCTGCTCTCCGATCCTGCACTCATGTTGCTCGATGAGCCCCTTTCTGCCCTGGATCTTGGGCGCAAGGTCGATATCCTGCCGTTTCTGGCGAGGATCAAGAGCGAATTCCGCGTACCCATGCTCTACGTGAGCCACAGTGTCGATGAACTCGTTCGGGTTGCTGATCACCTGCTGGTGCTGGCGGATGGCGAGGTGCTCGCACACGGTGAAACGGGTGCGGTGCTCGAACGTCTGGATGTGCAGTCCGTAACCGGACGCTTCGAGGGCGGATCGGTGGTCACCGCGCAGGTTGAACGTCACGATCCAACCCGCTTTCTTACCCTCATGGGCTTTGCCGGAACGAGAATAAGCATGCCCATGCTGGACCGGTTGGAACCCGGCACAGCGGTACGCCTGCGTATTCGGTCCCGGGACGTCGCCATTGCCACGGAACAGCCGCGCGGCATTTCCATTCGCAATGTCGTGCCTGCAGAAGTACTGGAGGTGGATCTGGAAGCGGGATCACCCTACGCCGAAGTTCTGTTGAACGCTGGCAATCAGCACCTACGGGCGCGTATTACGCGGGATGCCGTAGCGGACTTGCAGCTGGTGCCCGGAGGCGAGGTGTTTGCGCTCATCAAGAGCGTGACCTTTGACCACCGGGCGCTTTGATTTCGGCCCTTCCGTAGCCCTGCTTACATGCGCCGTCCGTAGAACTCGCGCTTCGGCCAAAGGAAGTCGATCCGCGTTCGACGGATCTTCCAGCTGCCGTTTACCTTGCGATAGACATCGTCATAGATACCGAAGAGATTGATCGGATTTTGTGCGCCTTCGGCGACGTTCAGATTGAGCTGATACCAGCGGCCATAGGCTTCGTCCTTGCCGGTGAGGCGGATCCAGGGGTTGGTGATCGCATGCATCTGCGAGTGCTCGGCACGTTTGCTGCCAATCAGAAAGTCGTGATAACGCGCCCTTATCTGCGCCTTGCCCACCCAGTCACCACCAAAATTCGGCCCGTATTCGCATACCGCATCGTCGGTGAAGAGATCTACCAGCTCGTTGAGCATGTTGCCGTCGTAGTAGTGTGAATAGAGATGGCGCATTTCCTTGATGGCCTCGATTTCGAGCAGTTCTTCGATGGTCATGGGCGATCCTCCGTTGTGTTGAATGGGATGGTTCGTTTGCATGGGCGCGGCAGATGTACGGCGGCTTCAGGAGAGTGCCGCTGCGATTGCCGCGCCGGAGAGAACCAGCCCGGTGGCGTAGGTCAAGGCGCTGCCGGCGAACCTCAAGGGCTGCTCCTGGTTCAGGTCCAATGAGAGGTACATCCCTGCAGCATGCACATAGCGGGCTGCGGTTGCGATGATCATGGTCCACTCGATCCAGGCCGCCGGTTCCCTGCTGCCGAGAAAGAGAAACAACACCATGAAAGCGGCGATGTACTCGGCTGCGTTGCCCTGGGCACGAACTGAACGGGTCACGATGCTGGTGGATGATCCGTCGGTGCCTATTCCGACCTTGGTGTTCAGTCGCACCATGGAGACGGCAAAGCTGAGGCCAAACAGAAGGATGCCAAGTGCACCGGTACAGAAGATGGCGGTGTTCATGGAGAAGCCTCTGGTGGTGTTTTGAGCCGGGATGGAAACATGCGTCCGTCCGGGCTGCAACGTGGCGGTCAATCAGGTGCGCCGATATAGTCGCCTTTGTCTGCCGTATCTCAGCGCGACCACGACACACCGGTTCAGGAATCGGGATCTCTAATGTTCACCCGCAGGAACAACACCCCATGAAACATGCCTCTGTACTCACCTCTGTACGTGCTTACGTTCGAGCCCCCGTTCTGACTGCAATTGTGGGTTCCTTGCTGCTCCTGGCGATGATTCCCGAAAGCCATACCCGGGAAACTGAACATTTTTTTGAAGTCTCGCAAGCGGTGACGTCGAAATTCGGCCGAACTCGATTGCTTGAGGTTCCCTTCTACATGAAGGGGCAGGAGGGGGCGCCGGAAGCGACCCAGAGCCTCGGCACCTGGACCCAGGAGCGGTCAACCTGGGGCGTGATGCGCACCGACAAGCGAAGCTGCGACGTCGCATTCCTCTCGGCGCTGATTGCATTGCAGGAAAGCGCCAAGAAAGATGGTGCGGAGGCCATCGTCAACCTGGTCTCGGCAACCCGGGGCAAAACCACGGAAAGCCCGACGCACTACCGGTGTATCTCGGGGGCAACGATTGCGCACGTGGGCCTGACCGGGGACATCATCAAGACCCGCTGAGTCCAACGTGGGGCTTCCCAACAATCTTCCGCCGGTGAGTTCGCTCGTCAGCCACCGCTCGACGATGCTGCTGCGCGACACAGTGGTGCAGCTTGATGACGATAAAATCGTCGCCCGCCTGACCGTACGTGCCGATGGGCTCTTTGATGCCTACGGCAAAGTCTCGGCATGGGTCGGCCTAGAATACATGGCGCAGGCCATGTCGGCGCTGAACGGTCACTCGCTGCTGCAACAAGGCAAGGCGGTTCGACTCGGCTTTCTTGCCGGTACACGAGACTTTGTAGCCTTCGTCAGTTCGTTCAACTGTGGCGATGTCTTGCATGTGCGAGCGGTTCGGGACCTGCAGACGGACGAAGGGCTCGGCTCGTTCAGCTCCCAGGTGGAATCGTGGCAGGACAATACCCGGACGGTCCTCTGCCAGGCGCGCGTGAATGCGTACGCGCCGGAAGATCCGGGCTACTACTACGATCAGGCACGCCTGGCGACAGGGCTATCTTCTGTGAATGAGGCATGAGCGGGTTATGAGCAGCGCCGCAGGAAACAGAGAGCGGGATACCCTGATCACGGGTTAGAGCCGTGGCATCGGTCGGGCAATTGCCGAACAGCTCAGCCGTGACGGATTCGGGGTGGTCATTCACTGTCGCTCCCGCCGTGATGAAGCTGAAGCCGTTGCAACAACGCTGCAATCCGCCAGAGGCAGGGCACGTGTCCTGCAGTTCGACATCGCTGACCGGGAAGCAGCGCGCGTGGCGCTCGAGACGGATATAGCCGCACATGGGGCCTATCACGGCGTGGTCTGCAATGCCGGTGTACACCGCGATAACGCCTTTCCGGTGTTCACCGGTGAAGACTGGGACACTGTGATCGATACCAATCTCGGCGGCTTCTACAACGTCCTGCATCCAGTAGTCATGCCGATGGTGCGCCGCCGCCGGCCGGGTCGAATCGTCACTCTGTCCTCCGTTTCCGGACTCATGGGCAATCGTGGACAAACGAACTACAGTGCGGCCAAGGTGGGCATCATTGGAGCGACCAAGGCGCTGGCACTCGAACTCGCCAAACGCGAGATCACCGTGAACTGTGTGGCACCCGGGCTCATTGAAACGGAGATGACGGCAGATGTACCGATGGAGCGGTTGCAGGACATGATTCCGCTGCGCCGTATGGGTCGCCCGGAGGAGGTGGCCGCGGTCGTGGGGTTCCTGATGTCCGACGCCGCCGCATACGTCACCCATCAGGTGATCAGCGTCAACGGCGGCATGTTCTGAACCCTTCAGGGAGCGCGACAGTCATAGTCACGGCAGGAATACGAACGACATGAAACGGGTAGTGGTAACGGGAATGGCGGCGATCATGCCAATCGGCCAGGATTGGTCAACCGTGCGTGCGCGTCTCTAAACGCGGCAGAGTGGCGTCACTTACATGACGGACTGGGACCGGTTCAGTATGCTGAATACACACCTCGCGACGCCGGTCGCGGATTTTGTTGTGCCATCTCACTACAACCGCAAGCAGATCCGCAGCATGGGCCGGGTGGCGCTCATGACGACCCGGGCGTCGGAGCTCGCACTGATCGAGGCGGGACTTAGTGATTTAGAATTGTAGCACTCCGGGAAGATGGGCGTTTCCTACGAGTCTTCAACCGGGTCCACGTCAGCGATCGCGGATTTTCATGCGATGCTCACCGACCAGGATACGAGCAACATCAGCGCCAACACCTATATCAAGATGATGCCGCACACGACGGCGGTGAATATCGGTGTGTTTTTCGGTGCCCTGATTTGACGAGCCTGCGTGAGGATCCAGTGGCGTACCCACGGTCAGGCGGGACCGGACGCGGCGGTATGGTACTTCGTACCAGTGTTCATTGCGCGTAAGCGTCGTCGGATCCACAGAGATGAAGATCGGTATCAAAGTGCGCCGCCACGCACCGAGAGATTGGCGGCCGAGCGTCCGAAAACCGGTCGGCTACCCCGCTCCGTGCGGGTGCCTTCAGGAAAGATCACGACGGGCGAACCCTCTTTGAGGTACCGTTGCGCTGCGTCAAACGTCTGCGCGGGATCACCGTTCGGAATATAGCCCGCCGCGTTCAAGGGGCCTTTCATGAGGGCGTTGGACCACAGCGACTCATTCACGATACAGCAGGCATCCGGAATCAGCCCAATCAGTATCACCACGTCGAGCAGGCTCGGATGATTGGCGACGATCAGCGCGCCTGGCGTACGCAGGTTCTCCGGCCGATCAATATGCAGGGTCAATACGCCTGTGAGCCGTAACGTTTCAACAAAGGTGCGGAAGAACCCGCTGATGAGTCTACGTGCCAGGGGTTGTCCTGGATCCCGACGCAGCAACAGTAGTGGCGGATAGACGAAGAGGCGAAAGAGCAGCCCGAAAAGGCCAAAGCAAAAAAACGCGAGTCCAGTGCAGATAAAGCGCAGGACGTAGTAGTCCTGTGGTCGCTGGCGGGACTGATCGCGGTTGTCAGTTGCCACAGACATTTCGCTGTACTCGGCGCGCAATCGCGAGGCGGGATGCCTGGGAACGGCCATAGCCCCATGGCGTCACCGGATAGGTGCGGACGTCGATGTGGTAGAAGCGGGGTGAAATACCAAGGCCGGTATTGCAGCCACACTCGAGGTAGGTGGCGATGGCGAACTGCTCGACCGGCATCATGCTCACTACATCTGCAGCCTTGCCGCTGATATGGAAGCTGCTCTTTGCCGCCCCTTCCCCGGCCCGTCGGATCGCCTCGTTGTGGCGGAATGAACGGTATCCCGAGAGTACTGTCATCTTGCGACGGGTGGTTGCACGGATTCTGGCCAGGCACTCCACCAGCCGGGCATCGATGCGGGCGTAGGGGACCAGTGCATTGTTGTTGCGGGCAAAGTCTCCGGCCACGAGTCCACCACCGAGGGGTTGTTTAGCGTGGGCACGCAAATCAAAAAGCGGTACGCCGGTGCGGTTCGGGTCGAAGTATGTTTCGCCCGGTCCTTCCGGTTGACCCAGTGCCTTAGGTAACGGTAAGGGCAGAGGCAGAGACGTTGGCAGCTCTGTCGCAGTGGTTGACGTGCGCGGCATGGGTTGTGGAACCGGCATTTGCGTCGGTGTGGTCGTACAACCGGCCAGCAGCACACCCAGCAGGCTGCTCAGCAGGAGCGGATTCTGCAATGTTCTGGCGCGGTGGCGAACGAACAAGCCTCGCGCCTCGCTCAACCCTTCGCCATACCAGGCGTGGAGTTGGCGCGCCTGCGCAGCTCGAACTTCTGGATCTTGCCCGTGCTCGTCTTCGGCAACTCGCCGAAGATGACCCGTGTTGGACACTTGAAGCGGGCGAGCAAACCCCGGCAGTGGTTGATCAGCTCAGCTTCTGTGGTGTTTCGGCCCGCTGCCAGTTCGATGAATGCGCAAGGTGTTTCGCCCCACTTCTCATGTTCTGCGGCGACCACCGCTGCGGTACCGACCGCCGGATGCTGGTAGAGCGCAGCTTCGACTTCGATCGAGGAGATGTTCTCTCCGCCTGAAATGATGATGTCCTTGGAACGGTCCTTGATTTCGACATAACCATCCGTGTGCCAGACGGCGAGATCACCGGAATGGAAGTGTCCGCCGCCAAAAGCGGCTTCTGTCGCAGCAGGGTTCTTGAGATAGCCCTTCATCACCACGTTACCGCGGAACATGATCTCACCCAGGGTCTCGCCGTCGCGGGGTACGGGCTCGAGCGTTTCTGGATCGCGCACCGAAAGTTCTTCCAGCACAGCGTAGTTCACGCCTTGTCGCGCCTTGAGCTTTGCCTGCTCCGCCGGCGGATGCGTGTTCCATTCGTCATGCCAGGCACACACAGCCGTCGGCCCATAGACCTCGGTGAGCCCATAGACGTGGGTAATGTTGAAACCAACCGCAGCAGCGCGGGCGAGGATAGCGGCGGGTGGTGCTGCTCCGGCGACGGTCATCGACAAAGCAGGTTCGAACTGGCGACCGCGTGATTCCGCTTCGGTGGTCAGCATGTTGAGGACGATAGGCGCACCGGACAGGTGGGTGACGCTCCATGTTTCGAGATGGTCGAGGATGAGTGGCGCATTCACTGCCCGGATACAGACGTTGGTACCTGCGTAGGCGGCCATGGTCCATGGAAAACACCAGCCGTTGCAGTGAAACATCGGCAATGTCCAGAGATACACCGGATGTTTCGGGAGATTCCACTCCAGGCCATTGCCGAGGGCGTTGAGGTAGGCGCCACGGTGGTGATAGACGACGCCCTTTGGATTGCCAGTGGTGCCTGAGGTGTAGTTGAGCGCGATGGCCTGCCATTCGTCATCGGGCAACAAGCCGGAAAACCCGGAATCGCCTGCGTCGATGAGCTCCTCATAGGTCAGCTTGCCGAGACGTGGCGCATCCGGTGCAACGCCATCTTCGATGTCGATGACCATCGGCTTCACCTTGGCGAGCGCCAGCGCCGCGCGGGCAGCCGGTGCGAGTTCGGCATCGACGATGAACACCTTCGTTTCACTATGATCGAGAATGAACCCGATAGCGGCGGCATCGAGGCGGGTATTGATCATGTTCAGCACCGCACCGGCTGCAGGTACGCTGAACGCCATTTCGAGGGCTGCCGGCGTATTCGGCGCGAGTACCGCAACGGTGTCATCGCGACGCACTCCGAGGCTGCGTAGTTGGTGTGCGAAGGCGTTTACGCGGCTCAGTGTCGTACCCCAGGTGGTGGTTGCACCGCCATACACCGTCGCAATCCGTTGCGGATAAACCGCCGCCGTACGCCGCAGCAGAGACAGAGGGGACAGGGGGACGTAGTTTGCCGGGCGCTGTCCGAGCCCCTCTTCAAAAATGCTCATGCTGGTGCCGGATTGGAAAGGTGGCGCATTATTACAAATGACGGCTGGCAAATGACGTATCGCAACGAACGAATGGCAAGCGCCGGGACCAAGGTCGAGACGGAGAACAGGAACGTGCATGCACTGCGTTTTGGACTGTGTTACGACTTCCGCAATCCACCCGATTCAGGTCTCAGTCATCCACAGCTCTATCAGGCTGCTCTGCAACAGATCGAATGGGCCGACCGGGCCGGCTTCGACCTCATCTGGTTTACCGAACACCACTTCGTAGATGACGGTTATCTGCCGAGCTGGATTCCGGTGGCTTCAGCTGCAGCAGCGCGAACTTCGCGGGTGCGGTTTGGCACCGATATCTGCCTGCTGCCTTTCAATCACCCGGTGCGGCTGGCGGAAGACCTTGCGGTTCTCGACAACCTTTCCGGCGGGCGGGTCGAAGTAGGTGTCGGCATGGGGTACGCGCCGCATGAATTCCGGGGTTTTGGTATCCCGGTGGCACGCCGTGTGTCGCTGATGGAAGAAGGAATCGAGGTGCTGCAGCGCTGTTTCTCCGGCGAGAAGTTCAGCTACGCCGGTAAACGTTATCAGTTGCAGGATGTGCGCATCACACCGGGCTACGTGCAGGCGGGTGGTCCGCCACTGTGGGTGGCAGCCATGTCAGAGGCCGGGGCGAGACGTGCGGCACGATATGGCACCCACTTCCTGCCGCAGGGGCGCAAGGTGGGCAGTTTCGATCCATGGGTGAGCGCGGTGCAGTCCGCCGGACGGCAGACCACGGATCATCGCATTGGCATCATTCGCGGCGTATTGCCGACACCGGACAAAGGAAAGGATTGGCCAAAGGTCCGCATGGCGGAACGTTACCGCATGGCACTCTACAACCGCTTCTTCGCGGAAAGTGGTGAAGGACTCGGCAGTGAAGGTGAACCTGTGCCGCAGAGCTGGATCGTTGGCACGGTCGATGAGTGTGTCGCTGAACTGACCGGCTTCATTCGCAGGTTCGGAATGACCGATATCGTGTCCTGGGGCATCCCACCGGGCATTCATCCGGACGAGATGGCCGCGCCACTGGAGCGGCTGATACGTGAGGTGATTCCCCGCGTCCGCGCAGCCGTCGGTTGAAGCGGCGGCTGGCCTCGATCAGAAGCTCCGTTCGAACCGCAGGCCCGCTGTCACGTCACCGAGGTCGAGATGGTCGAGCCTTCGA
>VGVE01000034.1 GCA_016874135.1 Gammaproteobacteria bacterium | reverse complement strand
TGCCTGCACCGAGCTGATGCTCGAGATCGTTGAGTGTTGTTGCGCCTTCGCGAATCGCCTTGTGAATGTCACGATCCGTGATGCCGCGGCAGAGACAAACGTACATGGATTTCCCGGTACCGGATTGTCAGTTCAGCGATAGTGTAAATAAAAATGATTCTCGCTTACAAGCGCTTTTCGCTTCTATTTGTGATCCGTATGCAAGTTCTTATAAGCGATATAATTTCCTTATAAATCATGAAGTTATTGGTTATTTCCTGGCCTCGCTGCTATGCTGCGACGCAGTCTCCAACAGGACATCAACACCGTGAAAGCACTGCACAAGGACACCGTCGTTCACCTCAACCGGATTTTGAAGAACGAGCTCACCGCCATTAACCAGTACTTCCTGCACGCCAAGATGCTCGAGAACTTCGGCCTCGGTGCCATGGCTGACCACGAACGTGGTGAATCCATTGATGAAATGAAACACGCTGATGCGTTGATCGAACGGGTTCTGTTCCTCGACGGCCTGCCGAACCTGCAGGATCTCGGCAAGCTCTACATCGGCGAAACGGTGCGTGAAATCCTCGAGTGCGATCTCAAGCTCGAGATGCAGGCCATACCGGATCTGCGTGCCGCCATTGCCCATTGTGAGAAGGTCCAGGACTACGTCAGCCGGCAGCTGTTCCAGTCGATCCTCGACAGCGAGGAGGAACATGTGGACTGGATCGAAACACAGCTGGGTCTGATCGAGCGGGTAGGAGAGCAGAACTACCAGCAGTCGCAGATGAAGTAAGCCAGTTCAATCAAGGTCATCCGTCGTATTGACGTTGCGAAAGCTGGCAGCTATGTCGTGGCAATCGACCATAACCACGCGGCTGCGCGCCAGGGTATTGAGCCAGCCTTCGACGCCGCGGTGACCACCATCGAGATACGCTGCCAGGATCGGCTCCAGCGATCGGTGCAGCAAGAGGTGCAAGACCTGGGCGCGATAACCGTCATGACAGAAAGCGGCGCCCGACGGCGGCGCGGCGTCGCGCAGCCGCTTAACCAACGCGGTGTCGAGCAACGGAGCATCACCCGGGCAGATCATCAGCCACTCGCTGGCCACCTCCTGAAACGCCCGCACCACTCCAGTTAGCGGGCTGCGGCTTTCCATGGGGCTGTCAGTGAATACCTGCCCGAACGCGGCGTAGGTTTTCAGGTTGCGATTGGCACTGATCACCAGCTGGTCCACCTGCGGTGCGAGCCGCGTCACGACCTGTTCCACCATCGGTGCGCCGCGAAATCTGATCAGCGGTTTATCAGTACCCCCCATGCGAGTCCCGCCGCCACCACAGAGCACAACCCCAGTAACGGCTGGGTTCTGTGGCGATGAGTGGTTTGTCATCAGAGACCAGTCAGAGGCGGCAGATCGTCGAATCGGGCATCACGTCCCTCGGCCTTGGCCTTGAAGTGGCGGGCCATCTCTCCACCCTGGCTGACTGCGCCCATCCACACGGTTTGGTACTTGAGTGTTTCGGCGATGGAGTGGCTGCGACCGTAGTTGAGCAGATGTTTAGTGGTGTGAATGGCGAGAGGTGACTTGTCAGCAATGCTGCGTGCGATGTCATTTACCGCAGCGAGCATGCCGGCGTGATCGTCGAAAATTCGAGTAACCAGACCTGCTGCGAGTGCCTCGTCGGCGAACATGCGTCGGCCGGTATAGGCGAGTTCGCGCATGAGCCCTTCCGGAATGAGATAGGGCAGGCGTTGCAGCGTACCGACGTCTGCTGCGAGCCCGATGTTGATTTCCTGGATACAGAAGAAAGCATCCCGCGTGCAGTAGCGAAGATCACAGGCCGCGGCAAGATCGACACCACCGCCTACCGCACCACCCTGGATGGCGGCGATCACAGGAATTCGTGCCTCTTCGAGCACGGTGATCGTCGCCTGCATCAGACCGAGCCTGCGCACGGCAGCTTCACCTGCCCGTCCGGTATCGAGAGGACGCTCTCTCTCCGCACTTGTTCCGAATGAAGAAATATCGAGGCCGGCACTGAAGTGTTTGCCGGTGGAGGAGAGGACAATCACCCGAACCGACCCGCTGCTGTCGAGTTCACATACCGCTTCGGGCAGCTCGCGCCAGAACGCTGGCGGCATGCGGTTGTATTCGTCGGGGACGTTCAGAACGATATGGCCGATGTCATCTTCCGTGCGGACGCTGAGGCGTTCATAGTTCATGAAGATTTCCTTGATTTGCGGATATGCAATGCTGCGTGCGTTGTCTTGTTTCATCCACGTCAGCGCAGGCCGTCCCAGGCAAGTCGGGTAACTCGACCGGGATCCAATTCCGTTCGAGATGCATCGTCGAACACCATGGTGGCACGCTCTGCGGCCGTGTAAGGCGCCCAGCCCGGCTCCTGTCCCTGGATGAACCGGATCCACGCGGCGTGCATGACATCGGCGACGTGTTGCGGGCTTTCACCTGCACCGAGAAACGCCGCCACACCGGGTTGCCGAAGGTTGTTGAACGCAAACGGAATCTCGAGCGCGTGTGTCGCGCCGAGGCGGCCGTCAAACGCCCGGGACTTCCAAGCAAACAGGTACATCCACGTAGGCGCTGCCCGGGATGCACGGGCTTCTGCAATGCGGATGGCAGGAATGCGAAACATGTGATCTGTCGTCAGGGAGATCAGCAACTGTTCGAGAGTTGCTCCCGGTGTCGATTCGCGCCACGCCGCAAGGGGGCGGGATGCATGCAGTGCCGATACGGCTGCATCAAGCTTTTTCTCATCCACGCGTCCATAGCCCCACAGCGTGGTTTCGTCCTGATTGGATCCGATCAGCATCCGCGCATTCGAGCCCATGCCTTTGCGGATTGCATCGAGCGGTGACTCGGGAATAAAGATATTGCCGTGCACAGGATAGAAGGCCGATACCGGCACGCCTAACGGGTTGGTAAAGTCGCTGCGCCCCTCAAGCTCCGAGATCACTTCGGCCTGGGCTTTGAGTATGTTCTCGACGGTTGCCGCTTCAACCGAGAATGGGCTGTCGGCATCAAGCGCACGCAGAAAATGCTCTGCCACCATGCTGCCGGCCCGAGGCGGCAGCGTGTGCTGTCCGGCACCGGATTGCGGGATCGCCGCGTGAATTGAATCCTGGCAGCGCGGATTGGCGAGCAAGGTGGTGACGCTGAATCCGCCAGCGGATTCGCCGGCCACCGTGATCCGCTCAGAACCTCCGCCAAATCGCTCGATGTTCGCCCGTGTCCAGTCCAGCGCCGCAATTTGATCGAGCGTACCGTTTACGCCGGAAGAGATGAATTCGGAACCGAACGCGGCGAGATCGGTAAAGCCGAGCGCACCCAGGCGGTAATTGATGCTGACCACGACGATGTCGCCGCGCAGGCAAAAACTCTCACCGTTGTACCAAGGGATGGCTCCTTGGCCGGTTCGATAGGCGCCACCATGGATCCAGAAAAGAACCGGGCGCTTACGACCATCCAATCCAGGAGTCTGGACGTTGAGGGTGAGGCAATCCTCACTCCAACGCACCGGTGCCGAATCCGTCATGCCTCCGCCCTGCAGCTGCGGGGCGGCAGCGCCGAAACGGCGCGTTTCTCTCGCTTCGGACCAGCCGGAGTGTGGTGCGGGCGGTCGAAACCGCAGCGGGCCCACGGGTGGCGCGGCGTAGGGAATACCGGCGAAGAGATGCACACCATTGCGCTGTCGGCCGATGATCGGGCCCGTGGTGGTCTCGACGATGCTCTGATCAGCGGGTGTTTTTTCCTGGGAATTCACGGCAAGTCTGTTCTCAGGCGGTTGCCACAGGCTTACCTTATCACCACCTCGGCACCAACTTGCCACCACTTTGCCCGCCGGGTGCTGGCAGAATGCGTGCAAGAACCGCCCGTCGGTGATGTGCCGCCGCTGGGTACGGAGCTGATTGCGGTCACCGGAAGCGCTGGCCCAGCGTCATGTTGCATCAAACCATCTGCCGTCCCTGGCCTGGCCATGTTGGCTTGATCCCGAGGTAACGATGAACGGAGGATTCTCCGAGAATCTCAAGAACAGCCCGCTGGGAAAATCGACACCGTCCGTCGATACCTACACGCCTTCACTGCTGCATTCGCTACCCCGCGCGACGACACGCGAACGCACCGGTACGGAGCCGGCTTTTCACGGTGAAGACGTCTGGAACGCCTATGAATTCACCTGGCTGGACCGTTCCGCCAAGCCTGTGGTTTCCCGCCTCCGGTTGCGCATTCCCTGTCATTCCCCCTGCATTGTCGAGAGCAAGAGTCTAAAGCTCTACCTCGGTTCCTTTGCGCAGACGCGCTTCAATGGCGAGGCGGATGTGCTGAAAACACTCGACAGCGATCTGGGGGTGGCCGTGCGCTCACCCCTGTCGGTGGAGTTGATCCCCTTGCGGCATCTCGATCAGTTACCACCCGGACTGCCCGGCGTATGCCTGGACGATCTGGAAGGCGAATTCACGGCAAATCAGCCGGATGCGGATCTGCTGCGGATGGAAGGTGACCACACGGTGGTGCATGAGTCTGTGCACTCGCATCTGTTTCGCAGCGTCTGTCCGGTTACCGGGCAACCGGACTACGCCACGGTCTGGATCGCCTACCGGGGCTATCCCATTGCCCGCCGCAACCTGCTGCAGTACCTGGTGAGTTACCGCCAACACGCCGCATTTCACGAGGCGGTTATCGAGAACATCTGGCATGACCTGATGAGACACTGCAGCCCGCTGTCACTGGCCGTGCATGGCTTTTTCCAGCGCCGCGGCGGAATTGACATCAATCCTTTCCGCAGTTCGGAAAATGAGCAGGCGCTGCTGATCCGACTGCCGAGGCAATAACGGCACGAGCGTCATGCGGGTTGATGGACTGCGTGACAGCCGTCAGCGCGTGCCCCTGGTTGCCACGCGGGTGAGGCTTCTCAGGCGGCTTTTTCGAGTTCCGCCTTCAAGGTGGCGTTTTCTTCTTCGGGTTGCTGGATGCGACCCATCATCTCGCGGCTGTCCTGGGTGAACTGTTTGAGCAGCTTGCGCAGATCTTCGTCGGTTCCGGCGGTTACGAGGTCAAGTTCGGAGCGCAGCGCGGTGACCTCGGCGCGCAGGGCGTCGAGTTCGTCGACGGTTCCTTCAGACAGCTCCGGCCATTCCGGCCCCGCGAAATCAAAAACCTTGTCGAACGGCGCATAGACCATGAAGGCGTCCATGGCTGACTTGGTGAATGACGGATTCTCACCGATCTGTGCCACCGCTGAAGCGTGTTGTTTGGCGCGCAGTTCAATCCACTGGTCTTTAAACCGGAGATGACCGAGAAAAGTTTGAGCTGGATGCCCAGGCGTTTCGGATCCTTGCATTCACACTCGAGAATGATCTTGCGCACGTGTGTAGCCAGGTCGGTGGGTTCCAGCGCTATGGCGCAGGCATTGAACCAGGTGATCCGGCTCTGCTCCGAATTGTTTTTTTCATTGTCCGCTCTGGCGGTGTTGAACGCTTCGGCCAGGGTCCGGCTCG
This sequence comes from Gammaproteobacteria bacterium, assembly GCA_016874135.1. GTDB lineage: Bacteria > Pseudomonadota > Gammaproteobacteria > Pseudomonadales > Azotimanducaceae > SYFY01. The sequence continues at coordinate 26,889 of VGVE01000034.1, read as the reverse complement.
GGCCCTGGAGCCTGCGGACGTTAAAAAAGTAGACCGTGCCGACGCCCACGAGGGCGAGCGCGAGTTGCAGATAAATGAAGTGTGACAGGACCACGTTTGGACCGTTTTCGGTGTTGTGCTGGAAGTCCAGGCGAAGTTACGTAAACGTCAGCCCGCCCGCCGCACCGTACACTGCGTGCGTCTCGTCAAATACCGAAGGACCAATCATTGGAAAGTAATCAAACCATCATCCGCGACTTCATCGCTGCCTGGTCGCGCCTCGACGCCGCGGAACTGGCCGGCTACTTCGCCGAGGACGGCTGATACTTCAACATTCCTGCCCAGCCGGTGAAGGGCAGGGCAAACATCGAGAAGTTCATCCGGGGATTTGCGTCCACCTGGACGGAGACCGTCTGGGATCTGCGCAACATCTCAGCGGCTGATGATGTGGTGTTCACCGAACGGCTGGATCGTACCAAGACGACCCGTGGCAACGTCGATCTGCCGTGTTGCGGTGTCTTCGAAATGCGGGACGGAAAGATCGTGGAGTGGCGCGACTACTTCGACATGGCGACGTTCATGAATGCGATGAAAGGGTGACGGTCACAGGTTCAACGGAATCCCAATGAAAAACGCCCGGACAAGCCGGGCGTTTGCAGATCCGGAACCCGCGCGGCGCGGGTTCCTGCGCGGGCATCAGAAGTCGTAGGAGAGTTCGATGCCGAAGGAGCGCGGGCGGTTGACCGTACCCGCGGCAAACAGGGTCGCGATCGGGGTGAAGATCTCGAACCGCTCGTTGGTGAGGTTGCGGCCAAAGGCAACCACCGACCACTTATCGGCGTAGTACCCGACGGACGCGGTCACGTCCTTGCGGGAATCCAGACGGCCCTGCGAGGCATTCAGCAGGCTGGTTTCGACTTCGTCGATGAATGTGTACTTGCCGAAGATCTCGAAATCACCGTTCGACATCGGAATGGTGATCGTGCCGCCAAGACCGATGGTTGTTTCCGGCGCATTCCGCGGTATCAGGAAAGACGCATCCTGAATACAGGTCCCGCCGACCGTGTTGCCCGGGATTGAAGGCGTGAATGATCCTGGGCAGTTGCTCGCCGAGCTGGTGGCCGTGTCGCTGTTGTTGATATCGGTCTCGAAGTTCTTGTACTTGGCATCGAGGTAACCGAAGTTCGCAAACACGCTGAGGTATTCGTTGAAGACGAACTGCGTCTCCAGTTCGAGTCCCTTGTATTCAGCGTCGGCGACGTTGTCAAACCGGGTGGCGACGGTCTTGGTGTCCGGATCCAGGGCGACCGACGCTTCCTGCTTGTCCGTGAACTTGTTCAGGAACGCCGTCGCATTGATACGCAGTCGGTTGTCCAGCCACTGGCTCTTGAAGCCAAGTTCCCAGGACTTGCCGTATTCCGGATCGTACTGGTCGCGGATGAAGTCGCGGATGTTTTGGTTCACACCGAAGAAGCCACCGGAGTGGAAGCCTTCGGAGTACGACACATAGGCAATCGCTTCGTCAGTGACCTGATAGGAGAGTCCGAACTTCAGTGACGCATCTTTCCAGGTTCGCTTCAGGTCGGCATAAGCGGGGAAGTTGCGCAGCAGCGAACGAGGATCGCTCGTCAGGTAGGCCTGACCGGCCCGGAAGTCCTTCTTTTCCTTGGTATAGCGGATACCGGCCGTTGCGGTCCACTTCTCGAGGAACGTGTAGTCAGCCTGACCGAAGAACGCGACGGAGTCTGTTTCCTGGGTTTCAAACAGGATCTGGTTGACATCGCCACCGGTCGGAACCTGCGAAATGCCGCTATCGCACGCGACCGTGAAGGCACCACCCACGCACGCGCTCCAGAGTGCCGGGTTGTAGGCGACCCCACCGAACAGCGTTGCCCAGAATCGACCACCGGTGATCCAGTCCTGTGTGAATTCGCTGTTCCACAAATGTCCACCGACAGTGAAGTTAAGATTGTCGAAGGAGGCATCGAGGCGCAGTTCCTGACTGAACTGGTCGTAGTCATTCCAACGTTCGATGGTGATGAAGGGCGCCGAGGAAGAGTCGAAATCGAAGATCCGATATTCTTCCTGCTTGCGGTAGCCGGTGATCGACACCAGCGTCATGCTCTCGTTGATGTCATAACTCATGTTGAGCGTGTAGGCGTCGGTATCCAGCAGTGCTTCGTTTTCGGTGTCGTTTTCCGAAACGCTGGGGCGTTTCGTACTCGTGCGGCAGGTCTGCGGGTACAGCGTGCAGTTCAGAAAGCCGCCGTTGTAGTTGGTGTCGTTCGGATCGGTCGGGACCGGCAAGACACCCGGTGCCACGTTGTAGTTGGTATGGAACGAATCGAGCGAGCCTTCGTCCTTGAACCGTTCAACGGTAAAGGTCGCCTCGAACGCGTCTATAGGCGTGAACAGGAAGGTCGCGCCGTAGTTCTGGTAATCCTTTTTGCTACTTCTGCCGCCGATGGTGACGTTCTTGATGAAGCCGTCATCCTCCTGATGGGTGCCGAACAGTTTCAGCGCCAGCGTGTCCTGCAGGATCGGCATGTTGGCCACGGCACGCAGTTCGAGCTGACCGTCATCACCGGCAGAGAGTTTGGTGCGCACGCCCAGTTCGCCCGTCGGTCTCGAGCGAAGGACGTGAATCACGCCGCCCACGGTGTTCTTGCCGAACAGCGTACCCTGCGGCCCCCGCAGGATCTCGACCCGCTCGAGGTCGAAGTTTTCGAGGACCTGCCCGGCGAGGGTGCCGAGGTAGATCCCGTCGATCATGACGCCGATCGGCGCATCGAACGAGTTGTCATCGGTGCGGGTAGCGCTGATACCGCGAATGTTGACCGCCGCGCCGCCGCCTCCGCGGCTGCCGTTTTGCCCAAAGTCGACGTTTGGCGCATAACCGTTGATATCACGCAGGTCGCGAATCGTGGAATTGGTCAGTTCTTCTGAGAGCGCGGTGATGGCAACTGGTACATCCTGCGCAGCTTCTTCCCGTTTCCGGGCGGTAACCACAATCTCTTCGATCCCGATGTTTTTCTGATCTTCTGCAGCCTGGGCGGTGGGGGACAGCACCAGACCCGTGCTGAACACGGCCGCTGCCGCCGGCAAGCCGGCTAATACGGATAGCCCCGCCCACGTCGCACGACGTTTGAACATAGTAGACTCCTAGTTGAACTCTCTCCTGAGGCGGCCGGAGTATAGCCACTGTCTTTTTCAAGGGTCAAACCGCCGTTCTACAACCGGCTGTCCGTGGCAGCACAGCGTTCCTGCGGACTTGGGCCAAAGAGGATGTCCTACACCGGGACGCGGTGGTACAACAAATGATACGTTAGAGAGACGTTGTGTCTGTCGAGCGAAGGCATACTTAATTAACTCCTCGTAAATTCAAAGGATTGCGACATCCACATGAATATGACTGAAAGGCCTGTTCTGGTTTCCCAGACCCGCGTCACACCGAAACGGTACTCCGAACGGCAGAAGCGGATGCGTCAGGGCATCCTTGGCGCCACCCGCGACCTGATTACCCGCAAAGGCTATGAAGGCGTGAATATGCGCGAACTTGCGAAAACCGCGCGGGTCACGCCGAAGACCTTGTACTACCAGTTCGGCAGCAAGGAAGACTTGCTGCGCAGCGCCGTGGAAGAGATGTTTACCCGCGTGTATTCGGAAATGGACTCGGCACCCGTGGAGCGTGGAATTGACCGTGTGTTCTTCGTTATTGACAGGGTCGCCGAGCTGACCAATGAACACCGGGCCTACTCCAGGGCGCTCATGCCGTTTTTCACCACTGTAGAGCCTCCCACGTTTTCCGCGATTCGGCGAAGGACCTATTCGCGGGGACTCGAAGAGATTGCGGCCGAGGGAGAATTTGACGGTTGGGTGGATGTCGCAGTGATGGCGTCCCTCGTCTATCGCCAGGTTAACCCGATCTATCAGGCCGCCTGGATTACGCAGGTTCCGGTGGAGGCCACCCAGCAGGTCGCCAAACATGACATCGGGTTGATGATCGCTGCAGCAAGCAAGGGTTACACCCGCGAACGTGCAGTAGAAACCGCGCGTGAGATGCAGCGGCTTCTCAAGGGTGCGCCTTTCATTTGATTCTCGTCAATCAGGGTCGCGCTGAGGGCGCCGTGATTGTGAGCCTCGGCGGTGCTTTCGCCAGGGAATGCCGCTAGCATACGCCGCCCTATGGTGACCCACCCGGTCCCTTCGCAACGCTAGGTCGTGAACCCCGCCAGGCCCGGAAGGGAGCAACGGTAACAACTGATGCGTGTGCCGGAGCGTGGCTGTGTGGGTCGCCTCCATATTCCAGTCCGGATGTAGCGTCCGGACAATTGTTTCCGGAGAGGTGTCCGAGCGGCTGAAGGAGCACGCCTGGAAAGTGTGTATACGGCAACGTATCGAGGGTTCGAATCCCTCCCTCTCCGCCAATAAAAGAGGCCTGTCAGGGCCTTTTTTATTGGCGGACACAAGGCAGTGATGAGAACCCTCGAAGAGGGTTCGACCAAACGGCAGGACAGCCGTTTGGGACGCTGCGCACGCGGCGCCCCGGAGCGTTAGCGCAGGGGCGAGCGCCAAGGATGGCGCGAGTCAATCCCTCCCCAGACAAGCGCTTCATTCATCAGCATTTTTCACGGACGTGTCCCGCCGTAGCGAACAACGGTCCCGTCGAGCTTCGCTCCATCTGTGCCCGCAGACCCGGCAGGTCCGACAGCTGTTCCAGTTTTCGTGTAACGCGGTTCCACCAGGTGGAGAACGAGGCGCAGGGGCGATTCACCTCGGCAAACAGGCGATGCGGGGGACGCTGGTTCACGCTCGGCGGAAGCCTCTTGCCGATGTGTTCGTCGGCGATGGTCTGTACCGAACGTGCGGCTACCAGAGCCTGTGCCAGCTGTGCGTGGCTGCCATGCCAATGCACGGTCGCCAGGGTCGACATGCGTATACCCGCGAATCGCCAGCGCGCCGCATTCCACGGCCAGACTGCGTGGTGTTCCGCTGGCCACCAGGCTACATGCAGGCATCCTTCCGGCAAGTCGGCCGGAGGCTGCCCCAGCGCCCAGGGATGAATCAGCCAGACATCGTGGCCTGTGACATCGGCGGCTCGGGGCGCGGTACCGGTTGATGGCTGCGACGACAACGTGGGCTCATCGATTCCCTCGTCCAATGGCCGCACCGGTACCGGACCCGGGCTGCGCGCAATGGCGTCCAGCGCTTCGTAAGTCGTGTCAAGCACGCTGCCCGCGCTGTGCCAGGCGGAGGATGCATAACGTGCCACATTGTCGGCGTTGAAGAGGTAGGGTTTGTGGCTGCCGGTACCGGCCACCCATTGCCAGCTCAGGTGATTGCTGGCGAGGTCACCGTCGAGCAGGTGCGCCACCATCCAGTCGGCACCCACTCGCCAGTGAACCTTGCGCATGTGCACCACGTAGCTGGCCAGCCACATGCGGGCGTGGTTATGCAGGTAGCCGGTGGCGTAGAGCGAACGCACGGCCTGGTCGATCACGGGGACGCCGGTTCGTGCCTGGCGGATGTCTGCCGGCATTTCAGTGGCATAGGCGTGTTCGGGTAAAGGTCCCTCATGCAGCGAGTCTAGGATCTGCTCGCCCCGGTGCTGCCAGACGTGATGGAAGTACTCGCGCCAGCCCAGTTCGAAGACGAACTTGTGCCGCACATCGAGCCGGTACCGCGGGGCCACACCGGTGAGCACCTCAGGCAAGCTGACGAAGCCATGAGTGATGTAGGGCGACAGCCGCGTCACCGCGCCATCGATGGCATTGCGGCTGCGCGCGTAGTCCGTGGGTCGCACGGCGGCGATGCGCGCATGTGCTTCGTCGAGTGTGGGTGGAAACAGCTCCGGCGGCATCATCAGGATGCACCCACCCGGCCATCACGAATGGCGTCGGCGCGCTGTACCACGGCCGCGCGTTCCGCGGCGCTCAGGCGCGCCACGTTCTTCACCTGCAGCGCCATGCGCGCGTTTTTGGCCAGCAACTTCTCGTGGCGCATCAGAAAATCCCAGTACAGCGTGGTGTAAGGACAAGCGCGCTCGCCGGTGCGCTCGGTCGGGTCGTAGCGGCAGTTGGCACAACCACCACCCATGCGCTGGATGTACTTGCCGGTGGCGACGTAGGGCTTGCTCGCCATCAGACCACCGTCACCGTACTGGCTCATGCCCAGCGTGTTGGGCAGCTCCACCCACTCCACGGCATCGACATAGACCGACAGGTACCAGGCGTGCACCTGCTTTGGCCGCACGCCGAGGAGCAGCGTGAAGAGGCCGGTGACCATCAGCCGCTGGATGTGGTGTGCGTAGCCGTGCGCCAGCGTCTGCGTGATGGTGTCGCGCAGACAGGCCATGTCGGTGTTGCCGGTCCAGTACCACGTGGGCAGATCCTGCGTCGCTGCCAGTGCGTTGAGCTCTACGTAGTCCGGCATCTGTGTCCAGTAGATGCCGCGGACGTATTCACGCCAGCCAAGGACCTGCCGGATGAATCCCTCGGCGCTTGGCAACGGCACCTTGCCGGCGTGGTATGCCGCTTCCGCGGCCTGCACCACCTCGTGTGCGGTCAACAGCTTGAGATTCAAAGCGGCGGAGAGATGTGAGTGGTAGAGCCATGGTTCGCCCGGCCACATCGCATCCTCGAAGCGACCGAAATACGGCAGCCGCTGCTCGATGAAGATGTGCAGGGACTGCAGGGCCTGCGCACGCGTCACCGGCCAGGCAAAGCTGTCCAGCGTGCCAGGGTGCCGCGCGAAACGCGTCTCGACCAAGGTAATCACAGCGCGCGTGATCTGATCGGGCGCGAAAGTGGCGCGTGGTGGCAATTCGCCCGGGCCCTGCGCGCCGAAGGTCTCGCGGTTGTCGGCATCAAAATTCCAGCGGCCGCCGATCGGCTTACCCTCGTGCATCAGCACCCCGTGCCGCTGCCGCAGCTCGCGATAGAAGTACTCGAGTCGCAGCGATTTGCGCCCCTTCGCATGCGCGGCGAATTCACGCACTGTGCAAAAGAAGTGGCGGTCTTCGACGATCTGAAGTGTCAGCCCGGCCTGTTCCACCACACCCTTAAACGCCTGCAGAACGCGCCACTCGCCCGGCGCCGTCATCAGCACACGCTGCGGGTTGAGTTTTTCCAGCGCCGCGCGCAACGCGGCGGCCAGGCTGCCGTGGGTGTCCGCGTCGTCGAGCCGCGAGTAATGCAGCGGCCGGCCGGCCGCGCGCAGTGCCTGAGCGAAGTGGCGCATGGCGGCCAGGAAGATCGCGATACGCTGCTTGCTCGACCAGACGTGCGTGGATTCCTCGTCCGCTTCGGCCATCCATACCGCATCCTGCGCGGGGTCGAAGCCGTCGAAGACGGCTGCATCGAGATCGAGCTGGTCGCCCAGCACAATGACAAGATTGCGAACACGACTCATGTGCGACACCCCGCGCCGCGCGCCCTGCGACAGGCGTCGGAGCAGAACTTGACCTCTTCCCAGGTACGCGCCCAGCGCTTGCGCCAACTCATGGGGCGGCCACATGCCTCGCAGGGCTTGCTCGGCAACGACTGCTTGTTGCCCCTGTGCGTGGATGTCAGGGTGACCTTCAATTCGCTTCCCGTACGAAAGTGGCCATGTAGTTGACCCGTGTATCCCGGCTCCATGAGGCACGGTGCCAGATCGGCAGGTAGCGCATACCGCGCAGATCAATCCGCCTCAGGCCCGCGCCAGTGGCTGCTGCCGCCAGCTCGCCGGGTCGCACGAAGCGTTGCCACTGGTGTGTGCCGCGGGGCAGGAGGCGCAGAACATACTCCGCACCGATGATCGCGAAGACAAAACTCTTCCATGTGCGATCGATCGTCGAGGCCAGCAGCAACCCGCCGGGCGCAACATGTCGTGCTGCAGTGCTGATGAAGTCCGCCACGTCCGCGACATGCTCGACCACTTCGAGTGCCAGCACGACGTCGAACAGTTCCGCAGGCTGCAGCACGTCGCAAGGTTCGCCCAAACGGTAGTCCAGCGTTACACCTTGCGACTGCGCGTGCCGTTTCGCGGCGAACACGTTGCCACGGGACGCATCGATGCCCACCACCTCGGCGCCGCGTTGCGCCAGGGGTTCCGACAGCAGCCCGCCGCCGCAGCCCACGTCGAGTACGCGCAGCCCCGCCAACGTTGTGTTGTCCCTGCCGAAGTGCAAAGCGATACGGTCAAGCAGATGGGCGAGCCGCAATTCGTTCATGACATGCAGTGGGCGCATGGGTCCGCTCGGGTTCCACCAGGTTGAACTGAGCCTGTCAAAGCGCTCGAGTTCGGAAGCGATCGCGGTCATACAGAACTCCTCAAACGTACCTGCAGACAGCGACCGCCGCCTGCGAAACTGTGTGCACCAGTCGGCTCCAGGTGCGCGGCAGCCAGTCTTCCGGCCCCTTGCCGCCGGCGGCCGCCGCCTCGTTGCGGTGCTCAAGCTCATCGGCCTGACAGTCGGCGAGTGTCTGCCGAAGAGCGGTCAGTTCGGGCTGTGCGTGCAGCCGCTCGATCTGTTCGGCGTAGTGCTGGCCGACAAAACACTCTACGGCCTCGATCGTCGCGTACACCGCCTTCGACCCCAGCACGGCCGGCAGGGCCCCCGTCAACCAGCCGGCGATGCGCCAGACCGGCAACAGACGGCTGCGGTCGGCAGGCGCGAGCCAGGCCTCGATCCGCCGCAGGTGAACGTATTCGGTGGCCAGGTGCCGCTGCGCGAACTCACGCAGTGCCTTGACGCGCGCGACCGAGAGGATGCCGTGGTACATCCACACGGCGCCGGTTTCGCCAGCGTGGTCGGTGCGCAGATCGGCCACCACGTCACGCGGCAAACCCGAAGATTCAAATGCCATCGTCGTCCCTTGGCCCGGTCTGCGCCAGCCCTTGCCGGACGCTTCGGTCACCGCAAAATCGGGGCGCGTCCTGATCATGGAAAACGCGTCGTTGCGCATTGGGAGCTGACTACGCGTAACACGGGGTCTGCGATCCAGGCGGTTGATCGGTGATGTGGTCTGCCAACGCGCGTGCCGAATACCAGGCGCCTTCAACGCCCGCTCCGCCAAGGGCATCTGCGGACACGCCAAGGCCGGTACGTGAGTCCCACCAGCAACCGTCCTTGGTGACGACGGCTGACGGTGCGCCGGCATGGGCGGGCCGTGGCACTGAGGCGTGCACTGAGGCGTAACGCCAGCGGTGAACCACCGCGTGGTGCCAGGCCAGTGAGTGGCCGAGCCAGGCGGTCAGCGCACCTTGCAGCGCGGCTTGAACCTCTGCTGCCGGAGACTCGAGGTGTGTCTGGCTCCATTCGGGCGTCGCGTGGACGACCCAGTGCGCCAGGCCGCGCACAGGTTCGCGTCCGGGTTTGGCGTCGTTGCGGACCACCGAGGCGACCGGGCCTGAGACCGGCCAGGCCAGGTCCCACTCCGACGTGGCTGCCGATTCATCCGATACGCCCATCAGGACCCAGCCGGGCAACATACCAACGGCCTCGGCTCGCTGTGCCCATTCGGCTTGATGCGGCCGCACCAGAACGGCGGCCTGCGGCAGCGGCATCGCGACCACCACCGCAGCGAATGCTTCGCCGATCGTCGATCCCCTGCCTTCCAGCGTCCAACCGGCGTTGGTGCGCCGCAGGGCCTCTACCGTACAGCCGGTGTGTAGCGGCAGGTCGGCCAGCAGAGCACGGCTCAGGGTCGGCATGTCAGGCGTTGGTACCCACAGTCCGGATGCATCCGGTGGCGCGTCACTATTCGGCGCCACGCGCGGTGCCCAACGCGACAACAGGCCGTCGCCGGCGGCCTGCTCGACGAAGCGAATGAACTCCGGCGCGTGAGCAGTGAAGCCCGTTGCGCCGTGGTCGAAGTGTGAGAGTCGTTCGGTGCCGTCGGTGGCGATCCATGTTGCGCGCCGGGTCGACATGCGCCCGCCGACACCGCGGGACTTGTCGAACACCTCCACGGCCAGCCCTGCATCCGCCATCCAGCGGGCACAAGCCGCTCCGCCTATGCCGGCGCCAACCACTGCCACTCGCGTGCGGGCAGGCGTCACCGGGAAGAGCCACCATTGCAGCCGGAGACGGGTTTGGAAGACAGAGTCAGTGGAAGCCGGAAACTGATGAATATCAAGCTCGTTACCAACTCGTTGGTTCTAAACATCATGGTCTATATGTTACATTCTGACTCAAATGCAACTCAACATGATATGAAGCCGAACCAGCCTGCCAACGCGTCAGCGCCGCCCGACAGCGGCCCCATGTTTCGCAGCGGCGCGGTAGCGCGCCTTGCAAACATGCCTGTGGCCACGCTGCGCATCTGGGAACAGCGGTACGGAGCGGTGCGGCCTGCCACGGCCAAGTCGGGACATCGCCTGTATTCGCCGGCCGACGTCCAGCGCGTGCTGCTGCTGCGGCAACTGACCGAGCAAGGTCACGCGATCGGCTCGATCGCAGCATTGGACGCTGCTGAGTTGCAACAGGTATCCCGGCAGTCATCGCGTGCTCCACACGGCGAAGCCAAGGGAGGGGGGCGCGGGCTCGCGCGGACCTCGGACCCGCTGCGGCTGGTGGTGGTAGGGGCCGCTCTGGCAGCGCGGCTGCAACGTGCGACCGTGGTTCGGCAACTGGTGCATCCCGTGCAACGGGTTGCCATCTTCGAGTCGTTGTCCGAAGCGGCACAGGCGAGTCCGGACACGGCTGCCGATCTGCTGGTGTGGCACGCGCCGGAGCTTCGACCCGAAGTGCCCGAAGAACTGGAAGCGGCGCAGCGCGCCTGGAACGCTGCGCGCACAGCGGTGGTGTACCGCTTCGCCGGATCGGCGGCCATCCGGTCCCTGGCGGATGCCGGCGTGGCAACACTGCGCGAGCCCCCTGACGACGAAGCACTGGGAGTCTGGCTGGGATCTAACGAAGCGGCTCTGGCGCGACGGCCAGCGGAAGACACTGCCGTGGCGATGGCCCAGGCGCCGCAGCTGTCCTCGGCGTCGACCGGGCTACCGCCGCGGCGCTACGACGACGCCACCCTGACCGCCATTGCCGGCCTGCCGCCGACCATCGCCTGTGAATGCCCACGCCACGTCGCGGATCTGCTGATGCAGTTGTCGAGTTTCGAGGCCTTCAGCGCCGGCTGCATCAACCGGAACTCGGCTGAAGCAGACCTGCATGTTTATCTGCAGCAGGTGGCTGGTGCTTCAAGGGCGCTGTTCGAAGCCGCACTCGAGCGTGTGGCGCGCCATGAAGGGCTGGCACTGGGTTGATTCGGGCGCACTCGCCCTGATCGAATCACAACGACCACCAGTCCATGAATAACGCCGCCGCAAGACCATGAACCCGATGAACCGCCGCCACTTCCTCGGCATCTGCGCAGCGGGTTCGCTGACTGCGCTGGCCGGCTGCGCCAACCCGCTGCCGCTGGCTGGTACACCGCCTGCGCGGAACGATTCGCTCGCCGCGCGCTGGTTGGGCGAGAGCGCTGATCAGCACGGCTGGTTGCGGTTCCAGACGTTGAATGACATCAATGTGGCCTAAGCGGGCCAATGGCGGCCGTTGATCGACCGCTTCCAGCCGGAGGTGGTCGACAAGCCCTGGCGCGAGCGCAGTGAAGAACGCCTTTTGCCGCGCGAACGCTTCATCGCCCAGGCTCACCGCGGCCCGGCGGGTCGCAAACACGTGGTACGTACCAGCGGCGGCATCGCTGAGGATCCTGGTCGGATCGCCGTCTGGTATCAGGATCAGCCGACCCGCAGCGAGCCTCTGCTCGCAGCCTCGGCTCTGGTTGCCGACTGCTACCAGCTTTTCCTGCTCGGCCCGTTGTGGCTGACGCAGCGTCTGGGCGCATCGACCCGGTCTCGTATCGCGCTCGGCGGTCGCGTCGATGTTGACGGCCACGAATGCCAGTGGGTTCAGGCATGGGTCAGCCCGGGATTGGGTCAGGTCGCACTCGACCGCGTGGATCTGGCCATCGACGTGAGCAACCGAATCACGCGACGGATGCGCTTCACTCTGGAGGGATTCGCCAGAACGCGCGGGGCTGTAGCCGAAACCGACACCTACGAGCACGAGCGTCGCGACGGCATCCTGTGGCCGATGCGTTCGTTCGAAAGGGTGGTGCATCCGCTGGGTGGTCTGGCAGCGCACGACTGGCGCATCACCGGCCTGGATGTTGACCGCGGCTACGGGTTGGCAGACGTGGAGGGTAGGCAATTCATTGGCGCTGCTGCAGCAACCTCTCATCAAACAGGATCGCGCAGGATCGCGCTGGGTTCCAGACCGATCCCGTTTGTCGAACGACAACGCACGATCCTGTCGCGCTCAAGGCTGTCATGGAACACGAAGTGTTCCATGCTCGACAGCTCCGGCCGCAGGCCGGTCACGTCGCTGTTAGGGAAAATGGCCGATTGGTCCGGATTGGGTTGCAGCGTGACAACGTCCCCCTTGCACACTCCCCAGGTCTCATCTTTCCATACGCCCAAACAACAATCCCAGCCACGCATGAAACTCCGCCAGGTCGCCCTCGCTGCCAGCACCCTCGAACCGATCCGCACCAATCTCATGACGCTGCTCGGTCTGGACGCAGACTTCGCCGATCCCGGGGTCGGCGAATTCGGCCTGCACAACACCGTTCAGGTCATCGGTGACACCTACCTTGAAGTTGTTGCGCCTACGCGCCCTGATACCGCCGCCGGGCGAACACTGGCCAGTCGGGCGCAAGATCCCTGTGGTTACATGGTTCTCTTCCAGGTGGATGACTTTGCCGCGTACAACACCCACCTCGAAAAACTGGGTCTGCGCAAAATCTGGCAGATCGACCGGCCTGCAGTCCGCGCCGCTCACGTGCACCCGAAAGACATCGGTGGGGCGATCGTGTCCTTCGATGAAATGCGCCCGGCACAGGAGTGGGTCTGGGCCGGTCCTGAGTGGCGCTCAAGAAAAGCACGTCACGCAACATCGATTGTCGGTTGTGTGGTCGGCTCGACTGACCCGGAGGCGCTGTGCAGGCGCTGGTCGGAGGTGCTCGATGTCGCACCTGTCGGTCGCGAGATCCGACTTGATGACGGCACCTTTGTTCGCTTCGAAGCGGCTGAAAAAGACGGGGTCACTGCGGTGGTTATCGCGGCGGACAGTCCCTCGGCGTTGAACGATCAGGCTGCGGCACTCGGGCTTGACAAGGTCGTGCACTTCGTCGGGAAGTGAAGTTGTTTTCTTCGGTCGCGGGCTAGGACTACCGTCGAAAAGGGTTCGCCGGCTTCAGCCGTTCACCGCTGGAATGATGCGACGGTTCTGCAAGTCACGCAGCCAATGGCAGAAGCTGTCTTCGGTATTCATCGCCACACCGAACCCTGCCTGCCGGATCTTCACGGTGCTGACGTAGGTGGGTGGCGGCGCAGACCGTGCGCCATAGGCGAAACAGACATCGGCGTAGAAGTGGGATTCGCCGAGCAAGTCAGCAAGTGCGATCGGCCGCAAAGAATAGCGACGGACGATTTCATTCCAGACGTCCTCGTGGGCAGGGATGTACTCGGCCATACGAAGTGATTCGTCCGGCCCTTGATCCAAACCCAGGGTTCGGGCGAGGGCTGGCCACATGTCCCGGAAGCTGAACACTTCGCCGTTGGTCAGGTTGAACGTCTGGCCGGACGCGGAGGGTGTTTGTGCCGCCCAGCGAATCGCTGCGGCGACGAGACGGGTATCGACGGCTTCCCAGACCCACTCGGCCCCACCCGGAAAACTGAAAGGCAGACCGAGCGCCTTGCGAATCGTCCCGTAGACCCCGATCACGGGTGGCAGGTTCATGACCACGCCATGATTCGGCCCGACGATGAGCTGGGGCCGGAAGATCGTCCAGGCAAGCCCGTCGTTGCGGCCGAGTTCGCGCACATAGTCTTCATGCAGCCAGTAGAAATTCGGATGGTCCACCCGAGGCTGGTCTTCACGTGCGGGGATTCGCAACGGTCGAACATGCCCGCCATAGGCTTTGGTGCCCTGCAGGATCGTGACGTGCTCGAGTGTCGCCGCCTTGCGCAGCGGTTCCAGGAGGTTGCGGAGCATCTCGCCGTTGGTGGTGATCTGGTGTGGATCGGTCCAACCCTGAATCAGCCCTGGTAACTCATAGACTGCGGTGTACACCACGTGGGTCACCGGCTTGAGCGACGCTGCGGCGCGTGCACAGGCATCGGCATCCCGCAGGTCAAGCGGCAGGTGTTTGTAGTTCCGGCCCTCGAGCAATTCCGGGCGACGCCGGGAGACGGCAATCACTTCCCAGCCGGCATCGATAAACTCGATGGCCGCCGCTGTGCCCACCAGCCCGCTGGCGCCGGCAATGAGTACGGTCTTGTTCATTGTGTTCCCATGAAGGTTGATATGCGCCCAGGCTGTCGCGACAACGTGTCTGGCTGTTCATTTCGTCTTCCCGGCCTTTTCATCTCGTCCGGGATTCCGTTTAATGCCGCCTGCCTTCGAGGAATCCAGGAGATCGCAGCATGAAGCGGATTGCCTCTTTTCTCTTTTCGTCCTTGGTTGTACCCGCTGTTCTTGTTCCGGCAGTGCACGCCGACGTCACCCTGGCCGAAACCGTGCGGGTTGACGGCAAGGGGCTCATGGCGATGGCCAGCATGACCATCGACTCAACCACCTACATTTCCGGCAACAAGGCTAGGATCGACAACAACGTCAGCAACACGTCCGGGCTGGTACGCATGTTTGGCGGAGCCGGTCCCTCCGGCCAGATCGTCCGCCTTGACCAGGATATGCTGTACGAACTCAACCTCAAGAAAAAGCGCTATCGCCAGGTCTCACTGGCAGATCAGCGGGCAGAAATGCAGAAGGCCATGGCGGCGGCAGAGGATGCCCAGGCATCCCAATCCGATGCGATGGTCGGCGTGGATGAAAGCCAGTGTGAGTGGTCCGAGCCCCGGGCTGACGTGCAACGGACCGGTGAAAAAGCCACGGTTGCGGGCCTGCCGACCGAACGGGTCAAGATCACCGCCACCCAGTCCTGCACGGATCGCAAGACCAAGAGCGTGTGTGACTTCTCACTGGTGTTCGATCAGTGGCTGACGCCACGGTTTGCCGCCGCGGACGAGACGCTTGCGTATCACCGCAACTATGCGGAGAAGATGGGCATTTCCGGCACGGGATCGGCGGATTTCACCCAGCGCGCGCAGCAGAGCTTTGGCCGTTACAAGGGCATCTGGGAGAAGATCGGCAAGGAGATGCAGAACATCCAGGGTTACCCCTTAAAGTCCTCGTTTGCGCTCGGCTTCGGCGGGCCGCAGTGTTCATCCGCTTCGACGGCACAGCAGAATGCCGGCCCCGGAGCTGCTAATCCGCTGGGCCAGCTGGGCGGTCAATTAGGTGGCCTCTTTGGCGGCCGGAAAAAGCAGCAGGAAGAAGCGGCACCGGCGCCGGAAGTAAAAATGGACAACGGTCTCGTGCCGCTCATGGTGGTGTCTTCGGAACTCAAGTCCGTAAGCCAAAGCGCCGTGAGTCTGGATCTGTTTGAAGTTCCCGCAGGATTCAAACAGGAAAAATAGGGCATCCGCAGATGCCTGCCAGGGCGGTCCGCTCTGGCAGGCAAGCGTTCACGACCCTGTTACTGCAAGGCGGTGGCGACCACGGTGCCACTGGTACCGGTGGTAACAAGGCTGTGCACCCAGTGGCCCGCGGGCGGCAGTGATCCCAACCTTACATCCTCGATTTTCCTGGCTCGAAGGCGAATAGCCTTGGCCAAGCGAGCGGCAGATCAACGAGGGTCCCCGCGACCCGGGACGTGACGGCGCAGGCCAGAACGGCACGCAGTACGGCCATTTGCATATCGATATCAAACGGCGCGCCGAAGGCGTTGCCCATCGGAAAGTTCACAAACACGCTGCGCGGCGGCCGCACCTGTTCAGTCAGATCACGGCCTGTCGACAGACACACCGTCGGAATCCCTGCTTCTTCTAAGACCCGGCATACCAGACCCACGGTCTGGTGATCGAGGGGTCAGGCGGGTACTGCAATGAGGAGATCAACACCGTCCTTTTTCAGTTCTTCCGCAAAGGCGGGGCCGGTCTCGGTCAATACCTTGCTGCGGTTGTAGATCCGGCCCATGAACCCGCTCCAGAACCGCGGCGCGAGGCTGCCGATTTCACCCGCCGCCTCGAGTTCGCGCAGTCGGTCGATGGGGAACTGGCAGTTGATGTCCTGGTCGGCATCACGATGGTCGTAATAACTATCGTGGATTTGGAAGTCACCTGCGCCGGAGGCTAGCGGAATGGCGTCCAGGCGATGATCGTTCCTGGCCATCGGGTCGAAGGCCGGCATGGAACACAGCGAGATGCCGCCTGAGGTGAGCATCGTGAGCCGACACTTTTTCAGTGGCCGGGTCAGAGGTGTCCAGGGGGCATCGTGATTGATGGTCCACTGGTAGGGCGGATGGCCCATGGAACCATAGTGCTTCGCGAGCCCGTCGACATAACGGATCGGTTCGGTTGCATGTGCAGACATGATTAACCCCTCTGATGACCTGGATCAAACCTTGGCATGGCCGCAATGGGTTGACAATCCATGCCGTACGGCGGAGCTGGTTCAAACCTGATTTATGAAACTCAATAGTGTGGAGGCCGTTCATCCTCGGGTGGCCTGCCATCTCGCGGCATGTAGTGCAGCACATGCTCGCGCAGTTCCTTCAGCTCGCGCCTCAGCCGATCAATCGCCTGTTGCTGCTGCACGATAACGTCGTTCAGTGCCGCGATCGTGTCATCCTGGAATGCGGTACGCATTTCTAGTTCAGCAAGCCGTTCTTCGCTCATGCAACTTCCACCAACGTCGTGGAGCGGGTTTTGAAGTACCGGATCACGAGATACAGCAGCAGACCGGTGGGACCAAGCATGAAGGTCAGGATGAGGCATGGCACGACAAACAGGTGATTGATCCCTCGACGACTTGCATCGCGGGCTTCCCATGCACCGACGAAAAGATCAAAGACAAGATAGTGCACCCAGCCCACCAGCATCATGTGAGGGTTCATGAACGCCGCGGTGAGACCTGACAGGCTGCCCATGTCCACGCTTCCCGTAGGCGCGCTGGTGACGATGCCGATCACATAGGTGATTCCGAGAACCACTGGAAAAACCGCCGAATGTACCAGTGCGCGAGTCACCGCCGTTGAAGGTGCGAAGACCAGCAACAACCATGCGGGCAATACGGAAACATTGGCGAGTACGAACAGCGAGTTCAAATCCATCATCTGGGTTCCTGGTGAGTTGCCGTTGGCGCAGCGTAGCCGGCCGCTTCAATCACTGCGCGCGCCGGTTCTGATTCCAAGTGTTTGAGGAAATGCACCGCAGCCTCGTTGTTGGTTGCGCGTTTCATCAGCACCACGTCCTGAAGGATGGGCGGGTGCAGCCCTTCGGGTACCTGCCACAAGCTACCTCGCGGGAGGTTTCGTCGCGCAGACGTGCTGAGGCTTGAAGCTGCGATCAGGCCGATGTCAGCGCCGCCGGACAGCGTTTGCAAAAAGACGTCGCCGATGTTCGGCGACGTGACGATGCGCGATTGGAGCTGTTGCCACAATCCCAGCGTCTGCAAGGTCGCCCGCGCAGCGGCGCCGTAAGGCGCAACATCCGGGTTGGCGATAGCGAGATGACGGAAAGCTCCGGAAGCGAGCAATGCGGCCGCATCCTCCTGTGTTCCGCTCAATCGATCCGTCTCGCGGCTCCAGAGAACGAGTCTGCCGACCGCATAGGTCGATCGGGATGAGGGCTCGGCCAATCCTTCCGCAATGAGTTTGGCAGGTGTGTCCTGGTCGGCGCTCAGGAAAAGATCAAAAGGCGCGCCGGCAATGATCTGTGCAAACAGTTTGCCGGTCGAACCGGAGACGATAGTAAGGCGGTGCGGGGTGTCGGTCGTGGCATCGGCCACCAGTTGGTTTGCGGGTTCGAGAAAGTTGGTCGCAACTGCGAGTGTTGCCTGTGCTGCCTGAGTGCCCACTGGCGTACCGAAAGAGAATGCAAAAAGCCACAAGATCACTTGACGGACGCGGCGGCCCATTGCAGCAGGAACCCTGCTGTCCATACCCGATACTCCCATCCACGCGACCGGACCGCGTTGCTCGAAGAAAATTGCTGACGGCATGCTCCGCTTCTATTTCTTTTGCCGCAACGGATTCACTACTATGGCTGTGACCCCAAAATGACCCACAGCCATTACCATCGGGCTGGATAACACTGCGGCTGCAACTGCGTCCGCAAATAAAGGAGATCCTGCAACCCATGAGATACGAAGCGCCTACATCTACAAAGGACGCAGTCGGGCTGCTGTCCAAGGCGAAAGGTAAAGGGCAAGTGCTTGCCGGAGGTTCTGACCTCCTGGTCCGCCTGAAAGGCGGCTTCATCGAGCCGGACCTGATCGTCGACATCAAACGAATACCCGCCATGCAAGGGGTCACGAAGACCGCCAGTGGTTTCAAGATCGGTGCAGCCGTCTCCTGTGCGCAGCTCGGTGAGAATGCAGCTTTGAAGAAGGCCTGGCCCGGGGTGGTCGAAGCCGCCAACCTGATTGGCTCTGACCAGATCCAGAGCCGGTGCACCGTGGTCGGCAACCTGTGCAATGCATCGCCAGCAGCGGACAGCGTTCCGGCGATGGTCGCTGCCAAGGCGAAAGCGGTGGTAGTCGGGCCGAAAGGCAAGCGGACGATCCCTGTTGAAAACGTAGTTGCCGGGCCTGGCAAGACAGCGCTCAAAGCGGGTGAGCTGATCGAGTCCATCACCCTGCCGGCGCGCAAAGGTAAGACCGGCGATGCCTATCTGCGGTTCATTCCGCGTACTGAGATGGACATAGCCGTGTGTTCCGCTGGCGTCAATCTCACCCTCGGCAGGGGCGGCGTCGTCACAGATGCTCGCGTCGCCTTGGGCGCGGTGGCTCCGACCGTGGTCCTGGTGCCTGCTGCAGCCAAAGCGATTATCGGGACGAAGCTCGATGATGTAGCCCTGGCTGCGCTCGCCGCAGCGTGCGAAGCAGCGTGCAATCCCATCGACGACAAACGCGGTACGGTGGAATTCAGAACAGAGGTGGCGGGTGTGCTGGCCAAGCGGGCCGCGAAGATCGCCTATCAGCGAGCAGGGGGTTAAGAACGATGTCCGGAGTTCATGTTTCAACCACCATCAACGGCGATCCGGTGGAGTTTGTTTGCCAGCCCGGAGAAGTCCTGCTGGATGTACTGCGTAATCGCGTCGGCCTGACTGGCGCCAAAGAAGGTTGTGGAACCGGTGACTGTGGTACCTGCAGTGTGACTGTGGATGGCCGATTGGTCTGCTCCTGTCTGGTGCTGGGTGCTGAAGTCGAAGGCCGCACCGTGACCACAGTGGAAGGTATGGCCGATGGCGCTGACCTGCATCCGCTGCAGAAAAAGTTCATCGAACACGCGGCGTTGCAGTGCGGCATCTGTACACCAGGTTTCCTGGTCGCAGCAAAGGCACTGCTGGACCGCAACCCTGATCCAAGCGAAGAGCAGATCCGGTACGCCCTCGCGGGCAACCTCTGTCGCTGCACCGGCTACGACAAAATCGTGAGGGCGGTGCAGGCTGCTGCCAAGGATCTTGCGGTGGACGCCACTAAACCAGCTAAGCCAGCACCAAAGAAAACGACCGCTGGGAAGTCCGCCAAAAAAACCGCCTAACGTACTGTCCGTCAGAGCATTCAGGAGATATACGTGACACATAACCCGAGCTTTACGAATCAGACTTTCAAGGTGATCGGCACCCGCGTTCCGCGCCCTGACGGGCTGGACAAGGTCACCGGCCGGGCGCGCTACGGCGCCGATGCTTCGGCACCCGGTCAGCTCGTCGGCATGATCCTGCGTTCACCGCACGCGCATGCCGAGATCAAGAACATCGATACCAGCAAGGCGGATAAGATCCCCGGCGTGAAGGCGATCATCACCAGCGCCGATCTGCCGGACAAGGTCAATGGCCGTCGCGACATGCTCGACACGCTCGAGAACTGCATGGCCCGCGGCCGGGTGCTGTATGACGGTCACGCGATTGCTGCGGTTGCGGCCATCGATGCCGACACCGCCAAAAAAGCGCTCAAGGCCATCAAGGTGGATTACAAGATCCTGCCGCACGTCACCGACGTGGATGAGGCCATGAAGGACGGTGCACCCATCGTGCAACAGTGGGTGCGTACTGCCGGTGGTGACGCCAACAAGGCGACCAACGTATCCCAGGTGTCGCAGTTCGGGCACGGCAACATCGAAGAAGGGTTTGCCGAAGCCGACGTCATCATCGAACGCAGCTACAAGACCGAACAAACCCACCAGGGCTACATCGAACCGCACGCCTGCCTCGCCAGTGTGGGTCCGGATGGCAACGGTGAGCTGTGGGTGACCACCCAGGGCCATTACACCTTCCGTACCCAGTGTGCCCAACTGCTTGGCATGGATATCGCCAAGCTCAAGGTCACCTCGTCCGAAATCGGGGGTGGTTTTGGCGGCAAGACCCACGTGTGGATGGAGCCGGTGGCCCTCGCGCTTTCCCGCAAGGCCAATCGTCCCGTCAAACTCGTCATGACGCGGGAGGAAGTTTTCCGGGCGACCGGTCCAACCTGTTCGACATCCATGGACGTCAAGATCGGCGCCAAAAAGGATGGCCGCATCACCGCGGCACTGGCCGTACTGCGCTACCAGGACGGTGCCTTTCCCGGCATCTGGGGCATGCTCGGTGGCATGACAGCCTGGGCGTGTTATGACCTGCCAAACGTCAAGGCCATCGCCTATGACGTGCTGGTGAACCGGCCGAAAGTGGCGGCCTACCGAGCGCCTTCGGCGCCGATGGCGGCCTTTGCAGTCGAGAGCACCATGGACCTCGTCGCACAGGCCATCAACATGGATCCGGTGGACTTCCGCTTGCTGAATGCAGCCAAGGAAGGGACCCGTGCGTCCTATGGTCCGACGTATGGACCCATTGGTATTCGCGCCACACTCGAGGCCGTCAAGAACCACCCGCAGATGAAGGCCAAGCTTGGCCCGAACCAGGGACGGGGCATGGCCTGCGGTTTCTGGTTCAACTTCGGCGGTCAGACCTGTTCAACGGTGAACATCTGTACCGACGGCACGGTGAATGTCTCGGTTGGCACGGTCGACGTCGGTGGCTCCCGGGCATCGTTGTCACTGATCGCCGCCGAAGAACTCGGTGTGCCTTATGAAACCGTGAAGTGCACCGTTTCGGATACAACGGCCCTCGGTCACAACGATACCACTGAAGGTAGCCGCGGAACGTTCTCGTCAGGTATGGCGATCATCTTTGCCGCGCGCAATGCGGTCGCGGAACTGCGCGCGCGTGCCGCAAAAACCTGGGACATCCCGGTGGAAGAGGTGGAGTGGAAGGACGGCGTTGCCTATCCCATGGGCGACCAGCACCACAACCTGAAGCCTCTGTCGTTGAAGGACATCGCCGCAAAATCACCGCGCACCGGTGGGCCGATTGCTGGTCACAACGAAACCGTGGCGGATGGTGCGGGTGTTTCGTTTGCCAGCCACATCTGCGATGTGGAAGTGGACCCGGAAACAGGAGCCACCAGAATCCTGCGTTATGCCGTCGTGCAGGACGCCGGCAAGGCGATTCACCCGGACTACGTCGAAGGTCAGTTCCAGGGTGCTGCGGCGCAAGGTATTGGTTGGGCGCTCAACGAAGAGTACGTCTACGGCAAGGATGGGCGTCTACAGAACGCGGGCTTCCTCGACTACCGCATCCCGGTATGTTCGGACCTGCCGTTCATCGACACCACGATCCTCGAAATTCCCAACCCGGGCCATCCCTATGGCATCCGCGGTGTGGGTGAAACGTCGATCGTGCCGCCGCTAGCAGCGATCGGTAACGCGGTCTCCAACGCGGTCGGTGTGCGCATGAACCACGTGCCGATGTCACCGCCGCGCATCCTCAAGGCCATCAAGGCGCAGCGCGCCGCAGGCTGAGGGCAGGATCATGCAGGTCGCTGTAACGGGCCTGCTGTGTACCGCGGTAAATGGTGCGGCTTCGATCAACATCGAAGCCGACACCATTCGCGAGTTGCTGCGCAAGCTGGTGGAGCGTTATCCCAAGTTCGAACCGCTGCTCGATGCCGGTGTAGCTGTTGTCATCAATGGCGAGATCTTCCGTGATAACTGGAGCGAACCGATCCCGGCAGGAGCCGAGGTCGTGCTAATGCCGCGGATCCAGGGGGGCTAAATACGGCTCTTCAAGTTCAGGCAGCGTGCAGGGTGTGCACGAGGTTTATGAGCTGCTCCCGATCCGACCCTGAACGAACCGGAATCGAAACCTCGAGGCTGCTAACAACGCCGTCGTAGCGCGCGAGCAGCTTCTGACCGATCTGATCCCAGGTTCCTACCGTCACGTAAGTGTTGAGCACCGTATCGTCGATCAACTGCGGCAGGTCCTCCCATCGCTGCGCCCTGGCCAGAAGCTTGGCCTCGGCGGTGAGCTGTTCCAGTCCGTGGTAGTTGAAGGTCGCCGCATAGGCGGGTGTTGAGGCATAGAACGCGAGTCGTGCGCGGGCATCACGGATGCGCATTTCAAGTTCAGCTTCATTCTCGGCGGTCGCAACGAGCGGTTTCATGGCGACGGCGAAGTCATTCATTTGCTGTCCTGTGCGCGCTGCACCTACCTGGACCTCGGGCAACATCACCTGACGGATATACGAAGGGGTGCAGACCGGGTGTGGTCGGATGCCATCAGCAAGTTCCCCGGCAACCCGACACATGATGCGGTTGACTGCCGCGATGTGTACGGGAATCCGTGGGAATTCAATGGGCCCGGGGTTAAAGAGAGGCATCATTAGGTCGATGTTGTAGATCTCGCCGCTGATCCGCAGCGGCGTACCGTTCTGCCAGTGATCCCAGATGGCCCGCAAAACCTGGATGTACTCCCGCATCCATGGACCCGCGGCGTGTGTCGGCATGCCAAAACGCCGCGCGATGTGGGCCCGCACTTGGGGACCGAGACCGAGCGTGAATCGGCCGTTTGAAAGTTTCTGCATCGACCACGCGCTCATTGCCATGCTGGTCGGGCTGCGGGCAAAGGCGATGGCCACAGCAGTGCCGAGATTTACGCGCGATGTCGCCTGTGCCATCAGCGCCATGACCATGAACGGATCGTCCTTGGTTTCTTCGGTGAGCAGACCGTCGTAACCCAGTGATTCGACGAGTTGTGCGTCCCGGCCAATCGCGTGCAGATCGAGTGGTTGTTCAGGGGCTCGTAGGCCTGGATCGAGTTTGCCGAGGGGCAACAGTGTTTCGATTTTCATGCTGATCGCGATTGAGGATAGTCCGAAAACATGAAAGAAGCGCGTCGTTTGAACTGGACAGCAGCGTACTCCACCTGCAGGGCCCAAGGTGCAGGGGCATGGCACACTGCCCGCGGCTGGATTCCCGTTGCCAATCCTGGCTGTTGGCAGCCTTGCCCGTTGACTATCATGGATAGGCCGCCAACGTACGCACACAAATCATCCAGAACGCTGCGGCGCTGTGCCTCTCAGTTCCGGTCTCGGACCAGGCTCACCTACACAGGAATCCAAAGTGACTGCAACCGTACAACTGACCACCGATCAACTGCTCACCACGACCCGCGCGGTGCGAAAGCGCCTCGACTTTGACCGACCGGTTCCCATGACGGTCATTCGCGAATGCCTGGAAATCGCGCTGCAGGCACCGACCGGTTCCAATGCGCAGGGGTGGCAATGGATGGTGGTCACCGATCAAGGCAAGAGGGAAGCCCTGGCTGATCTCTATCGGCAAGCTTGGGCGGTTTATCCCTCGATGGATGCCTCCGCGCACCGTGTCCACTCCGGCGATCCGTCGATGACCGCCGTGCAGGAAAAAGTGGTCTCCTCCGCAGAGTATCTCGCCGAGAACATTCACCGGCCCCCGGTACTGCTGATTCCCTGTATTGCCGGCCGTGTCGAAGGCATCCCGGCGCCTTTCGGTGTGGTTGCCCAGGCGAGCATTTACGGGTCCATTCTTCCCGCCGCATGGAGCTTCATGTTGGCCGCCCGAACCCGGGGGCTCGGTACCGCCTGGACGACACTGCACCTCATGCATGAAGAGAAAGCTGCCGGGATTCTCGGTATCCCCTACAAGGAGATCACCCAGGTCGCCATGATTCCGGTGGCGTACACCAAGGGCACAGACTTCAAGGCAGGGCCTCGTAAGCCGCTGGATCCCATACTTCACGTTAACAACTGGTAAACAGAACCGGTTATTGGTGCCGCCCTCGCCTCACTGCGTTGAGGCACCATGTCTGGTTGAATCAGCACAGGATCTGCATGAACGTGTAAGCCGCAAGCCGAACGGGAGCGGATCAGGCCAGCAGTGCTGCTAGGGTATCGTCTCTGAACAGCTTCGCCGGAATACGCTCCGGACCTGCAAACGCCGTGGTCAGGAGCAACCTTAGCTTGGGATCAGCGGCAATACGCTGGAAGAACCGACCCCGCCGGGCAATGTCTTCCGGTTCGAATCGGGCAAACAACGTCGTTGCAATTCGCGCGGTGATGCGCCGCCGCCGCAGCCGCTCCTTGCGTTCGCTGATGTAATCAGTGAACAAGGCGGGCGACCAATCGGTTGACCCACGCAGGATGTCCCCCACTATGCGAACATCACGCAGCGTGATGGAAATGCCTTGCCCCAGAATCGGGTCGTTCTAGCTGGCAGCATCACCGATGAGCGTACCACCTGGGAGAACGGGATCATCCACCCAGGCGTCCTGGCTCGGAAAGGAACGGCAAGGTCCGATAGGGCGACCCATGGCGATGGCCGTGCTGTGTGGAACGGCGGGCAAGTCGAATGCCTTCAGCAGTTCTCTGGCGCCATCTTCCCCGTTGAAATGGGCCTGACCCTGATAGGCGTAGTCAGCGTAGATGCGAACTGCCATTTGTGCATCGGTATGACGGATCACGTCGATGCCGCGCCGGTTGTGCAGCACTGCAAGGTTACCGAGTGGCACCAGCGTACCTGCCGGAGTTTTCCCCGGAAACTGCTGTAGTTTCGACAGATCGTCCTGCTCGTCTTCAGGAAGGACGACTCGCACTTCGACTTCCGATTGATTCTGGTTGTAAATCTGAACCAGTGCGCCGCTGTAGGCGGCACGTAACTGACTGCCCAGATCTGCGGTGGAGAGACCGAGCGCCCGGGCACGCGGGGTCGGTTCTAAAATGATCTGCTCTTTGCCGAACGGCAGGTCGTCGCCGCCCAGCACAAGCGTCAGATCGGATTGGCCGCCGTTCTGGCCTCCGGATACATCGAGGATGAGCTATTCGACGAAAGGTGGCTGTTCGATCCGAGCCTGCCACTGTTCGATGAATGCCGCTGGCGTCGCGGTGCGATCTTCTTCGAAGGCATAACTTGCCGTAAGCGAGGCGTATTGTTCGCCGATCAGACGGTCGGTTGCGAGCGTGGTAACGTTGTATCGGGTCACCACACCTTCCACGTTCGTCGATCCGGTGGCGCGATGGGTCTCTTCTAGCGTCCGCTCGAGGTGACGGATGAAGTCACGGCGTTCTCTCTGTTAGATCGAGTCGGGGCCCGTCATTGACTGGAATGTCCGCGCTGACGCCCAACCAGTAGGCAAGACCACAGGCCAGTTCCGCATCCACACCGCTCTCCACGGCGACTGCAGTGCGGATAAGCCCGTGGAATGCATCCACCCCAGCGCTGGGCAGGAGTCGCGGGATCCACTCCAGCAAAACCGCGTCGCGGCCCCGTCTGGTCAGTGCCTGATCAAAATAGTGCCCGAGGCCTGGGTACAGTTGGATGCAGCCCCGCGCCGCGGGCCAGGGGTCTTCGGGTGCTTCGGCTGCGGCGAACCGGGGCGGTTCAAGCTTCGCGGCATGAGTCTTGCGAAATTCAATCAGCTCAGCATTTGATGCACCCAACCTTCTCAGGGACGTCAGTGCCATGGGCAGGTGATCAGATAGAAGGTTTTCGCCGTAGAACAGATCGTAGGAACGTCCTTCGGTCAGCAGGTTCTCAAGGAATGGATCCGTAGCCGGGACGTTCAGCAGGGTGTTCATGAGTGTGATGGGTTTGAGTGATGCGACGGGCTTGCAGTTCGGCCTGGATTCGCGCGTGTTCATCCTTGCTCAGATGATAACGGCTGGCGATCCACACCGGTATGAGGTTGCAGAGTGGCACCAGTATCCCTGCCATGATGCCGAGACGGGTGACCAGATCAGGTGCGATGGTTGCGGGCCGTTCCCCGGCCGCAAAGCCGAGGCCAAACTCCAGCAGCAGCCCCGCGCAGAATACGCCGACGCCAGAAGTCACTTTGCCGGAGAAGGAGAGTGCTGAAGCGAACACGCCTTCCTGACGCAGACCGGTGTTCAGTTCCTGGTGATCGAGCGTGTCGGCAATCATCGATGCGGCGACGATGCCGAGCAGGGTGCCGAAAAAGGCGCTGCTGGCGGCAGCGCCAATGACACAGGAGAGTAGCCACGGATCACCGTTGTCAGGCAGCGCATCGAGGAAGCGCAGGGATACCAGGATGACACCGTCCAGGATCATCGCCAGAAATGACACTACCAGCAGTCTTTTTTTGTCGAACCGGCGCTGCAGGGGTAAGACGACCAGAAAGGCGATGATGCCGCCGATGATGGCAAGCGGTACCCAGCGCAGATCCTCCGGTGCGAGTCCCCAGAAGTAGGTCTGCATATAGATCGTCAACACGGTGGTCGTACCGTTGACTGCGCCGCTGCAGAGAATTGCCAGAAATACCATGAGGAAGTTGCGGTTGTGCAGAGCCAGACCGACCTCGGTGAATACGGCGGTCAGCGCAAACGGTCGTGATTCTGCGGGCTGAAGCAGATACGGAACTTCACGACGAGTCAGGAAGGTGGTCGCGAAAACCGCTGCGGAGACGAGACCACCGAGTACAACCGCAAATACACCGTAG
>VGVE01000033.1 GCA_016874135.1 Gammaproteobacteria bacterium | reverse complement strand
AGCAGATGATCCAGTTGTGCGAGGCGCCGGTGCTCTTCAAACAGTTGTTCAACGTCGGCAGTTTCGATGCCGTCGAGTTCCTGCAGCTGGTAGGTGAGCAGGGCAATACGGTCGGCCTGCTGTTCACCGCTGGTGCGCAGCTTGTCCGCAGCGCGTCGGAGCTGTTGCCAGCTTCGCCAGATTTCCGTGACATGTTCACGGTCGGTCGTCGCCAGCGCGAAGTCATCGAGTAGCGCGAGTTGCACATCTTTGCGCGCGAGGCGCACGTTTTCGTTCTGGCCATGTATATCCACCAGGTTCTCGCCGAGTTCGCGCAGCACCTGCAGCGTGACCGGGATCCCGTTGACGAACGCTTTCGAGCGCCCGTCGGCGCTCATGGTCCGCCGCAGCAGGCAGGTTCCCGGATGGTCCGTATCCTCAAGTTCGAGGCTGACGAGCCGATCCTTGAGTGCAGGTGTCAGGCTGATGTCGAACTCGGCCGAAACGTCGAGGCGCGTTGCACCGGGCCGCAGCAGTTCACTGCTGGCGCGCTCACCGAGAACGAGTGAAAGGGCTGCGAGCAGGATGGATTTGCCCGCGCCAGACTCCCCGGTGATCACCGTCAACCCCGGGGCGAACGAGACTTCGAGTCTTTCGACGAGTGCGAGGTCTTGAACTGTCAGTTGTTTAAGCATTACAAATCACGATGCAACCCATTCGCCACCTAACCGGGCAAGAGCGTAATCTCACGCCACGAGTGTGAACGATCTTCCCTGACAAACCCAAACTTCAAACGATGAGCCGAAACATTGTTCGCAGCGGTCTTGGTGGAACCCAGGACGCAGGCCTCGATCTCAGGGCGCAGCAGCTGCTCAGGCTCGTTGTCGAACATTACCTCGGGGATGGTCGACCGGTCGCATCCAAGCTGCTTGCCGAAGTGCCGGGAATCGCAGTCAGCTCAGCCACGGTTCGCAACATCCTCGCCGATCTCGAACATCTCGGCCTCGTGCGATCACCCCACACGTCAGCGGGAAAAGTGCCCACGGTGCAGGGGCTGCGGCTCTTCGTCGATACGATGCTGTCGGTGGAGCCGCTCGACCATCAGCAGCTACATCACCTGCAGCAGGAGCTGGATCCAGAGCTTTCGCCTACGGAACTCGTGTCGCATGCGAGTGAAATGCTCTCACGGCTGACGCACATGACCTGCGTGGTGACGACGCCGCAACGGGAAGGCATTGCCCTGCGTCACGTGGAGTTCGTGAAGCTCACCGAGACGCGGGTACTGGTGGTGCTGGTGATGCAGGACCGCGAAGTGCAGAACCGCATGATACATACGGAACGCAGTTATTCGGAAGTGGAACTCATTACCGCGGCCAATTTTCTCAACCGTGAATACGCAGGCCGGCCGCTGGAAGAAATTCACACTGAGCTGCTCCTGTCCATGCGCCGCGACAAAGACCGCATGAATCAGCTGATGGAAGCTGCGTTGACGGTGGCCTCCCGTGCGTTTGAACAGGACGTGAGCCCACCGGGCCGTGATGTTGTGGTTGCCGGTGAGAGCCGGCTGCTCGATGTGACTGGTGACCTCGGTACTGTTCGTGGTCTCTTCGAGACGTTCTCCTCCAAAGGCGTGATCCTGCATCTTCTCGATCGTTGCCTGAAGTCTGACGGCATCCAGCTGTTCATCGGTCAGGAGACCGGCTACGCGCACCTGGACGAGGTTTCGTTGGTGACCTCGCGTTACGAGGTCAATGGCAAGGTGGCCGGTGTACTCGGCGTGATCGGGCCGACGCGCATGGCTTACAAGGATGTGATTCCGGTGGTGGATGTCACCGCAAGACTTCTGGGGGCAGCCCTTCGTTACGCCTAGGGGTGGGAACGTCGCGGGCCAAGCGCTGGGGAGGCGCGCAGCTTTCTTTCTTCGCAGGTCGTGCCGGGGTTGAATCCCGGGCAATGCGCCCTTATCTCGCGCCCGTCAAAGAAAGACCGTAGGGAATCGGCATGTCTGAACCCACTGATGTTCCGGGCGGTGCCCCGGAGCCTGCCGCTGCAGCGGAAGCGAATTCTCCGACGACGGATACTTCCGAGAACCCGCTTCAGGCGGCGCTTGCCGCCGCTGAAACCCAGGCTGCAGCGCTCAAAGACCAGCTCCTGCGCGCTCATGCCGAGATGGATAACCTGCGCAGGCGCAGCCAACGGGATGTGGAAAACGCCCATAAATTCGGCGTTGAGCGCCTGCTCGGCGACATGTTGCCGGTACTCGACAGTCTCGAGAAAGGGCTCGAATCCACCACTGGGCTGGAAGGTGATGCCGCCAAAGCCGTGGTTGAAGGATTGCAGCTTTCCCACAAGCTGTTTCTCGACACCCTGGTCCGGTTTGGTCTGATACCAGTGGACCCTCATGGTGAGCCGTTCAACCCGCAGCGCCACGAGGCAATCGCCATGGTTCCGAACAAGGACATGGAACCCAATTCCGTGATGGACGTCATGCAGCGCGGGTACGTGCTGCATGACCGACTGCTCCGGGCCGCGAAAGTGATCGTCACCCGGGCGCCCGGCTGATGTTGCAGACCTGAAAAACACCCTCGGTCTGCGCTTGAACCCCTTCCGGCCGGCCACATATAGCCAGCGTTGAGACAAGCGCCTCTGGCGCAAATGGAGAACCCTGATGGGCAAGATCATTGGAATCGACCTCGGTACCACCAACTCGTGTGTCGCGGTAATGGACGGCAACGAGGCCCGGGTCATTGAAAACTCGGAAGGCGATCGCACCACGCCGTCGATCATCGCCTACACCGATGATGGCGAGACCCTCGTCGGGCAGAGCGCCAAACGGCAGGCCGTCACCAATCCGCAGAACACGCTGTTCGCCGTAAAGCGGCTTATCGGCCGCCGGTTCAGTGACGACGTGGTGCAGAAGGACATCAAGATGGTGCCTTACCGCATTGCCGCTGCTGACAACGGTGATGCGTGGATCGATGTCAAAGGCAAGAAGCTCGCACCGCCGCAGGTCTCTTCGGAAGTGCTGAAGAAGATGAAGAAGACCGCCGAGGACTATCTCGGCGAGCCGGTCAACGAGGCGGTGATTACGGTGCCAGCCTATTTCAACGACTCGCAGCGGCAAGCCACTAAAGACGCCGGTCGTATCGCCGGTCTTGAGGTCAAACGCATCATCAACGAGCCGACAGCCGCAGCGCTTGCCTACGGCCTCGACAAGAAACGCGGTGACGCCAAGATCGTGGTTTACGACCTCGGTGGCGGCACGTTTGACGTCTCGGTGATCGAGATCGCCGAAATTGATGGCGAGCACCAGTTTGAAGTGCTTTCAACCAATGGTGATACGTTCCTTGGTGGCGAAGACTTCGACCTGCGGATCATTGATTACCTTGCTGATGAGTTCAAAAAATCGAACGGGATCGACCTGCACAACGATCCACTGGCGCTGCAACGGCTTAAGGAAGCTGCGGAAAAAGCCAAGATCGAGTTGTCTTCGAGCCAACAAACCGAAGTGAACCTGCCGTACATCACTGCGGATCAAACCGGGCCAAAGCATCTGGTGATGAAGCTCACGCGGGCCAAGCTCGAATCGCTCGTTGAAGATCTTGTCAACAAGACTATCGAGCCGTGTCGCATTGCACTGCAGGATGCAGATATCAAGAACTCCCAGATCGACGATGTGATTCTCGTCGGCGGCCAAACGCGTATGCCAATGGTTCAGGCGAAAGTAAAGGAGTTCTTCGGCCAGGAACCCCGTCGGGATGTGAACCCGGATGAAGCCGTTGCGGTTGGTGCGGCCATTCAGGCGTCGGTACTGTCGGGTGAGCGCAGCGACGTGCTGCTGCTGGATGTCACGCCGCTCTCGTTGGGGATTGAAACGCTCGGCGGTGTGATGAGTGTGCTCATCGAAAAGAACACCACCATTCCAACCAAAAAAGCCCAGGTGTTTTCAACCGCAGACGACAACCAGGCGGCGGTGACCATTCACGTCCTGCAAGGTGAACGCAAACAGGCTGGTGCGAACAAGTCGCTGGGTCGTTTTGATCTCGCTGGCATTCCACCGGCACCGCGCGGCATGCCGCAGATCGAAGTGAGCTTCGATATCGACGCCAACGGCATCCTCAATGTGTCGGCGAAGGACAAGGCGACAGGCAAGGAGCAGTCGATTGTCGTCAAGGCCAACAGCGGCCTCTCCGAAGATGAAATCCAGAAGATGGTGCGTGACGCTGAAGCACATTCGGCAGAAGACGCGAAGTTCGAGGAACTGGTGCAGTTGCGCAACCAGGGTGATGCGCTGGTACACAGTGCACGACGGGCTGTGACAGAAGCGGGTGACAAGGCAACACAACAGGAAAAAGATGCCATTGAGTCCGCAGCCAAAGATCTTGAAGCGGCGCTCAAGACAGATGACAAGGACGCAATAGAAGCGAAGGTTCAGGCATTGTCAGCAGCATCCGCTACACTCGCGCAGAAGATGTACGAGTCCGGTGCCGGCGGTGGAGCTGCTGGTGGCGGTAATGGGGGCGCCGGTGGTGCGGAAGGCGGCAAACCCGGAGATGACGCGCTTGATGCGGAGTTCGAAGAAGTGCGGGACAAGGACAAATAAATCCTTGTCGCTGCCGACCCGGCGGGACGGACTGCCTCCAAGGGGTTTCTGACAAAAATGTGCACGTGAGCTCCGCCGGTGTGGAAAGACCTTTCGCACCGGCGCTTTGCTGCTAGGACTATTAAGCGGCGGGATTATGGCGAAGCGCGACTACTACGAAGTGCTAGGTGTGAACCGGGATGCCGATGGTGATGCCATCAAGAAGGCGTACCGGCGGCTTGCCATGAAGTATCACCCGGACCGCAACTCCGATGACCCCGCAGCTGAAGAGAAGTTTAAGGAAGCCTCAGAGGCCTATGAAGTCCTGAGCGATGATGAGAAGCGCTCTGCTTACGACCGGTTTGGACATGCGGGTGTGGATCCGAGTTCCGGCGGTGGCTTCCAGGGTGGTTTTGAAGGTTCGTTCAGCGACATCTTCGGCGATGTGTTTGGCGACGTCTTCGGTGGTGGTGGCGGGCGAGCGCGGGGCGGACCACAGCGTGGCGCAGACCTGCGTTATTCCCTGCAACTTGATCTTGAGCAAGCGGTTCGTGGCGACAAGATCGAAATCCGTGTACCGATCCTAGCCACCTGCGACGACTGCAAAGGGAGCGGCGCCAAACCCGGCAGTTCACCCATCACTTGTCCGGACTGCAAAGGTACGGGCCAGATCAGGGTTTCGCAGGGTTTTTTCACACTGCAACAGACGTGTCCACGTTGCCGGGGACAGGGTCGGATCATCACCGACCCCTGCCGGACATGTAACGGCGCCGGGCGGGTTGAGAAGCGCAAGACCTTGTCCGTCCGCATCCCGCCGGGGGTCGATACCGGTGACCGCATTCGCCTGAGCAGGGAAGGTGAGGCAGGGCCCATGGGCGGCCCGCCAGGCGATCTTTACGTACAGGTGGAAGTGCGCACCCACGCAATCTTTGCCCGCGACGGGCGCGACCTCCACTGTGAAGTTCCGATTTCTTTTGCCGACTCCGCACTTGGCGGGGAGCTCGAAGTTCCCACACTGGATGGCCGGGTGAAACTGAAAATCCCTGCCGGTACCCAGACCGGCAAGCTCTTCAGGTTGCGGGGCAAGGGTGTGGTTCCTGTCCGTGGTGGTGGTCCGGGCGACCTCTTGTGCCGGGTGGCGGTGGAGACACCCGTCAATTTGACCAGCCGGCAGCGGGAGTTGCTGGAGGAGCTGCGCAACAGCATGAAACAGGGTGGAGAGAAGCACTCGCCAAAAGAAACCTCCTGGTTCAAAGGTGTGAAGGACTTTTTCGACGGCCTGACTTCCTGATAGCGTGCGGTCCTGACTGTTTAGGACCTTTGTACATGTTACGCATCGCAGTGACCGGCGCCGTCGGCCGCATGGGTCGCACCCTGATTGAATCCATACACGGAGCGGAAGATCTGACCCTCGGGGCTGCCATCGAGAGGGCGGACTGTCCACTGCTGGGTGCCGATGCCGGCGAGGTGATCGGTGTGGGTCGACTGAACGTGCCGGTGGTGGCGGACATTCGGAGTGTGATCGATCACTTCGATGTCCTAGTGGATTTCAGCATTCCCGCGGCAGCGCTCGAAAAGGCTGATGTCTGTGCGCGGAGCGGCAAAGGCATGGTCATAGGAACTACCGGCTTTGACAGCGCAGGCCTCGAACGCATTCATACGGCCGCCAAGCAGATCCCAGTACTGATGTCGCCGAACATGAGCGTTGGTGTGAACCTCGTGTTCCGGCTCATCGAACTCGCAGCGCAGGCCCTCGGAGATTCGGCGGATATCGAAGTCATCGAAGCGCATCATCGCAACAAGATTGATGCGCCGTCGGGAACGGCAATCCGCATGGGCGAGATCCTGGCAAAGGCGACGGGCCGGGATCTGGGCGGCGTGGCGGTCTATGGACGCCAAGGCGTGACTGGCGTGCGCGACCGCAAGACCATCGGTTTTGAGACCATCCGGGCAGGCGACATCGTTGGTGACCATACGGTGATGTTTGCCGCGGCGGGTGAACGAATCGAGATCACCCACCGTGCTCACACTCGCAGCAATTTCGCCGAAGGCGCACTGCGCGCGGCCCGTTTTCTCTCAACAGCGCGACCTGGCATGCATGCCATGAAGGATGTGCTCGGTTTGTAACAGGCGCTGTAAAACGCCATTCGGGGGTTAAAAAAAAGCCTCGCTGCGACTAGACTACGCGCCCCAGCACAGGCGGGATCGAACCGGACATCGGCCGCGATCCTGCCTGTTTCACAAGTGGGCAGTCCTTTTTTGTTCAAACGCCCACACCGCACTGTTGGGGAACCAAGTTGATACCCGCGTTACTAGCGCTTGCAGACGGCACCGTGTTCCGTGGCCAGTCGATTGGTCGCCACGGACAATCGGTTGGTGAGGTCGTTTTTAATACGTCGATGACCGGCTACCAGGAGATCCTCACCGATCCCTCGTACGCTGAGCAGATCATCACGTTCACTTATCCGCAGATCGGCAATACCGGCATCAATCCTGAAGACATGGAGTCTGACCGGGTGTGGGCGAAGGGCATGATCATTCGTCAGTTGCCACGCCGGATCAGCAACTGGCGCGCCACGGAGTCCCTGCCGGATTTTCTGGTGCGGCAGAATGTCGTCGCGATCGCAGATGTTG
The DNA here is from genome assembly GCA_016874135.1 of Gammaproteobacteria bacterium. Lineage (GTDB taxonomy): Bacteria > Pseudomonadota > Gammaproteobacteria > Pseudomonadales > Azotimanducaceae > SYFY01. The sequence goes on along the minus strand of VGVE01000033.1, from coordinate 25,573 downwards.
ATACACGTCGGCTGACCCGCCACATCCGCACGCATGGTGCCCAGGCCGGCTGCATTCTTGCCGGCAAGGACGCGACCAATCGTGTAGATGAAGCGACTGCGGCTGCACGCGCCTTCCCCGGACTGGCTGGTATGGACCTCGCCAAAGAGGTCACCGGGCTGCGGCGTGAGTGGACGGAAGCGGACTGGACACTCGGCAGCGGCTATGGACAGCTCGAAGATCCCGAGTTTCATGTGGTCGCGTATGACTTCGGTGTAAAGCGCAACATCCTGCGGTTGTTGGCGCAGCGGTGGTGCCGCCTGACCATCGTGCCGGCCAAAACCACCGCCGATGAGGTGCTCGCACTTCGCCCTGACGGCGTCTTTCTGTCGAACGGTCCCGGGGATCCGGATCCATGTGACTACGCCATCACGGCCATACGCAAGTTGCTCGATGCGGATCTGCCGATATTTGGCATCTGCCTCGGGCATCAGTTGTTGTCGCTGGCGAGCGGTGCGCGCACCGTAAAGATGCCGTTTGGCCATCATGGCGCCAATCATCCGGTGCAGGATCTCGAGTCCCGTGCCGTCATTATCACGAGTCAAAACCATGGTTTTGCAGTGGATGCCGAGTCGCTGCCCAACTGCCTGAAGGCGACACATGTTTCGCTCTTCGATGGCACGCTGCAAGGTGTGGCGCGGACGGATCGCCCAGCTTTCAGTTTTCAGGGCCATCCGGAAGCGAGCCCTGGTCCGCAGGACTGCCAGTACCTCTTCGACCGTTTTGTTGACTCGATGCGGGAGCGTAGCCGTGCCTAAACGTACCGACATCAAGAACATTCTGATTATCGGCGCGGGCCCGATCGTCATCGGTCAAGCGTGTGAGTTCGACTACTCCGGCGCGCAGGCTTGCAAAGCACTTCGTGATGAGGGTTATCGCGTTGTACTGGTGAATTCGAATCCTGCCACCATCATGACCGACCCGGCCATGGCGGATGCTACCTACGTCGAACCGGTAGAGTGGCGAACGGTCGCCCGGATCATCGAGCGGGAGCGACCGGATGCGTTGCTGCCGACGATGGGCGGCCAGACCGCGCTCAACTGTGCGCTCGATCTGGTTCGGGAAGGCGTGCTCAAAAAGTTTGGTGTCGAGCTGATTGGCGCCAAGAAAGAAGCCATCGACATGGCCGAAGACCGCGAACTCTTCGGTCGTGCCATGAAGCGAATTGGCCTTGAAACACCACGTTCAGCCATCGCACACAGCATCGAAGAAGCCGTGCAGGTGCAAGCCCGGCTTGGATTTCCCTGCATCATACGACCGTCGTTCACACTCGGTGGAAGTGGAGGCGGAGTCGCCTACAACCAGGAAGAGTTCATCGAGATCTGCGAGCGCGGCCTCGATCTCTCGCCGACCCGGGAACTGCTGATCGATGAGAGTCTGATTGGCTGGAAAGAGTTCGAGATGGAAGTGGTGCGGGATCGCAAGGACAACTGCATCATCATCTGCGCCATCGAGAACGTCGACCCGATGGGTATCCACACCGGCGACAGCATTACGGTCGCGCCCGCTCAGACACTCACGGACAAGGAATACCAGATCATGCGTAACGCATCGATCGCGGTCTTGCGTGAGATCGGCGTAGATACGGGCGGTTCAAACGTGCAGTTTGGCATCGACCCGAAGACCGGCCGCATGGTGGTGATCGAGATGAATCCGCGCGTGTCGCGGTCATCTGCGCTTGCCTCGAAAGCAACTGGGTTCCCCATTGCCAAGGTGGCCGCGCGCCTCGCGGTCGGCTACACGCTGGACGAACTTGCCAACGACATTACCGGGGGGATCATCCCGGCCTCGTTTGAACCCTCGATCGACTATGTGGTTACAAAGATCCCGCGGTTCACCTTCGAGAAGTTCCCCAAGGCCGACCCTCGACTGACGACGCAGATGAAGTCTGTTGGCGAAGTCATGGCGATTGGTCGCAGTTTTCAGGAGTCGTTGCAGAAGGCGTTGCGTGGCCTCGAAACCGGCAAGACGGGATTTGATCCCGTGTACCGCTACAAACCCGGTACAACCGATCACCCGCGTCTGCTAAGTGAACTGCAGACCGCCGGTGCTGAACGGCTCTGGTATGTGGCGGATGCCTTCCGCCTTGGCATGACGCTTCAGGAAATTTTCGACTGCACCAATATCGACCCCTGGTTTCTTGCCGAGATCGAAGACCTCATCCGAACGGAGCGCTCACTGGGCGGAATGGCGGTCGAAGCGCTTTCCCGAAATGAGTGGTATCAGCTCAAGCGCAAGGGATTCTCCGATGCACGCCTCGCGATCCTTCTCGAAAGTGACGAAGAGAAGGTGCGCAGCGCACGCCAGGCACACGGCGTCCGTCCGGTTTATCGACGGGTGGATACCTGCGCCGCGGAGTTTCCTGCGACCAGCGCCTATCTCTACTCAACCTACGAGGAAGAGTGTGAGGCCAATCCCACGAACCGGCGCAAGATCATGGTTCTCGGTGGCGGCCCCAACAGGATCGGTCAGGGGATCGAGTTTGACTATTGTTGTGTTCACGCCGCACTCGCCATGCGCGAAGACGGGTTTGAAACCATCATGGTCAACTGCAATCCGGAAACGGTTTCCACGGACTACGACACGTCGGACCGACTCTATTTCGAGCCGGTGACGCTCGAAGATGTGCTTGCGATCTGCGATGTCGAACAACCGGCTGGGGTGATCGTCCAGTTTGGCGGGCAGACGCCACTGAAGCTGGTTGAACATCTGGAACGTGCGGGCGTGCCAATCATTGGCACCAGTGCGGATGCCATTGACAGGGCCGAAGACCGCGGGCGTTTCCAGGTCATGATTGAAAAACTGGCCTTGCGGCAACCAGCCAACTGCACGGTGACCAATATCGAACGAGGAGTGGCCGCAGCGCAGGAAATCGGTTATCCGCTCGTGGTTCGTCCGTCCTACGTTCTTGGTGGCCGAGCGATGGAGATCGTCTACGACGACGATGAACTGCGCGAGTACCTGCTGCGTGCGGTGGATGTGTCCAACGATGCGCCTGTGTTGCTCGACCGGTTTCTCAACCAAGCCATCGAGATCGATGTCGATGCCGTGAGCGACGGGCGTCAGGTGGTGATCGGCGCAATCATGCAGCACATCGAAGAAGCCGGCGTGCACTCGGGAGACTCAGCGTGTTCATTGCCGCCCCGTGATCTATCACCGCGACTTCAGGATGCAATCCGGGAGCAGGTCAAGGCGATGGCCGTGGAACTCGGTGTCATCGGTCTGATGAATGTGCAGCTAGCGGTGCAGGATCAGCAAATTTTCGTGCTTGAAGTAAATCCGCGTGCATCGCGCACCGTGCCGTTCGTTTCCAAGTGCATCGGCCGGTCACTCGCCAAAGTGGCGGCGCTGTGCATGGTAGGCAAGTCACTCGAGCAACAAGGCTTCACACACGAAATTCTGCCGAATTACGTCAGTGTCAAAGAATCGGTGTTCCCGTTCACCAAATTCCCGGGCGTTGACCCGATCCTCGGGCCGGAAATGAAATCGACCGGTGAAGTCATGGGTGTTGGCACGACCTTCGGCGAGGCTTATGGGAAGAGTGCACTCGCGGCCGGTGCACCCGTGCCTGTGGGTGGGAGGGCCTTTCTCAGCGTGAAGCACGCAGACCGTGAAGCGGCGATCGTTGTTGCGCGTCAACTAGCGGGGCTCGGTTTCAAACTCGTGGGCACGAGAGGAACAGCACGTGTCATCAACGAATCAGGAATCGAATGTGCCGTGATCAAAAAGGTCGGTGAAGGTCGTCCGGATGTGGCCGATCTGCTCAAGAACGAGAAGATCGATCTCATCATCAATACCACAGAGGGCCGCCAGTCCATCGAAGCATCTGCGGTGATCCGTCGGCTCGCTCTCGCCAAGAAGGTTTGTTATACGACCACCATCGCCGCAGGGGAAGCGATCTGTATCGCGATCCGTGAAGGTGTCAGCGACGATGTGCGTTGCCTTCAGGAACTTCATGCCCGGTTGCCGGTTTGGTAAAGCCCAAGGCAGAATTCAGGACACCATGCCAGTACCCATGACAGTTGAAGGCGCCGAAGCGCTGCGAGCAGAGCTGCAGAATCGCAAAGGTGTTCTGCGCCAGGAAATTTCAAAGCAGATTGGTGTCGCCCGTGAACATGGTGATCTGCGCGAGAACGCCGAGTATCACGCTGCCAAGGAAGAACAAGGGCTCAATGAGGCCCGCATCCGTGATATCGAGAGCAAACTGGCCGAAGCACAGGTGATCGATATCCGCAAAATCCCCGCGGGTGACAAGGTGATATTTGGAGTGACTGTCCGCCTGCTGGATGTTTCCACAGACGAAACCGTATCCTACAAAATAGTTGGTGAGGACGAGGCAGACCTCAAGGCGGGCAAGATCTCAGTGACGTCTCCCGTCGCGCGGGCCCTCATCGGCAAAGTAGTCGGAGACAGCGTGAAGGTTCAGGCGCCGGGTGGGCAGCGCGAATATGAAGTGGACGAGGTCCAGCACTTCTGAATCCGAGGTTCACGACAGGCGCTGCCCGGAACGGGCGATGTTCGAAAGTTCCGGTTTGGCATCGGGATTGCCCCGATAGAGCACCACAATCCGGCCGATGGTCTGTACAAGCTCGCCATTACTCGCCGTGACCAGTGACGTTATGAGTTGCTGCCTCAATTCCCGATCTATCTGGTTGATCCTGACTTTGATGAGTTCGTGGTCAGCCAAGGCACGGTCAAGTTCGGCGGTGACCGCATCGCTGACTCCGGTGTTGCCCACCGTTACCACCGGATCGAGATGGTGCGCGATCTGACGCAAGGTACGAAGGTTGCGTGAATTCAAATGGCACTCCGGCTGAAAGCAGACAAATCGAGCCGGGCATTCTAGCTGGCAAGCTGGCCCATCCGGCGACAGGTGAAATGGGGAAAAAAGGCAACTCTTCCGGTCGCTGGCTGGATCGACAGCGACGCGATCCTTATGTGCGTCGCGCCCACGACGAAGGCACGGTGTCGCGGGCGCATTACAAACTGGAACAGCTGGATCGAAAGTACCGCCTGGTTTTCCCCAATCAGCTGGTGCTGGAACTCGGGGCGGCTCCGGGTGGCTGGACTCAGTATCTGTCTGACCGGATCGCCAACGGACTGATTATCGCGGTTGATCCTCTGCCCGTTGCGGGTGGTGCGAAGGTCGAGATCATCACCGGGGAGTACGGTGAAGACAGTGTTGACGAGCGCATCGGAGAATTGCTCGGCGACCGCCGGCTGAACCTTGTTTTGTCCGACATGGCCCCCAACCTTAGCGGTATCCGGGTGGCGGATCAGGCCGCCTCTATCCATCTGGCGGATCTGTGTCTGGATGCGGCGGCGCGATGGCTGCGGCCGACGGGATCGATGGTCGTCAAGGTCTTCCACGGCGAAGGGCTGGGCGGCTGGCTCGCTGAGGCCAAGGGACAGTTCCGGCAGGTGCGATTGGTCAAGCCGGAAGCGTCCCGAAAGGAATCTCGGGAGGCCTATGTCGTCGCTACAGGCTGGTCCGGCGGCAATCAGGGCCATTCCGCACCGAATCCGGTGTGATTCCTGCCCGGCGGAACACGGAAAGCAGGTGTAAGCTTGCGGGTAGTTTCCAGTCTGGTGGTTGCGAGACAAATCGTCCGCTCAGTCGCTGGTTAAACGAATGAGGTAAGTCACTTGACTGACATGGGTAAAAATCTGCTGATCTGGCTGGTCCTGGCAGCGGTGTTGCTGACGGGCTTCAACAACTTCAACCCGCAGCAGGAACCCGGAGAAATCAGCTACTCCAACTTCCTGGAAAAAGTCCGATCCAGTCAGGTTCGGGCGATCCAGGGTCGCGACCGGGTGGTCATCGGCGAAGACAAGAATGGCGGTCAGTTCAAGGTCGTGCTGCCGCAGATTCCTGATCCCAAGCTGATTGATGACCTTGAAAATCATGGGGTCGAGCACACTTGGGCGCAGCCCGAAAAACAGGGATTCTGGACGCAGCTGCTTCTCGCCAGCTTCCCCATCCTGATCATCATCGCGGTGTTCATGCTCTTCATGCGGCAAATGCAGGGTGGAGCGGGCGGGCGCGGTGGTCCCATGGCATTCGGCAAGTCGAAAGCGCGCTTGCTGTCTGAAGATCAGATCAAGACCACTTTTGCGGATGTCGCAGGCGTCGACGAAGCAAAAGAAGACGTGCAGGAGCTCGTCGAGTTCCTGCGTGATCCGAGCAAGTTCCAGCGACTCGGTGGCCGGATTCCCCGGGGCATTTTGATGGTGGGGTCGCCGGGAACGGGCAAGACCCTGCTCGCCAAAGCGATTGCCGGCGAAGCAAAGGTGCCGTTCTTCTCAATCTCCGGCTCCGATTTCGTGGAAATGTTCGTCGGTGTCGGTGCGTCGCGCGTCCGCGACATGTTTGAACAAGCCAAGAAGCAGTCACCCTGCATCATCTTCATCGATGAGATCGATGCCGTTGGCCGGCATCGGGGCGCTGGCCTCGGTGGTGGGCATGATGAGCGCGAACAAACACTCAACCAGTTGCTGGTGGAGATGGATGGTTTCGAACCAAATGACGGCATCATCGTCATTGCGGCAACTAACCGCCCGGATGTGCTGGACCCCGCTCTGCTGCGCCCAGGGCGATTCGACCGGCAAGTCGTGGTCAGCCTGCCGGACATCCGGGGTCGCGAACAGATTCTCAAGGTGCACATGCGCAAGGTGCCTCTGGCCGATGATGTAGATCCCAGCATCATCGCGCGGGGTACACCCGGTTTCTCCGGGGCGGACCTTGCCAACCTGGTGAACGAAGCGGCGCTGTTTGCGGCACGTGTAAGCAAACGTCTTGTGGAAATGGCCGAATTCGAAAAGGCCAAGGACAAGATCATGATGGGCGCTGAGCGTAAGAGCATGGTCATGTCCGAAAAAGAAAAACGGAATACGGCCTACCACGAGGCTGGACATGCAATCGTCGGCCGCCTCGTTCCGGATCATGACCCGGTCTACAAGGTAACAATTATTCCGAGGGGCAGAGCATTGGGTGTGACGATGTTCCTCCCGGCAGAAGACCGTTACAGCTTGAGCCGGCAGGCCATTCGCAGCCAGATTTGCAGCCTCTTCGGTGGCCGGCTGGCGGAGGAGGTGATTCTCGGCCCGGAATATGTGACGACTGGAGCATCCAACGACATCGAGCGGGCGACCTCATTGGCACGCAACATGGTGACGCGTTGGGGACTGTCTGACCGGATGGGCCCACTAAAGTACGACGAAGAAAACAGTGAACCGTTTCTGGGCATGTCGGCGGGAGCCCGATCCAAGCCGATTTCTCCGGATACGGCGCATGCCATCGATGAAGAGGTACGCAAGATCATCGACGGGTGTTACGACGAGGCCAAACGTTTGCTCGTGAAAAACATGGACAAACTCCACACCATGGCCGATGCGCTGATGGAGTTTGAAACCCTTGGCCCGGAGCAAATCGAGGACATCATGGCCGGAGGAAAACCTCGGGCCCCATCAGATCCATCCTCTCTACCCAGTCGAAGCTCGGACGGCGATACCGCCATCGGCGATCCCGCCGAGACCTGATACGGCAAATGCCGCCAGCAGCAGAAGGAAGCCAGCGAGTCCGGTGTAAGGACCGCTGGCTCGACCTGACTCGTCCCGCCATCCTCGGAGTCCTCAACGTCACACCGGATTCGTTTTCCGATGGCGGGCGGTTTGGTGATGGCAAGGGCGGATTTGACCTGAGTGCGGTAGAAAGTGCTGCGCGGCAAATGGTTGCCGATGGTGCAGCCATGCTCGACATCGGGGGAGAATCGACTCGCCCAGGCGCTACACCCGTCAGTTTTGATGAAGAAATCAGGCGTACCTTGCCAGTCGTCTTGCGCCTCGCCGGGCTCGAAACGTTGTTGTCAATTGATACCCGCAATTCTGTCGTTGCGCGCGAGGCGATCACCGCGGGCTGCCACTTTGTGAATGATGTCTCTGGTGGCCGTGACCCGGACATGTTGCGACTGGTTGCTCATTCCGGAGCGGGCCTGTGTCTCATGCACATGTGCGGAGAGCCGGCGACAATGCAGAAGAGCCCGGATTACCAGTCCGTTTGCGACGAGGTTCGGGTTTTTCTGGAGCAGCAGATCGAAAGAGCACTGCGCGCTGGTGTGCGGGAGGATCAGATCGTGGTGGATCCCGGTATCGGCTTCGGCAAGCGGCTCGAACACAACCTGGAACTGCTCAGGGGAATCGAGCGTGTTGTCGCGCTGGGATTCCCGGTGATGATCGGGGTTTCGAGAAAGTCGACCATCGGCCAGATTACTGGTCGCGATGTGCAGAACCGTGTTTACGGCAGTGTTGCGCTCGCGGTGCTGGCGGCAGAGCGGGGAGTGAGCATCATCCGCGTGCACGACATCGCGGCGACAGGTGACGGATTGGCGGTGCAACAGGCGTTGCAGAGAGCGGGTGGATTCCCGGAAGGCCCGCGAAGTGGAATCCGGACGGGACGTTGACAAGGAAACAAACAGAGGATGAGCAGAACACACTTTGGTACGGATGGAATTCGCGGGAGGGTTGGTCAGTTCCCGATTACGCCGGAGTTCTGTCTTCGACTTGGATGGGCGGTGGGGCGGGTGTTTGCGCAGCGCGGGGGCAGAAGCCAGATTCTGATCGGCAAAGACACGCGGATCTCCGGTTACATGCTCGAGTCCGTTCTGGAATCGGGGCTGGTCAGCGCTGGAGTTGATGTCGGTCTGATCGGACCGATGCCCACCCCGGGTATCGCCTATCTGACCCGCACTTTGCGCGCGGATGCGGGGGTCGTGATTTCAGCATCGCACAACCCTTACTACGACAACGGCATCAAGTTCTTTGATGGCAACGGTAACAAGTTGCCCGACGAAGTCGAACTTGAGATAGAGGCCATGCTTGACTCCAGGATGGTATGTGTTTCATCGGAACAGCTTGGCAAGGCTGCTCGACTTCTGGATGCAGCCGGTAGCTACATTGGATTTTGCAAAGCCACCGTCGATCGGGGCTTTCACCTCAACGGTCTGCGAATCGTCGTGGATTGTGCACACGGGGCGACCTACCACGTCGCTCCAGGAGTCTTCGAAGAGCTCGGAGCCGATACGATCGTCATCGGCAATGAACCGGATGGCATGAACATCAATGAAGGCTGCGGCTCGACGCACACGGCGCTTCTGGCTGAAAAAGTTCGTGAGCACCGCGCTGATCTCGGCATTGCCTTCGATGGCGATGGCGACAGGCTGATGATGGTTGATGAGGCGGGCCGCGAAGTTGATGGTGACGAGCTGTTGTACATCATTGCCAGGCACCGTCAGCAGTCGAATGAACTCACTGGAGGTGTAGTCGGTACGGTGATGTCGAATTTTGGGCTGGAGCGCGCCTTGAGCGCAGCGTCCATTCCGTTCGAAAGAGCGTCGGTCGGGGATCGATACGTGCTCGAGCGCATGAAAGCACGGTCGTGGCAACTCGGCGGCGAGTCCTCCGGACACATCGTCTGTCTGGATCGAACAACCACCGGAGACGGGATCGTCGCGGCGCTCCAGGTTCTCCGTGCTGCCAAGGACAGTGACCGCAGCCTCTCGGAGCTGCTTGATGGCATGCACAAGACGCCCCAGAACATGATCAACGTGAAGGTCAGCGATCCGAAACTGGCCGCTGCCCATCCGGAAATGAAAGCCGCCGTTGCGGAAAAGGAACAGATGCTTGGAGGAAGGGGTCGAGTTCTCGTTCGTCCGAGCGGCACCGAGCCGGTGCTCAGAGTTATGGTCGAAGGTGAGGACGCCCTCGAAGTGAAGTCAATCGCTGAGGAACTTGCCTGGGTTGCCGAGAACCTGGGAGCGGCGAGCAGCGGGCTGAGTCATTGACCGCGGCCAACGGGTCTGAGCGGGTGCTTTTTCAGATGTCCGCGATTACCATTGCCCGCCCTCGGCCCGGCGGGCGATGACGTGTCTGATTCAATGAGCCGGAAGATTGTTGCGGCAAACTGGAAGATGCACGGTTCACGGGCGATGGTTGAATCGTGGATCAGGCTGATTCGGCCCATTGAAGGGGTTGAGTTGGTACTGTTCCCTCCGGTCGGATACATCGGTCTGGCCAATGAGATACTGAGCCGGCATGCACCTTTTCTGGCACTCGGTGCCCAAAACGTCCATGAGGCGGCTGCGGGTGCGTTTACCGGAGAGGCCTCCGCTGAAATGGTTGCGGATCTCGGTGGCCGGTATGTGATTGCCGGGCACTTGGAACGAAGAAGGTACTCCGGGGAGAGCGATGCTCGGATTGCAAACAAGGTCCGTGCTGCTTACCGGGCAGGCCTGCAGCCGATCCTCTGTGTTGGTGAAACGCTGGCAGAGCGGTCCGCCGGAGAAGCGGAAGCTGTGGTGGCGCGTCAGCTGACGGCGGTGACGGCCGGATTGAACGGGCCGGAGCGAACGACCCTTATTGTTGCCTATGAGCCGGTGTGGGCTATAGGTACGGGAAAGAGCGCCAGCGCTCTCCAGGTTGAAGAGATGCATAACTGTATTCGCGGCATCCTTTCGGCGGCGGGTGATATCGGGAAGGACAAAGAGATGACGGTGCTCTACGGAGGCAGCGTCAGCGAGACAAGCGCCGATGGACTTTTTCAGGGTCCATCTGTCGACGGCGCGCTGGTTGGTGGAGTTGCGCTCGATGGAGCCAGGTTCATGAAGATCGGCGAAAGTCTGCGCCGCGCCAAACGCCTGTGATGGCGGGACAGGTCGGCCTTCGTAAGTGTTTAGGTTTGGTTAACGTTTGAACTGATCGGGAAAACTGGAAGAGTCTGTAGATGGACGCCATTGAAACGGTACTGCTGATACTGCTGGTTGCCGATGCCATCGCCTTGACTGTGCTCGTGCTGGTACAACAAGGGAAGGGCGCTGAAGTAGGCGCCGCATTTGGCAGTGGATCAGCGAACACTGTATTCGGCAGCGCGGGTGCGAACTCCTTCATGACGAAACTGACCGTGTGGCTCGCTATCGGTTTCTTTGCCATCACCTTTGGACTTGCCTACACCGCGAAGCAGCGCGCGGGCAACGTAGAGATTGAAGGGCTGCCGCAGCTTCCAGCAGAGGCCGCAAGTGAAAGCGCGCCAGCGGTTGAAGCTCCATTGGGTGAAGAAAGTACCGACAGTCGATTGACTGAAGAACCACAAAGTGTAGATTCGCGCGTTCCTGAGGTCTGACCGACGGATCAAACTTGGTATGGGGCGGCTGAAAAACAAAGCAGCGCCCGTCTTTCTCGACTGATTGCCGAAGTGGTGGAATTGGTAGACACGCTATCTTGAGGGGGTAGTGGGCCTAGCCCGTGCGAGTTCGAGTCTCGCCTTCGGCACCAGAATCAGTTCATCGAACCCGGCCACGGGAGCTCCGAGCCAGAGGATTGTCCTCTTGCGTGGTTGCGCAGGTGGAGGGACCCTACCTATAATGCCGCCCCTTGCTGATGCGGGGTGGAGCAGTCTGGTAGCTCGTCGGGCTCATAACCCGAAGGTCGTAGGTTCAAATCCTGCCCCCGCTACCAATTTTGGCAAGTCCCTGAATGGGCTGCCGGATCAGGTGGAGTGCGTTTAACCGTGTGATTCACACGGCGAACAGACCGTAGTCAGCGGGGTCGTCCGTGGCTTTAGGAAATGTTCGCAGGCAACGACACCTCATCTCCTGAGAAGCTCAGGATCTGAAGAAGTCTGGCAAGCGAAAGTGAATGGGCGTTCTGCCCATTTTTTTTTCCCGCAAGCAAGGGTCGAAACGGCGGCGTCATTCGGACGTAGTCGGGCGATGGCGCATGCGCCTCGAATCGGGTTTTCGAATTGAATCGAAAAGAGCAGGAGATTGAGAGATTGCTTGCACCGGCTGTTGCCGGGCAAGGCTGCGAGATCTGGGGAATCGAGTTTGTTTCCCAGGGCAGGCATTCGCGACTGCGGATCTACATAGACCGGGAAGCGGGTGTGACGGTAGAGGATTGCGAGAACGTGAGCCGTCATGTCAGTGATGTTCTGGATATCGCTGACGTGATTACGAGTGCCTATACGCTGGAAGTGTCTTCGCCGGGTATGGATCGCGTTCTATTCAAGCCGGAACAGTACGGCCGTTCAACCGGTGAGACAGTGGATGTTCGGCTGCATCAGGCGTTTGAAGGGCAGAAGCATTTTGTTGGTGTACTTGCGGCGTTCGAAGACGGTGAAGCGTATTTGCATGTAGACGGGGCTGAGTACGTCTTTCCGGTAGAAAACGTGCAGCGGGCGCGGATTGTCCCGCAGTTTGATTGAGCGAGACGGGAGAAACATGAGCAAAGAAGTGCTGACGGTAGTCGACTCCGTTTCCAATGAGAAAGGTGTCGCCAAGGAAGTCATTTTCGAAGCGCTGGAATCAGCGCTCGCCATGGCGACGAAGAGGCGTTACGAAGAAGGTGCCGAGTTCAGGATCAGCATCGACCGCCATACCGGCGAATACTCCACTGTGCGTCAGTGGACGGTGGTCGATCTTGCAGAGGAGGAAGAGCCGAATCCGCACGCACAGGTGGACATCGCGAAGGCGAAGGAGCGGGACCCCAACCTGCAGATTGGCAGCGTGATCGAAGAGCCAGTCGAGTCCGTCGAATTCGGCCGCATCGCAGCGCAGACAGCGAAACAGGTCATCGTGCAAAAAGTGCGTGAGGCCGAGCGCGCCAAGATCGTCGCTGAGTATCTCCCTCGAGTGGGCGAGCTCATTGCCGGCACGGTCAAGAAGATCGGTCGGGACAACGTGATCATCGACCTTGGCAACAACGCCGAAGGATTGCTCAAGCGTGAGCACCTGATCCCGCGCGAGTCCTTTCGAATCAATGATCGCATTCGTGCGCTGCTGCTCGAGGTACAACCGGAGAATCGTGGGCCTCAACTCATGCTAACGCGTACATCGCCAGCCATGCTGATTGAGCTGTTCAAGCTGGAAGTGCCGGAGGTTGCGGAGCAGGTTATCGAGATTCGTTCAGCGGCACGCGATCCGGGATCCCGGGCCAAGATTGCGGTGAAGACGAACGACGGCCGAATCGACCCCGTCGGGGCCTGTGTGGGCATGAGAGGTTCGCGGGTTCAGGCAGTCTCTGGAGAACTTGCCGGTGAACGTATCGACATCGTGCCGTGGGATGAGAATCCTGCGCAGCTCGCCATCAACGCGCTCGAACCCGCACAGGTTGCTTCCATCGTCGTGGACGAAGAAACCCACACCATGGAAGTGGCTGTGTCAGAAGAAAATCTGGCACAGGCCATCGGCCGGGGAGGCCAGAACGTCAGGCTGGCCAGCGAGTTGACCGGTTGGGCCCTTAACATCATGACCGAGAATGAAGCGGTCGAGAAACAGCAGGCGGAAGCGGGCGGCCACATTCAGAACTTCATGGATGCCTTGTCTGTGGATGAGGATGTGGCGGCTGTTCTTGTGGAGGAGGGTTTTACCACACTCGAAGAAATCGCCTACGTACCTGTAGAAGAGATGACTGCGATCGACGGTTTTGATGCGGAAATTGTCGAAGAGTTGCGTAACCGGGCAAAAGACGCGTTGTTGACGCGTGCCATTGCATCCGAAGAGCAACTCTCAGGAGGCACGCCAGCCGACGATCTGCTCGAAATGGACGGCATGGATCGACAGCTCGCGTTCAAACTTGCGGGCCATGGTGTCATCACGATGGAAGACCTGGCCGAACTGGCGGTTCCGGACCTGCAGGAAATCGTTCCTGACATGAGCGAAGAACGGGCGGCGGAATTGATCATGGCGGCACGCGCCCCGTGGTTTGAAGATACGGACGACTAACGGGTTGCTTAAGTGTTACTCCCAATGAGCAGGGCGCGTGGCGCAGGGTGTGAAATGCGCCGCCGAGGCTTGGAGAACGGATAAAGACTATGGCCGATGTCACGGTTAAAAAGCTTGCGATTACAGTCGGAGTTCCGGTGGAACGGCTGCTTTCGCAGATGCGGGAAGCCGGACTGCCGCACTCGGGCGAGAACGAGAGCGTTTCCGAAGAACAGAAACAGACGCTGCTCGCCTGGCTGCAGAAATCCCATGGTGCAGACGCGGCTGCACCGAAGAAGATCACGCTGACCCGGAAATCAGTCGGCACGCTGAAGACAGGTCAGGGCAAGACCGGGCGCAGCGTGACGGTTGAAGTTCGCCGCAAGCGGGTGTTCGTCAAGCGCAGCGAAGCTGAAGGCGGAGATGCGCCGGAAGCCGAAGCACCCAGCACACCGCAGGCCGAGCTCGAAGCGCGGCGGATACGCGAGGAAGAGGCCCGACGCGCTGAAGCGTTGCAGCGCGAGGAAGTGCAACGTCGTGAAGAAGAGCGGCGTAAAGATGAGGCACGGCTCAAGGAAGAAGAGCGGGTGCGCCTTGAGGCGCAGAGGGTCGCGCGCGAAGCCGAAGCGATGAAGCAGGCAAAGAGGGAACCCGCGCAGGCTGTCGATGCGGGGGCAAAGATTGCGGATGCACAAGCCCGGCCAGCGTCGGATGACCGAAGTGGCAAACGGGGTCGCGGCAAGGAAAAAGATCGCGATCGCCGCCGGGAAGGTGGAAATGAGGAAGAGTCTGAAAGTGGTCGGGTAGAGCTGAAGCTGAAAGGTGGCCGCAAGCAGCGACACCGCGCCGGCCCGCATGGGCTCCATGTCGATCAACAAGGCGGCGAGTTCCGACCGACTGAGTTCATCTCCCGTGATGTCGACATTCCGGACGCGATTACAGTTGGTGAACTTGCCAGCCGGATGACGGTAAAAGCTAGTGAGGTCATCAAGCAGCTGATGAAGCTTGGTGTGATGGCGACCATCAACCAGGCGATCGACCAGGACACGGCGATTCTTGTTGTCGAAGAACTCGGACACAAGCCGAAGCTTGTTCGGGATGATGCGATTGAAGCGGCCCACACTGAATCGTTGCAGATCGAAGGTGAGCAGGTCTCACGACCACCGGTTGTAACCGTTATGGGCCATGTCGACCATGGCAAGACTTCGCTGCTGGATTACATCCGCAAGAGTCATGTGGTCAAAGGCGAGGCCGGGGGCATTACGCAACACATCGGTGCGTACAGCGTCAGTACCCCCAAAGGGCAAGTCACCTTCATCGATACCCCCGGACACGCCGCATTTACGGCGATGCGGGCACGTGGTGCCAGGGTTACCGATATCGTGATACTGGTGGTTGCGGCCGACGACGGTGTTATGCCGCAGACCGAGGAAGCCATTCAGCACGCCAAGGCAGCAGGTGTGCCCATCATCGTAGCCATCAATAAGATGGACCTTCAGGGCGCTGACCCCGAACGTGTCACAAGTGAACTTGCGCAGCGCGATGTTCTGCCAGATACGTGGGGCGGCGATACCCAGTTTGTACCCATTTCAGCGTTGACCGGCATGGGGATCGACAGCCTGCTCGACGCGATTCTTCTGCAGGCAGAACTGCTCGAGCTGAAGGCGGTTCCGAAAGCACCGGCGCGAGGGGTTGTGGTCGAGTCCAAGCTTGATCGCGGTCGCGGTCCGGTGGTCACGATTCTGGTGCAGAACGGCACCCTTCGTCGAGGTGATGTGGTCATTGCCGGAGAGTACTTCGGGCGCGCTCGCGCGATGCTTGACGACCAGGGCCAGCAAGTTGATGAAGTGCTTCCTTCCATGGCTGTGGAACTGCTTGGCCTCGGTGGGATACCGGGCGCCGGTGACGATTTCGGCGTCGCCCCTGACGAGCGAACTGCGCGGGAGCTCGCCGACTTCCGTCGTGCAAAAACTAACGAGAAGCGTCAGGCAACCCAGCAGGCAGCGAAACTCGAAAACCTGTTTGCAAGCCTCGGTGAAGGCGAAAAGCGGGTCATGAAGCTGGTTCTGAAGACGGACGTGCGCGGCAGCCTCGAAGCAATCACGCATGCACTTGCGGATATTGGCAATGACGAGGTGCAGGTCAGCGTGCTGGGCTCGGGTGTCGGTGCGATCACCGAGTCCGACGTCAACATGGCCATCACCTACGGTGCGGTGATCTTTGGATTCAATGCGCGGGCTGACAGTGCGGCCAAAGCGATCATCGAACGTGAGGGTGTCGAACTTCGTTACTACAGCATCATCTACGAGCTGATCGATGATGTGAAACAGGTCCTGACCGGCATGTTGGCGCCCGAGATCCGGGAAGAGATCGTTGGTGTGGCTGAAGTCCGAGATGTCTTCCGGTCACCCAAGTTTGGTCAGATCGCCGGCTGTATCGTGCTGGAAGGTGGTGTGTTCCGTAACAAGCCCATTCGTGTGCTGCGCGGTAACGTGGTTATCTTTGAAGGCGAACTCGATTCTCTGCGTCGCTTCAAGGATGACATTGCCGAAGTTCGAAGTGGAACTGAATGTGGCATCGGTGTTCGCAACTACAGCGATGTGCGGGTTGGCGACGTTATCGAGGTGTTTGACACCAAGGTTGTCGCTCGTGTGTTGTAAGTCAGTTGGAACCGGATAAAGCGTGGCAAGGCACCAGAACCATGGCGGTGATCGCACGCAGCGGGTCGCGGATTTCATTCGCGACGAAGTGGCGCTGATCCTGCAACGGCAAATGCGCGATCCCCGGGTCGGCATGGTGAGCGTCAACGATGTCCGAGTCAGTCGCGACCTGTCTTATGCCGACATCTATGTGTCATCGCTGGATCACGCGGATACCGCTGATCGAATGGCTGTTGTTGCAGCATTGAATGGCGCTGCTGGCTGGGTAAGAACCGAACTGTCCCATCGGCATTCCATGCGAACCACGCCAAGGCCCCGATTTCATTACGACGAAGCCGCAGAACGCGGACCTCGGCTTGAAAGGTTGATCGAACAGGCTGTCGCTGCGGACAGCGCCCAACATGAGCCCGGTGAATCACCGTGAGGCGAAGTCGGGGACGGGCATTGAACGGATTCCTGGTGATGGACAAACCCGTCGGCATGAGTTCGAACCACGTGGTCCAGAAGGTCAAGCGACTGCTTGATGCTCAAAAAGTTGGTCACACAGGCAGCCTTGACCCGCTTGCTACCGGCGTATTGCCGCTGTGCCTGGGTGAAGCAACCAAGTTCTCTCAGTACTTGCTAGACTCGGATAAACACTACTGGACACGGATCCGGCTTGGCGTCACAACGACGACCGGAGATGCAGATGGAGAGGTGGTTAGTACCGCGTCTACGGAATCGTTGTCTGCAGAGCTCATCCGGCAGGTGGTCGGCGAGTTCATCGGCAGCATGCAGCAGATTCCGTCCATGTACTCTGCCATCAAGCATCAGGGCCAACCGCTCTACAAACTGGCACGTGCAGGCGTAGCGCCGGAGCGCAAAGCCAGAGATATCACCATTCACTCGAATCGGCTGATCGCGATTGAAGGTGACTGCATCGAAGTCGAGTTTCGCTGCAGCAAAGGTACCTACATCAGGACTATCGCTGAGGACATAGGTCTGCGGCTCGGTTGTGGGGCGCATGTCGAGGCGCTTCGGCGTTTGGGTGCCGGACCGTTCCGGGAAAGTGATGTGGTGTCGTTCGAGACGCTCGAGCGGGCCTGCGAAGCGGCCGATGGCGAGCAGTTCTTGAGGCCCATATCGAGCGCTGTCGAAAACTGGCCTGAAGTAAAATTGAACGAAGCGTTGGCCTGGTATCTGCGCCAGGGCCAGGCGGTTCAGGTGCCACATGCACCGACCGCAGGGTGGGTCCGGCTGGCGGTTGATCGGGATTCTTCACCGGCGGCTTTCATGGGCGTCGGCGAGATACTGGATGACGGGCGTGTTGCGCCGCGTCGTCTGGTTGTGGGCGGGTGACTGCAGGTATGCGCGGTCATTCCCGAGTTACATCAAAGTTGTCTTTAACGCATATTCAGCAGGAGTAAGAAAATATGGCACTGAGTGCAGCGGCGAGAGCTGAGATCATCAACAACTACAAACAGGGTGATGGCGATACCGGTTCGCCAGAAGTCCAGGTCGCACTGTTGACGCACAACATCAATGAACTGCAGGAACACTTCAAGACCCACCGGAAGGACCATCACTCTCGTCGCGGACTGATCCGCATGGTCAACCAGAGACGCAAGCTCCTCGATTACCTGAAGAGCAAGAACACAGATCGATACACCAATCTCATTCAGCGGCTGGGCCTGCGTCGTTAGCAGTACCTGTAGCGCCGATTCCGGTCGGAACCCGGTCAGGCGCAGTCTCCGCAACACACATGAAAGGAGCTGATTTGAAACCCATCATCAAGGAAATACAGTTTGGCGAGCAGAAGCTCACCCTCGAAACCGGTCGGATCGCACGTCAAGCGACTGGCGCGGTGCTAGCATCAATGGGCGATACGACCGTACTCGCAACGGTTGTTGGATCGAAGTCTGCCAACCCCGGACAGGACTTCTTCCCGCTCACAGTGAACTACCAGGAAAAAACCTATTCCGTCGGCAAGATTCCTGGTGGTTTCTTCCGGCGTGAAGGTCGACCCAGCGAAAAAGAAACGTTGACATCACGGTTGATCGATCGTCCGATTCGACCGCTGTTCCCGAAAGGCTTCATGAATGAAGTGCAGGTCATCGTGACTGTGATGTCTGCGGACAAGGATCAGGATCCGGATATCGTGTCCATGATCGGCGCATCGGCAGCATTGGCGATTTCCGGCATTCCGTTTGCTGGCCCTATCGGCGCTGCCCGGGTGGGTTACATCGATGGTAACTACATTCTGAACCCCGGTTTTGAAACGCTGAAGCAGTCCATGCTACAGATGGTGGTTGCTGGAACCCGCGACGCGGTGCTGATGGTGGAATCGGAAGCGGACCGCCTCACCGAAGATGAAATGTTGGGCGCAGTCCTTTTCGGCCACCAGGAAATGCAGGCTGTGATCCAGGGTATAAATGAGCTTGCGGCCGAGGCGGGTAAGCCAAGATGGGAATGGCAGCCGCCTCCGTCGAACAGCGAACTCAAACAGGCCGTCGAACAAGAGGTGCGTCCGCAGCTGGGTAACGCCTACAGGATCATGGACAAGCAAGCGCGCCAGGATCGTGTTGCCGAGCTGCGCAGTTCAACCATCGCCGCACTTTCCGGTGGTGAATCACCACGCTTCAGTTCAGGCGATGTGGCAGGGGCATTCGGAAAGCTCGAGAAGAACATTGTCCGCGAACGAGTTCTCAATGGTGAGCCCCGGATCGATGGACGCGATCTGCGAACTGTACGGCCCATCACCATCGAAGTCGGCGTTTTACCGAAGACTCACGGCTCTGTCCTCTTCACTCGAGGTGAAACGCAGGCGATCGTCGTGGCGACGCTGGGAACCCAGCGCGATGCAGCGATGATTGATGCGCTCGAAGGTTCGCGCAAAGAACACTTCATGCTGCATTACAACTTCCCGCCCTACAGCGTAGGAGAAGCCGGTTTCATGGGTGGCCCCAAGCGTCGTGAAGTAGGTCATGGCAAGCTTGCTCGCCGTGGTGTTCAGGCCGTGCTGCCGACCGTCGAAGAGTTTCCTTATACCGTGCGAGTGGTTTCGGAAATTACAGAGTCAAACGGCTCGAGTTCGATGGCGTCGGTTTGTGGCGCGTCACTGTCCTTGATGGACGCGGGCGTGCCGGTGAAAGCCCCGGTTGCTGGTGTAGCCATGGGCCTCGTCAAGGAAGGCAACCGTTACGCTGTACTCACGGACATTCTTGGTGACGAGGATCACCTTGGCGACATGGACTTCAAGGTTGCCGGAACCGCGGATGGCGTCACAGCGCTGCAGATGGACATCAAGATTGAAGGCATCACCGAGGAGATCATGGAAGCTGCGCTGCGGCAGGCCCTCGAAGGCCGACTGCACATCCTTGGTGAAATGAACAAGGTGCTGGCAGCTTCTCGTCCGAACCTTGCGGCCAATGCACCGGTCATCACCACGCTTAAGGTCAATCCGGAAAAAATCCGCGAGATCATTGGCAAGGGTGGAGCGACAATCCGTAGCATCGTCGAGGACAGCGGTGCCGAGATCGACATCGAAGACGATGGCACGGTCAAGATTTTCGCCATGGATGAAAAGTCCAGAGCGATCGCAATGGGCAGGATCCAGGAGATCGTCGCTGAGGCAGAAGTTGGCAGAATCTACGAAGGGACCGTCGAACGTATCGTCGACTTTGGCGCCTTTGTATCCATCCTTCCTGGCAAGGATGGGTTGCTGCACATTTCGCAGATTGCGGATGAGCGCGTGGAAGCCGTAAGCGACTATCTGAAGGAAGGGCAGAAAGTTCGCGTGGTGGTTCTGGATGTCGATCAGCGTGGACGGATCAAGCTGTCGATGAAGGAAGTGAAGAACTACGAGGCCGCGTAAGGCGGTTGTCAGGCGCTGGCGGGCAGAGTCTGGCTATTCGAAGGACCGAATGGATCAGAACTTCCTGAGCGGGGGATGTATCTCTCCCCCTCAGGGCTGCTCCCGTCTCTGCTGCAGCATCTGGTGCCTACGGGTCAACGAAGTCGATCGTCCCGCTCACCGTAGTGCCGTTCGACGAGTTCGTGGCGCTCCTGCGCTTCAAGGCAGAGCGTCGCTATGGGGCGCGCTTCCAGTCTCCGAAGACCGATTTCTTCACCTGTTTCTTCGCAGTAACCGTAGGATCCGTCCTCGATGCGCTCCAGAGCCGCACCGATTTTCTTCAACAGTTTCCGCTCCCGGTCCCGTGCTCGGAGTTCAAGACCGAATTCTGACTCCTGAGTCGCCCGGTCGTTCGGGTCAGGAAAGTTGGTGGCTTCATCCCGGAGGTGGTGAATCGTGCGGTCCACTTCCTCCATCAACTCCTGTCTCCAGTTGTTCAGGATTAGCCTGAAGTGTTCGAGCTGACCTTCGCTCATGTACTCCTCACCAGACTTTGGCTGGTAGGGCGGAATGCCATGGATAGGTCCGGTTGAAGGGATATATGCAGGTTCTTGCAGCTCGATGGCTCGAGCAGTGTTCTTTGCCAAGATCGTCTTGGTAGCCGTTTTCTGAGCTTTGCTGATGACGTCCTGCTTCACACCGGATTTTCCTGCAGCCTTTTTTTGAGATTTGGCGGCTTCAACTACAGGGCGATCTACCAGGGTGATCGCAGAGGGCTGCTGTTTAGCGGGTTTCGTCGGCTCTTTGGTGGCGGTGCTCTTCCTTTTTACAGATGACTCCTTCTTTTCAGCTGGCTCCTTGGCCGCTGACACTTTTGCCGAGGGCTCCTTAACTGAAGGCGCCTTCGCTGAGGTCTTTTTTGCCGGTGAGCGTGTGGCAGATGTCGGCTGTTGATCGAGTACGACGGCGGACTTTGGCCGACTTTCAGTGGCAGGCTTCTTTTGGGCACCCACTTTTTTTGAGCTGGCTTTGGTTGCAGATTCGGTCACGATGGAAGCGTTTTTCACAGACGTCGTTTGGGCCGTGCTTTTCTTGGCTTTGCTGACGGGCTTGAACTTTGGTTCAGGTTTTGTTGCCGCCTTGGGTACAGCCTTTCCGCTTACCTTTGGGGTAGTCTTCGAGGCCGCTTTGCTTTCAGGCTTTGCAGTCGTCTTTGGAGCTGGTTTCTTGCTTGGCGCAGCAGCTGATTTCAGTTTTACTCCGGCTTTTGGCGCCGTTTTCTTCTTTGCAGCCATTTTTTATAGCCCCGCCGTATCGAAGAGCCGCGTATCATAACGAAACGTTGCCAACGTGCCAGAGCTCTTTAAGCAGGTTTTTTCGCGGCTATTTCTCGATCCGGATCGATGACCCCGTAGTGTGATGCGACTTCTGCAACAGTGAGGATCTGTCCGGAGCGCTGCATGATGGCGGGATCTGCTGCAAGAGCCGCGATGCATCGGCCCGAAAGTCGAACGGATTGGGCGGTCGCCGGATCGAGCTGCATTTGGCCTTTTGCGACCATGTCAAGGATGAACTCGGTTTTCACCTTTGAAGGTGAAAGTGAAAGTGCCGCAACGTTGTAGGCGCGAAGTTCCAAAGCCATGTCCTTGGCCATTCGATCAACACCTGCTTTGCCAACTCCATAAGAAGCACTGAAGACGTACTCCCTTCCACCGCGTGATGAAATGTTGACGATCAGTCCGGAACGGGCAGCGACCATGAGAGGCGCGGCGTAGTAGGCGGCAGAGTAATAACCGCGCAGACCCACACCACACTGAACGTCCCAGATGGAAAGCGGGTGCTCCCAGAATCCACCACCGAGCACCGGAGGGTCAGGAATCTGGTAGGCGTTGTTGACGAGGATGTCGAGCCGTCCTTGTTCTTTCTCAACCCTTGCAAAAAGGGCTTCGACTTCCGCATCGCTGCAGTGATCCACGCGACATGCAATGCCATGACCGCCAAAAGCACTCACACTCCTTGCAGTCGCCTCGATCGTCAGTGGTGATGTCGTGTCTGATTCGCTGCTGCGACCCGTGACGTACACAGTCACTCCAGCTTCGCCCAGCCCTTCAGCGATGCCCTTGCCAATGCCGCGGCTTGCACCGGTAACCACAGCGATGCGGCCATTCAGCGATATCGTTGTCATGACTTGCGGTTTCGAACCAGTTCGTCGACCACGGAGGGATCTGCCAACGTCGTTGTATCACCCATGTTATCGAGCTCGTTGGCGGCCACCTTGCGCAGAATCCTCCGCATGATCTTGCCGGACCGCGTCTTGGGCAGCCCCGGGGCCCACTGGATCACATCGGGTTTGGCGAACGGGCCGATCTCCTTGCGAACCAGATCGATGAGCTCGCCTTCGAGGCGTGAACGTTCATCGTTGTTGCCCGACATCAACGTGACATAGGCGTAGATGCCTTCGCCTTTGATCGCATGTGGGTAGCCGACTACCGCAGCTTCTGCGACGGCCGGATGCAATACCAGCGCGCTTTCAACTTCCGCGGTACCGATCCGATGACCTGAGACGTTGATGACGTCGTCAACTCGACCGGTGATCCAGTAATACCCATCCGCATCACGGCGTGCGCCATCGCCAGTGAAATAGAAGCCCGGATAGGCCTTGTAGTAGGTATCGACGACACGCTGGTGATCGCCATAGACCGTCCGGATTTGCCCGGGCCAGGAACCGGCGATTACAAGGTTACCGGTGGCTTCAGTGGTGGTGATCACCTGGCCACCGGCATCAACGAGCGCAGGCATGACGCCGAAGAAGGGTCGTGTGGCAGAGCCAGGTTTGAGATCGGTCGCACCAGGCAGTGGTGTGATCATGATTCCGCCGGTTTCGGTCTGCCACCAAGTGTCGACGATGGGGCAGCGGCGCTCACCAACCACGCGGTGATACCACTCCCAGGCTTCGGGATTGATGGGCTCCCCGACCGAGCCAAGCAACCGGAGTGTTTGTCGGCTTGTTGACATGACCCAATCGTCGCCTTGCGACATGAGCTGCCGCAGCGCGGTGGGTGCCGTGTAGAAGATGTTGACGCCATGACGATCGATCACCTCCCAACATCGTGCTGCCGTCGGCCAGGTGGGTACACCTTCGAACATTAGGGTTGTTGCGCCGTTCGCAAGCGGACCATAGACGATATAGGAGTGGCCCGTGATCCAGCCGACGTCTGCGGTGCACCAGAAGATATCCCCGTCGTGATAGTCGAAGACGTAGCGGTGGGTCATCGCGGCCATCAACAGGTACCCACCGGAAGAATGCTGGACACCTTTGGGTTTGCCGGTTGATCCGGAGGTATAGAGAATGAACAGCGGATCTTCAGCGGACATCGGCTCCGGAGGACAAGCCGCCGATACCCGCTCCGTTGCTTCGTGATACCAGACGTCACGTGAATGCTGCCAGAGCACGTTTGCACCCGTGTGGCGAACCACCAGGACCGTATGCACGTTTGGACAACCGACGAGCGCTTCCTCCGTATTCGCCTTGAGTGGGACGACCTTGCCTCCACGTATCCCTTCGTCCGCAGTGATCACCACACGACAATCTGAGTCGAGGATCCGATCACGGATGGATTGCGGAGAAAAACCGCCGAACACCACACTGTGGATGGCTCCAATGCGCGCGCAGGCGAGCATCGCGTATGCCACTTCGGGAATCATCGGCATATAGATGCAAACCCGATCACCTTTGCCAACACCGCGTGCCTTGAGCACGTTGGCGAGCTTGTTGACCCGTTCGGATAGTTCCGCGTAAGTTACATGAGCTGTATCCGCGGGATCATCACCCTCCCAGATGATCGCCGTTTGTTGTGCCCTCTGCGGCAGGTGTCGATCGATGCAGTTGACGCTGACGTTGAGCACACCGCCATCGAACCATCGAATATTGCCGGCTTGCATCTCTGCCGATTTCACGGTGTGCCATGGTTTCATCCATGTCACGAACTTGCCGGCCTGCTCGGCCCAGAACTCATCATTCTTCTCGATGGAATGACGATACATGTCCTGGTAGATCGACTCATTAATGAATGCGCGCGCTCTGACGTGTTCGGCTACTGGATAGATCGCACTCACAGCGGAGTCCTCCCGGTTTTCCTCAGGACATGGATAAGGTGGCGGGTTGATGCATCCTGGGCATCTGCGGGCGCACCGCCGAGTTGTTTGTATACGGGTGTCGCCAAGCGTTTGCCGAGTTCGACTCCCCATTGATCAAACGGATTGATACCCCAGATGCCCGCCTGGGCGTAAACCTTGTGCTCGAACAGGGCGAGCAAACTGCCGAGGTGAAACGGGTCAAGACGATCGAGAATCAGGGTGGAGGTTGGGTGATTTCCCGGCACCTGTTTCTCAGGCGTTGTTTCACGTTCGCCCTGCATCATCGCCTGGCCCTGTGCAATCGCATGCGCGAGCAGCCAGTTGTGATGGTGTCGTAGTGGAGAACCCGGCTCGGCGCAGAATATGAAGTCGGCGCTGAACGCCCGTGTGCCCTGATGCAGTAACTGGTGATATGCGTGTTGCCCTGCCGTACCTGTGCCACCCCACAGAATTGGCATGGTATGCAGGTCTACAGGCTCGCCACTCGTGTTCACCCGTTTGCCGTTGCTTTCCATTTCGAGTTGCTGGAGATAGCTGGGTAAAAATGCCAGCCGTTCGTCATAACAGAGCATGGCGTGACTCGCGGCGCCGAGAAAGTTGGTGTTCCAGATCGAAATCAGTGCCAGTAGCAGCGGCAAATTCCCGGTCGGCTCAGCGCTCGCGAAGTGGCGATCCATTGCACGTGCGCCGGCGAGCATTTCTTCGAAGGCTTCGAATCCGGAGGCAAGGGCGACAGGCAAGCCCACCGCACTCCAGAGGGAATAGCGGCCCCCGACCCAGTCCCACATCGGAAAAACGTTGTCTGGATGAATGCCGAACTCTTGCGCCGCAGAAACATTGGCAGAGATCGCGACAAAGTGCTGGGGGAGTTTTTCAGGTAACCCCGTACGTTCCAGAAACCAACTCCGGGCGGAACGAGAGTTTTCGAGTGTCTCGAGGGTCGAAAACGATTTCGAAGCCGTGATGAACAAAGTGGTTTCAGGATCTGCACCTTGAAGTGCCTGAGTCAGTGTAGTGCCGTCGATGTTGGCTACAAAACGCAGCTGAAGTCGGCCGTCACTTCCGATGGCGCGGACTGCAAGTTCAGGACCGAGATGTGAACCCCCGATGCCGATGAACACTATAGTGTCAATGGCCCTGCCACTGAGACCTTT
>VGVE01000032.1 GCA_016874135.1 Gammaproteobacteria bacterium | reverse complement strand
GATGTTCCTCGCGTGTTGCGAGGGTCGCATCCATATCGAGGGTCGCAGCGCTTCTGTGTGCCGCATTGGCATGCAGGTCCTGGATCTGGAAGGACTTCGCTGTCAACCTTGCGATTTCACCATCTTCGAGATACACCACCTGGCGCGTGTGCTGAACGAGCGCGGATGCATCCGATGCCGCCAGCATCTCGTGCTCGCCGATGCCAAGCAGCACCGGGCTGCCGTTTCGCCCCACAACCATTTCGTCAGGATGATCCTCGTGCACCACGCCGAGCCCATAGGTACCTGCAACCCGCAGCAGACTCCTGCGAACGGCTTCAAAGAGATCACCCTGATATTCATCGGCGATCAACGCGGCAAGAACCTCTGAATCCGTCTCCGAAGAGAACACTACGCCTTTCGCCGCAAGGTAGGCCTTCAGTTCCCGCGCGTTCTCGACAATGCCGTTGTGGACGATGGCGACCTTGCCGGACTGATCCTTGTGCGGGTGGGCATTGGCGTCGCTGGGTTCGCCATGGGTTGCCCAGCGGGTATGGGCGATGCCGGCATTCGCAGCGTTTCGTTTCGGCAGTACGCCGCGCAGCTCCGAAATCCGACCTTTCTTACGATAAACATCCACTCGCCCGTCGCGCACCAGCGCCACCCCGGCGGAGTCGTAACCGCGGTATTCGAGCCGCGAGAGCCCTTCCATGAGAATCGGCATCGCTGCTTTGTTGCCTACGTATCCGACAATTCCACACATCAGCCCCACCTCAACTGCAAAGAGCGGTTACCCATAGATCATGCGGCGGATCTGCCGCGTTGAAAGTTCCGGTGCCACGAATCGCCGACCGGCAACCTCCACCATTAACCGCTCGTAGATGGCCTCGTTCATCAGGCCATCGGCCTTCAACTCGACGTGACGGCGCTGCACGAACCGCTCAAGCGATTCATCAAAACGCGACAAGACATCTTCGATCAGTCTTTGGCAGCGAGATGCCGGGAGACCGGTCAGACCTTGGAGGTAGTCGATCAATTCGGGATCTGAAACAGCAGACATGGCGAGAATATGCCCTCACTACGGATCTAATTCGATATTTTTGCCCGTTATCGGGCAGAAAAAAGCACTAATTTGTCGGTAGTTCGTCTGCAATCCGGCGGAATCATTGACGAGGAGGACATATCGGGACACCGTTGGCCACCGCCACAGGCCGCAGGCACAAACCGTGCTGGAATCAAATCCACCCCGCATCAGCATCCACACTCTTGAGGAAGCTGCTTCTTTACCGAAGCGATGGGTCTTCTGGATGTTGCAGCCGCTGCTGCTCGCTACGGTTCTCGTGGCGTGGACGGCTTCGCCGGACAATCCCCTGCTCTACCCGATGACCCTCTTCGGCGTGCACGTTTTGCTCGGCACGCTTGAGTACCTGATCCCGGCGCGACAAGGCTGGCGACAGCCGCTGGGAGAAAAACTCGGCCTCATCGGCATCGCCGCAGTCACGCTCACGATGGGCGGCGTGGCTTCAGATCTCTATGGGCACCTGCTGGCTGAACCACTGACAAACTGGCGCACCAATCTCGGTCTCGACTTCTGGCCTCATCACTGGCCACTCCTGGTGCAGGGTTTCATGGTGTTCCTGATGACTGAGTTCATCTGGTACTGGATGCATCGCACCGAACATCGCTGGTCTGTGGTGTGGCGGCTTTCCGGTCACGGTGCGCATCATTCGTTCAAGAAACTCAACGCCATCAACTTCGGCGCCAATCATCCGATCGAACTTTTCTGGATCGTTTTTCCTGCGGCACTGGTTGACCTGCTCTTCGGTGTGGGTGCTGCAGCCTTCGGCGCCCTCCTCCTGACGACCACACAAACCGCCATCGTGCACAGCAATATTCGTCTGAATGCCACAGGCATCGGCTGGTTTTTCACTACCAACGCCTGGCACATCAGACACCATTCGGCGACGCTTGAAGAAAGCAACACCAACTATGGTTGCGCGGCAATTCTCTGGGATCGCATGTTCGGAAGTTTCGGCAATTCCGGAGTCATCGATGCAGGCATCGGCCTGCACGAACCGACAACACTGCAAAAATTGCTGATGCCATTTCGGGAGCCGGAAGGCAGCGTCATCGCACCCGCAC
Organism: Gammaproteobacteria bacterium; assembly: GCA_016874135.1. Taxonomy (GTDB): domain Bacteria; phylum Pseudomonadota; class Gammaproteobacteria; order Pseudomonadales; family Azotimanducaceae; genus SYFY01. The sequence goes on along the minus strand of VGVE01000032.1, from coordinate 30,856 downwards.
GCATCGAAGCGGTCGTTACACGAACCCGCTGAGCCGTTGCAGCGTCCAGAAGGTCGCGAGCACACCGATGGGATAAGCGGCAAAACGCTGGAACGAAGCTGAAGCGAAGGTGGGTGGCGCCATCCGCCGCCCCACCTCACGCAAACCCAGCAACACACCTACAAAGACGAGCTGCCCGATTTCAACCCCGAGGTTAAAGCTCAGCAGCGACGCAAGAATCTCACCTTCGGGAAGGCCAATATCGCCCAGCACAGCCGCAAATCCGAAACCGTGCAGTAACCCAAAGGCGACGGCGACCACCATCGGATAACGCCACGTCAGCGTATCCCGCCGCTCGCGAGCCAGTTCTGCTGCAAGAAACACGATGCTGAGTGCGATCACCGTCTCAACCGGTGGTATGGGCAGCTGCACCCATTCGAGCGCTGCCCCCAGAAGGGTTAACGAATGCGCGATGGTAAATCCGGTGACTGCTGCTGCAATGCGTCGAAACGTCCCCGCGAGCAACACCAGACAACCAACAAACAACAGATGGTCGAATCCGGCGAGGATGTGTTCAACACCCAGAACCAGGTATTGCTTGATGACCATTCCGGTTGACGGCGTGGTAGGCAGCGCGATCAAGCGCTCGCCAGGTGACGCGTGAATGGTACGCACCTTACCGGCGGGATCTTGCAGACGAACCAGCGTTGAAAGAGACGGCGCAGCACCAGGCCATGTAATCCTGATTGCGTCGGGTTCAGCTTCTTTCGGACACTGATACCAACGGAGACCTTGCAGCGAACCCGCCGGCTGTCCTTTGTCGTCTTGTGCTTCTGCACGCGCGGCAACACAGGGCTTCGCAAGCGCAATCAGCGGCGCATCCCGCTGCGCCACCGTGTCCGGCACTTTCCACGCGAGTAGGACGCTGCCGTCGAGATCCTGAGCCATCTGGATGAACAACGGCCTGCTGTCATGGGCATGGGCTGCTGCGTGGCACACCACTGCGAGAACCAGCGCCCACGAACGGCGGACCAGCAGCAATGGGCTCAACGCTGCAGATCCGGTGCTCGAACCACCGTGAAGCCGTCGAGCACCCGTTGAACGAACGCGTCTTTGCGCGCCCGGGTCGCTTCGACCAACCAGTCTCGAAGCACTTGATCACGGACCTCTGCAAACGCGGCTTCCCGTGCAGGCGTACTGCGGATCAACAGAATCAGATGCGTTCCACGCGTGGAGCTGAATGGTCCCTGCCACGTGGACTCCCTCGGCTCCAGCGAAAAAAGTTCAACCGCCATGGTCTCGCCAAAGTGGCTGACGATTTCTTCAAAGCCCCGATCCACATAGTTCACATGATAAGGAAAACGCTCACCCCAGGATGGCGCTGCGGCAAATGGCACACGCGCTCGATTGAGTGCTTCGAGTGCCTGGGTCGCTTCTTCGGTGGCACTCGCTTCACCACGCCGTTCGCTTGAGAAAAACACGTGCGCAAACGTGATCAACGCTGCCTGTGCGTAGTTTTGTTTCCGCTCCGAGTACCAGGCTTCAAGCTGGTTATCATCAGGCGCGACGACATCCTCAGCTACTCCCTCCGCCATGAACTCGACTTTCTGCACCATGCGTTGACGCATCACATAGTCATCCGCATCAAGGCCCATCTCCACCGCGGACCGGTACAACGCTTCTTCGCGAATGAAGTCCTGAATCACATCCTCAAGCATGGCCTCTGGCCAAGCATCAAACTTCTCCGCGGCGGCTGATTCGTCGAATGACCGGGTTCGATACTGGATAAAGGTCAGGAGCGCCTCACGATCCACGACGATGGTGCGTGGATCATCGGCAGACTCGGCTGGATTGAGGACGGCCCAGGCGCCGAACAGCAGCGCACCGAGCACGATGAAGTGGAACAGCGGGTCTTTCAGCACGGGAGCCCAAAGAGCCTATGGAGGCTCACGCCCATACAACCGGTGATTTCAGGGCGTGTACCAGATCGGCGATGTGTAGGCTCTGTCCTGCAGCGTGCGAGGCGTTTCCGCGGGGGCCTCATTGCCGAAGTAGACCATGTCATAGGTTGACCAGCGGGGCCGCGGAATCTCGATCACGCGTGCGTAATAGAACGCCCGCTCTTTCGGATCAAAATCAGGATCGGTCCACACCGCCGCAAGATCCGCGGCACCAATGGTATTGGTAAACGTCGCTGTTTTGAGATCGACCGTTGAGCCAACCGCCGGGACCTTGCCCGTAACCGCATCACGCTCCCGCCCACCGGACCAGGCTACGTCGAACACCTTTTCCTGCAACCTGCCTTTGTTGTCGAGCCAGCCCTTGATGATCTGCACCCTGTCCAGGTTCGCGCCTTCCGGGTCCTTACTCGCTACCACCACCAGTGTAACGGCTTTGCCCCTCGGTGCTGCTGTCAGGTCACCACCCATCGGTACACCTTTGTCATAGGCATCATCGAGCCACAACGGCTTGTGTATGAGGTCAGGGGTGTAATGAAAACCGCCAAAAAATCGTACCTGGATGCGCGAACCGGTGGTCGCGTAGACCTCCTTGCGTTTGAGTGCGGCAAAAATCTCCTCGCGGGTGTTTTCCCGCGCCCAGACCACGGCATAACCGGAGGCCACCAGCTTCCAGTTAGGGTCGAGCTGACGGGCCATCTTCGTGGTGAAGCGGTTGGCCGACGGTTCGGTCTCCGGGAACTTGCCGAAGAAGTTGTCTTCCTCCGCGGTGGAAACGGAGTTGTGGCCATCGGTTGAGCCAATAAGGCCAAACTTGAACGGGTTGATGCCGGTGGCGGCCTCGTGCTTGAGACCGTTCTTGAGGACCGAACGGGCGTATTCGTATTGCAGCATCCAGTCTTCTTTCGGCGCGGTATTGGAAATATTGGACACATCCCAGTTCTCGAAATCCGCGAACTCATCATCCGGAGACAGCTTTGGATGCGATTCGCTGTCGCCCTTCACCTGGGTGACTTCGAACAACGGTTCCCAGCGCGCGCTCATCTGTGCAAATGCACGGTCCAGCGGCCGCCCATCGAGCAACTTGTCACCGTACATCAGCCCATTGGAAAGATTGCCGTTGTGACCGATGGCCAGGACTTCACCGCCGGTCGCCTTTTCGTAGTCCGCCAGCGCCTGCCACAGTTTTTCTGGATCGATACTGTCCTGCGCGCTGAACGGCACCATCTGGCCGACTTTGTCGGCACCGTCCTTGAACACCACCACCCGATGGAGGTTGCTGCCATCACGCATCGACGTCCATTCATAACCGCTGAGAGATGTGAACAAGCCGGGCTGATTGTAGTCGTCAGCGGTTTTCACCACGTCCTGCCAGATGTACCGACGTGTGGCTTCGGGAAATGGCGGGTGTTCTTTCGGGTTGTTGATGCTGCCGGTGAAGGCCGACATCATCTGCCCGGGATTGCCTTTCTCGAGCCCTGCCTGCCATGCCTGACCCACAGGCGTGTTTCTGACAACCGGATCACCCACATTAAAACGGTAGTACCCGCCGAGGTACTCCGAGTGATCAGAGACCACCAGGAAATCCAATGGCCGACGCAGCTTTACGCGCATGCCGTTGTGGGCGATGACCTCTTCACCACGTGCGAAACGATACGCATCGGCGGGGGTCAGATTCATGTTGCCGAGTGAGTACGCATCGGCGCTGTTGCGGGTGTGCAGGTGGGTGTCACCGAAGTACGCGTATTGCGGGTAGTCCTTGCCCACCGGTGGTGAGTATTCAGCGGCGAGCGCACTCGTCGTTGCGAGCAACCCGCCCCATATCAATATCGTGAATCCGGGTCTCATCGATCCTCCCATCGCCGGGCTGTCGCAACCAACGGTGTTTCCCGCACTGATGCGCAATACTCAATCGATCTTCGATTGCGAAACTATGCCCCCATCTCCGGCAGCGTGATCGGCGCCCGCTTCGGTTCTTCCGTTTCTTCGATGCGGAAGTTGAAGTCGTGTTTGCTCACGGGCAGTTCCCGTACCCGGTAACCGGTGGCATCGAAGATGGCGTTGGCAAGCGCCGGAGCGATTCCCGGTGTACCCGGTTCCCCACCACCGCCCATGACCGCACCACTGTTGATGATGTGAACTTCAATGGGTGGGGATTCATCCATCCGCACCATTGGATAGTCATGAAAGTTGGTCTGCACTACGGCGCCTTTGTGAATACTGATCTCGCCATAAAGTGCAGCTGTGAGGCCATAGAGAATTCCGGACTCCATCTGCGCGGCGAGCCCATCGGGCGCGACGGCAAAACCGCAATCCACGGCACACACCACCCTGTTGATCTTGACCTTGCCTTCAGTCACGGTCACATCGGCCACGGTCGCGACGATGGAGCCGAAAGATTCCTGCAGCGCGATGCCGCGACCACTGCCTTCAGGGCGCTCTTGATTCCAACGGGCCTTTTCTGCCGCAAGGTCGAGAACCGCACGATGTCTCGGCCGATCTTCGAGCAGCTCACGCCGCAGTGCATAAGGATCTTTGTGGGCGGCAAACGCTACTTCGTCGAAGAAGCCTTCCGTAAAAAAGCCATGTTGCGAATGATCCACGCTCCGCCACGGGCCGAAGCGCACATGGGTCGCGCTTTCAACAAAGTGTACGAACTGGTTCGGCACCGCATAGGGAATCCACGGCGCTTCTTTCGGTTCGTGTTTGTCGTTGAACTGGTTTTCCCAGGCGATGACGTTGTCGCCGTCATCGAATCCGGCCTTGAACTTTGAAACCACCGCGGGTCGGTAGTGGTCGTGGGTCATGTCTTCTTCCCGCGACCAGATCAGTTTCACCGGCACGCCTGATGCCTGGGCAATCAACGCCGCCTGCACCGGGACATCATCCGTTGCCCGTCGCCCGAAGCCCCCACCCATGGGATGGTTGTTCACCTTCACTTGCGCGGCATCGATGCCCAGCGCGTCGGCCACCGCGTGTTTGGTGCCGAGAGGATTCTGCGATCCGAGCCACACTTCACACTCGCCACCTTTGAGGGACACGGTCGCGTTCATCGGCTCCATACACGCATGCGCCAGATACGGAACGCGGTAGGTCGCTTCGATCACTCGCCGTGCAGACCCGAGTGCGCCGCGTGCATCGCCGATGCGCCGATCATCTTCTTCGTCTCCATTTTTGACCGCCCGGTCCAGGTCGTTTTCAAACGCGGCAAAAATGGTTTCGGAACTGGATTCGTCGGCCGGTGTTGCCGACCACCGTGGCTGCAACTGCGCAGTCGCCTGTTTCGCCTGCCACCAGCCATCCGCCACCACAGCGACGGCATCATCGAGTTTCACGACCTTGAATACGCCGGGCATTGCCTCGGCCGCTGCCGTATCCACCGACTTGAGCTTGGCGCCAAGTACCGGCGCGGCAATCAGGGCCGCGTACTTCATGTCAGGCAGGGATACATCGATGCCGAACTTCGTGCTGCCGTCCACCTTGCCGGGGATGTCGATGCGCGGAACGTGCTTACCCATGATGCGAAACTGGTCGTAGGTCTTCAGCTTCGGCAGTGACGGCGGCACAAACTCCGCCGCTGCAGCGGCAAACTCGGCATAGGGCGCTGAACGGCCGGACGATTGATGGATGAGCGTGCTGTCCTTGGTAACAATTTCGCTCGCTGGCACCTGCCAGGCATCTGCAGCTGCACGCACCAACATTTCGCGTGCGGCCGCTCCGGCGACCCGCATGCCGTGCAGCCCTGTTGCGCGCACACTGGCGCTGCCGCCAGTGATCTGTAGGTGCAACGCCTTGGTTACTTGCAGAAACGCCCCTTCCACTGTCGGTTCCAACCACTCGGGATAGAACGTATCGCCGAGAATGAACCCGCGACCCACCGCGTAGTTCGCATAGGCATCTTCCGCTGGCGCTTCGAGGAACTGTACGAGGTTCCAGTCTGCATCCAGTTCATCAGCCAGCATCTGGGCAAGCGCGGTCTGTGCACCCTGACCCATTTCACTATGCGGCACGATGGCGGTGACTACGTTGTCCGTACCGATCTTGACCCAGGTGTTCACCAGGGTCTCGGCTTCGGCAGCGACATGCTGGGCGAGATCCCCTGCACGACGCCCAGGGCGTACGGCGACCCCGACTGCGAGCGCACCACCCGCCACAACGCCTGCGGTGATGAAGCCGCGCCGCGTCCACTTGCCTGCTTTAGAATCAGACATGTTTAACCTCCTTCAGGCCGGCGATGGACGGTTCATAGATGCTCACTGCAGCCGGCTCAGAGATCGGCTCGGCGACGGGTTGACTCACCCGCTTGATGGCGCGGCGAATTCGTCCGTACATCCCGCAACGACAGAGATTCCCTGACATGGCCGCATCGATGGCGGCGTCATCCGGGGAAGGATTCGCGGCCAACAACGCGACTGCAGACATCACCTGGCCCGATTGGCAATAACCACACTGGGGAACCTGCTCTTCGATCCACGCCTGTTGTACCGGATGTCGCTCGCCATTCAGGCCGACACCTTCAATGGTGGTGACGTCAGCGCCGAGTACTGCGGATACCGGGGTGATACAACTGCGAATTGCAGCGCCGTTGAGATGGACGGTGCAGGCACCACACTGCGCAATACCACAACCGTACTTCGTTCCGGTGAGACCGAGGTTTTCACGCAGCACCCACAGAAGGGGTGTGGCCGGGTCCACGTCGATCTGACGAACTTCGCCGTTAATACGGATTTCAATCAATTGTCCTGCTCCTGAATGGCTTGGATGGACGGATTCAAGGAGGCGGATTGTATGGACTGCGACGGCGTTTGGCTCGTTGAATCGGGATTTGGCCGGGATGAGGTCTTGCCATTACAGTGCTGGAACACCAATCCGGGGCCCAACGGGAACCAACAGGAAACTAGGCGAGAAGAGAAACCCATGCCGATACTGCAGCGTGACGGAACCCGGATCTGGTACGAGACCTACGGCAGAGGCCCGGCCATTCTGTTAACCCACGGCTACTCGGCGACCACAAACATGTGGAAGCCAAACATCGACGCGCTGTCCAAAGACCACACCCTTATCCTCTGGGACATCCGTGGACATGGCCAATCCGGTGCGCCTGACGATCCGGCGCTTTACTCGCGCGAACTCTGTATGGCCGACATGTGTGCAGTGCTCGATGCTTCAGGTCATTCAACCGCGACGATCGGCGGCCTGTCGCTGGGCGGCTACCTGTCCCTCGCCTTCAACGTTTTTCACGGTGATCGTGTGAAGGGCCTGCTGATTTTTGATACCGGCCCCGGCTACCGGAATGACGCCGCGAGGGAAGACTGGAACCGGATGGCGGTTCGCACCGGCGCGCAACAAAAAAGCGAGGGGCTAAGACTGGCGGCGGAAGGCATCCTCACCCAACAGGACTCGCGAATTCTCGATTCGCTCCCACACGTCCGGGTTCCGGCGCTGGTACTGGCAGGGGCCAAAGACACACCGTTTCTTAAAGCCACAGACTACATGGCGAGTCGCATACCGGGTACCCACAAAGTGATCATTGAGGGTGTGGGGCACACCGCCAACATCGATCAGCCCGACGCTTTCAATCGCGCGGTGACCACGTTCCTGCTCGACAACGGGCTTTGATCTTTACTGCCCCGTTTCCGTCGACGAGGTTTCGCGAGCATCCGTCGCGGACAGCAGCAGCCACATCAACACCGCGCCCAGCAACAGGCAGATCGCGCCGACCCACAGTGCTTCACGGGTGCCTATCGCGCTTGCAAACAGGCCCCCTGCCAGAGCACCCACGACGGTGATGCCTTGCGACACTGATCGCATCGCCGCATCGACACGACCACGGCTGCCTTTCGGCGCGTGCAATTGCCGCAGGGTGCGGCCATGAATCATCGCAATCACCGAACCCGTGTCGCCGACAATCTGGTGAGTCACAAGCAACACCACAACCACCACCGCTGCTGACGGTGCGAGCGGGATACACACTGCACCGATTCCGGCGGCGAGCAACCCGACCGCGAGTGATCGTCCCGCGCCGATCTTCCTGCCAAGCGACGGCGCCATGGCCGCCCCCGCCAGTGAACCCAGAGCGCCGGTGGCGAAGATGAGCCCCTGCACGCCGGTGCTCACCGCAAGATCACGGGTCACGAAGATCATGTAGACCGTGCTGGTAATGCTGAAACTCAAGGTCATCAGCACGTCGCTGACGACCAGAGTTTTCAGTACCGAAGAGGCCCGCACCGCATGAAAGCCGGATGCCACATCAGAAAACCATGGGGTTTTCGCGCGTGCCGGTATCGGCGAATCCGGCAGCCGCTCCGGGATGCCACGTAAAAACCATGCGGAACCGATATAGGACAGCGTATCAGTCACCAGTGCAGCCACCGGGCCGAAGAGCTGGAACAACCAGCCACCACCACCGAAAGCAACCGCCTCTGAGCTGCTCGACGCCGCACTCATCTGCGAGTTGCGCAGCGTCAATCCTTCATTCGGGACGTTGTCGGCGATCCACGCGGAGCGCGCGATCGAAAACACCATGGCAGCGAGACCGTTCATCGCCGACTGCACCACCAGCATCCAGAACGAGAGCGCATCAAACAGATACAGCAGCACCACACCCGCCATGAAGGCTGCGCGGACACCATCCGCCAGCATCATGATCATTCGCCGGGAGTGGCGATCCACCCAGCCGCCGATCAGCAGCGTACCCAGAGCACCGGCGATCACGTCGGCAATCACGAGCCAGGCCATTTGTATCGGGGTCGCATCCAGAAACAGCGCCGCGATCCACGCCATTGCGAGGCGGCTCAGCATCGACCCGAAGCTGGAGAGAACTTCCGATGCGATCAGGCGGCGCATCCCGGCCGAGACATCGGGTGCAGCCAGCGCGCTCACCCCGGATAGCCGTAGCTCGCTTGCACACCGAGTGGTACACCGGCGGCCCAGAACAGCAACAGGAAGATCGTCCAGAAGAGCAGAAACATCAGCGAAAACGGCAACATCATGGCGGCTACGGTGCCGATGCCGGTGGAACGCACATAACGCTGGCAGAAGACCACCACCAACGGGAAGTAAGGCATCAGCGGCGTAATGATGTTGGTAGACGAATCGCCGACGCGATACGCCGCCTGCGTCAGGTCGGGAGACAGACCAAGCTGCATGAGCATCGGCACGAGGATCGGCGCGAGCAGCGCCCATTTGGCAGAGCTTGAGCCGATGAAGAGGTTTACCAGCGTCGTCATCAGCACCACGGCGATGATCGTTACAGAAGCGGGCAACGCCGCTGCCTGCAGAATCGAGGCGCCTTCAAGGGCAAGCAGCGCGCCCAGATTTGATCGGCCGAACTCAGCGATGAACTGGGCTGCAAAAAAAGCGATGACGATGTAGTACCCCATGCCACTCATGGCCTGTGTCATCCCGACTACCACATCCCGGTGCGACTGCACGGTCCCCGCAACATAGCCATACACCACGCCGGGCATGAGAAAGACGAGGAATATCAGTGGCACGATGCTCTTCATCAACGGGGCATCGGCCGCGGTAAGTGGACCTGCTGGTGATCGCCAGGCACTGCTTTCCGGCCAGGCGCTCAACGCCAACAAGAGCAGACCAAGGCCCATCGCAAGCAATGCAAAGCGCAGACCGCGGCGCTCTGCCGCCGTCATGGCATCGAGTTTTGGCGCTTCGGAGAAGTCACCATCCACCTGCAGCCGCACCAGTCTCGGTTCGACGATCCGGTCGGCAACAAACCACCCGACCAGCATGATCAAAAGCGTCGATGAACCTGTGAAGAACCAGTTGTTGAGCGGGTTGATCGTGATGTCGGGGTCAAGGATCTGCGCCGCACTCTGAGTCAGCCCCTGCAACATCGGATCGAGCGCGGAAGGCAACGGGTTGGCACTGAAGCCGCCGGAGACACCTGCAAACGCCACAGCGATGCCGGTCAGTGGATGCCGTCCCGCGGCTTGGAAAATCACCGCCCCCAATGGAATCACCAGCACATAACCCGCATCCACCGCACTGTGGCTGACGATCGCGATGAACAGCAGCATCGGGGTCAGGAGCTTCGGCGAGGTTCGCAGCAGCAGGGACCGCAATGCCGCTCGAATGAAACCGGTATGGTCGGCAACACCAATGCCGAGCATCGCCACCAACACCACCCCGAGCGGATGGAAACCTACAAACGTACCGACAAGGTTTGAGAAGAATGTGGTCAGTGCCGTGCCGGTGAGGAGGTTCTGCACCACCAGCGGTGATCCTGTGCGTGGGTCGATGTGTTCGTAAGCGAAACCCGAAAGCAGCGCTGACAGTAACCACACCACCACCACCAGCAACAGAAACAGCAGGGCAGGATCCGGCAACCGGTTGCCGATTCTCTCGATGCGATCTAGCAACCCCGTGCGACTCTCCTGCATTGGCAACACCCCCGGATTATGGTCGTCGTCAAAACGCAAAGTACCCGCCATCGATCAGAAACGTCTCCGCGGTATGAAACCCGCTCGCTTCGCTCATGATGTAGATCGCGATGGCAGCGAAATCATTGGGGCTGCCCCACCGTCGCACGGGCATCCGCTTGAAAACGTTCTCGACAAATTTCGGATTGTTGAACGCGCCTTCCGTCATATCGGTTTTGGTCCAGCCCGGCACAGTGTATGGGCAGTGACGTTGTACCGCGCGTACTCCACCGCCAGTGCCTTGATCATGGCGACAAGACCACCCTTGCTCTGCGCATAGTGTTCCCCCCTCGCCTGTCCTGAAATTGCAGCCAGGCTTGCGGTACCCACGAGACGTCCAAAGGCGTCGCCCTTGAGGGCACGTTCTTTCATATGGCGGGCCGCTGCCCGGAACGTATAGAACACGCCGCTCTGGTTGACAGCGATGACACGGTTCCACTCGTCCGTGGTCATCTGATCAAACGCGGTGTTGCGTCCACCCACGCCGGCGTTGGCAAAACAGCCGTCGATGCGGCCATGTGCTTCGAGCGAAGCGGCGAAAGTGCGCTCAACCGCTTCCTCGTCAGCAACATCACAGACGAACGCGGTAGGATGTCCGCCGAGTGCGGTGAGTTCTTCAACCGCGCGTGCGTTCTTGGCGGCGTTGGTTCCCCAGATGCAGACCTCAGCACCGGCTTGAACGAGTCCGCGCCCCATGCCGAGGCCTATTCCGCCGTTGCCACCGGTGATCAACGCAACCCTTCCCGTCAGATCAAATGGCGCGAATGCCATGACAACTCTCCTCTCCCCACATCAGAGCGCACCATAACAAATGGCCTCTTCCACCAGGAAGGCGCCGTGATATGTTCACCGCAGAATCAAGCGAAGGGGACGGAGATGACCACACTCGAAGAACGCATCCGGGTACTCGAAGACATCGAAGCGATCCGCAAGCTCAAGGCCAAGTACTGCGCAGCCTGCGATGCGGACCATAACCCAGATCTGCTCGGTCCGCTGTTCGCAGAAGATGCGATCTGGGAAGCGAGCGTGATGGGCAAAGCGGAGGGACGTGAAGCGATCAAGTCATTTCTAGGTGCAGTCGGAGCCAGCGGCCGCATCCGCAACTCGGCGCACCACGCCATCAATCCGGTTATCGACGTGAACGGCGATCGAGCCACCGGCCACTGGCGGCTGATCATGTTGTATACGGAAAATCTCGGCGCGGGACAGGTACGTTATCAGCGGATCATCGGCTGGTATCGCGAAACCTACGTGCGAAAACCCGAAGGCTGGCTGTTCCAGTCACTCTTCTGTCAAGTTGAAGAAACTGCGCCGTATCAGGTCAATCCAGGCTGAATCAGCTCGACGCTGACACTTCGACTGCGGCCACAGCGGGCTGCTCTGTGGAAAAGACCAGCGCGTCGATCGGCTTCGGTTTTTCAACACCCCAACGTTGCAGATAATCGATACCCATGCTGCGCGCCAGCTCGGCGGTTTTTTCATTGTGAACGTGTTCCGCGACGGTTTTCTTGCCGAGGAAGTGGCCGATCTCATTGATCGGACGCACCACTGCCAGATCACTCTCTTCGTTGACCATGTCGCGCACGAAGGACCCATCGATCTTGAGGTAGTCCACGGGCAGGCGACGCAGATAACTGTACGACGACATACCGGCACCGAAGTCGTCGAGAGACAAGCGGTAACCCATCACCTTGCACTTGAGCATGAATTCTCTGGCCCGGAACAGGTCGCCAACCGCCGCGGTTTCGGTGAGTTCAATGCAGACTTTTCCGGGTGGTGCACCGGTACGCTCGAACTGCTCGAGAACAAAACCGAGGAAATCCTCTTGCATGATCGATTGGCCGGAAAGATTTATGGAAAGACCTGAGATGCCTTCCAGCGCATCGGGATGTGCGGCCATCCACTCGAAGACGCTGCGGACGACAAACTGGTCTACAAGCGGCATCTTGCTGTAACGCTCCGCCGCCTCGATGAACCGGACCGGCGAGCCCGGAACGCCCGTCTCATCGGAGACCGAGATGAGCACTTCATAATGCGGCAAGCCCTCACCTGCGATCGCCGGCGCGATCATCTGCACATTCAGCTGGACACGACCATCACTGAGCCACTGTTCCACATGAGTGGCGAGTTGCATGACCGCCTGCTACTCGCTGAGTGCGGCATCATCGTTGGTATAGAAGAAGCTGCGGTCACCTCCCAGCTTCTTGCCCGCCTGACAGGCACCAGCAAGGTTTTGCATCATGAACGCCACACTCTCCGTGGTGCGATCCACCGGCAGTACCGCAATGGTTGCGGACACCGTCGTGACGTTCTGATGCCAGTTGAACTCTATTTCACGAATGGAGGATGTCAACCGGTCTGCAAGTTCTTCCCCGGCAGATCCTGGAGTCGCGAAAAGCACGACAGCAAACTTATCCGCGCCAATCCGCGCGATCATGCCGTCAAGTTCGGCAATGGTCTCTTCCATGATTTGGGCGACGCGCTTAAGTATCTGATCACCACCGTCGAATCCGCACGCCATGTTGACCATGCGGAAGCGGTCCAGATCGATCTGCAGGACCGTATGTGTGGAATCACTCTCACGGCAGCTGTCGAGTAGAAGCTGTAGCGTGCGTTCGAACGCCCTGCGATTTGCGAGCCCGGTGAGTTCATCCAACTGCGCATCGGAGGGGATGCGTTTGTGCACGCGACTCAACATGTGTTCACTCACCCGCTCGAGCAGTGAGGACTCATATTCGTCGAGACCCGCGCAGAGCCATCCACCAGACCCTGGGTGAGTTCGCCAAGGCCCATTTCGCGGTCCAGCTGTCCACGCCGGTTCACGAAAACGAAGTGTTCGGCAAGAGTATCGACCCAGGCGAGAGGGCATACTTTCGCCTCGCCGTCCGACGTGGTGAATTTCACGTTGGTACCGGCTTCCATCGCCCGCGCGCGACGCAGATTCTCAAGCCAACGGCGCCGTTCCTTCCCATCACTGACTGGCGGCATGGGCTCCTGGCTACGGGCAATGTCTCGCCAGCCAAAAAGATTGGCAAGGCTGTACGTTTCGACCCGCAGATAGCCTTCGTCCGGAACTTCTCCCTGGATCGCGAGGTACAGCTGTTCCATTGCGTGTGCAGGCGCTTTCGCACCGATGTTGTCGAGACCCTTAACGATGCAGCGGATCATCACCTCGCCACTGCCATCTTCAGTTGGAGGCACGTACTGGTTACGCGTGTCCGGATCGAGTCGAACGACGACCCGAAGTATCGCCTGAAGCTGCTGCTTCCACTCAACTGACCGCGTTCCCTGGCGAAGTCCCGTATTCACGAGGAGATTGCGCCAGTGCGGATTGATGATGTCGACGAAACTCGGAGGTACTCGTCGACCTTCGAGCAACTCAACCAGACGCCGCAACACCACCTGTCTGGCCCGTTGCAGGCGCGACCGCCCTTCACAACTGCTGACCACGCGTTCCGCGTTGCGTGCATAAACTTTTCGCTGGCGTTCAACCAGCGGCTGGAGCTTCTCAACGGCTTCCTTGAACGCCGACGAGTTATGTTCCCATTCTTTCGCCAGCTGGGCTAGGATCGTCGACACCTGATGTCCTGTGGCATTGAGTCCGGCTTCCGTTGTGATTCCGCCGCCGTCGACATCCTCGAGCTGATTGAGGATCTGCAGGGCAGGCTGCAACTCCGCTTCACTACGCAGCATGGATTCATTACGAACCGCTTCGCGTCCGAGCGTCATTTCAAGTTTGTCGATCATATTCCGCACGGCGACGGACAGCGCCTCGTCTTCCTGCACTGAGTCGACCAGGTAGTTCACCATGTCGATGGCACGTTCGGTTTCCGCTGGCAGCTGCAAATCGCTGCCGGAAATCGCCCGAAGCTGCTCGAGCAGCGCACTCTTCAGCTTTCTGCCGTCACCTTCATCGTTGAGCGCACGTTTGTCCTGCAATGTCGACAGCGAGCGGAGAACCGCATCGATATCCGCCACGGGTTTGTTGGCGTCCGCGGTTTTTATCGTCGATTGCCTGGCGACGTCGAGCAAGCGAACAGCCGACGCAGGTTGCGGTCGGCCCTCGCCGTGGCCCGTGGGCGGATGCGAATCGCTGATGGCCGGGAGATTTTACTCACGGCCCAAGTTCACCACCTGGGCCGACGTCGGTTGGCGCACCTGCTTACTGACAATGGACTCGATGCTCGGAAAGAGCCTTGTGTTTTCCAGGCTCGAGATGAGTCGCTCATAGAGTTTTTCCAGGCGCGACAGTGCAATCCGCCCAAAAAAACTGAAGGCCACACGAATCACTTCTTCGCTGAACCCAAGCGGGATCAGCGCCAGCTTGAGCGACTGGCCGATGACCATGGGACAAACGGGGTTGGTGTCCTTGTTTTTCCATCCCGGTTCAAGCAGGCCCAGTCAGTTACGCAGGACAAACGTATCTTCCTGCAGCTTGCATTCGATTGAAGACACGATTTCGGCGACGACGAGCCATTGTTTGAAGTCGTACTTGTCCACCAGCGCGAGCGGATATTTGTTGCACCGCAGAATGCCCTTCGCAGCGGGTGAGCCGGTGGCTGCAGACGTCAGGCCGAAATCGTCCGTCTCAGACCTCTCTGGCTCCGCGAATCCCGCCAACGAGGGCGACCGCAGGTTTCGAAGCAGGCTTGTGACATAGGACACGAATTGTTCGGCAACTCGTTTCTCTGTTCCTGACAGGATACCAATCGCTTCCTGGTAAACCTGCTGCTCCAGAAGCGAGGATGCCCGTCGTTCACATGCAGCTAACTCGTCTGCAAAAAGGTGCAGAAACTCGGTGGCGAACCGGCTCAGTGAAGTTTCAACGAGCTTCGCACACGCCTCGGCAACCTTGCGGGCTTTCTCAGTATCGATGGGTACGCTACCCACACGACCGGCAGGACTCTCGGATGCACTGAACCGGGCGCTGTGTTGTTTCTGCTCCACCTGCTCTGCCTGTTCTGACAATGCTGCGAAGCTGCGCGCCGAGATACCCGTCGGGAAATGGACTCCCAGCCCACTTTCCATCCGCCGAACGGCGACTCCGGTCAGGTGATGGTGCTCAGTTTCATCCGCACCCTGAACGGTAAAGTGGACTTCCAGCGGGAGTTGCTTGTGTTCAGGCTCCTGCTCACCGATGGCAAGCCTCAAACCCGCCGAATCACCCTGGATGAACATGCCACCGGGACAAAAAACATAGATCGTGCCGACCTGGCTTCGTCCGGAATGAAAGTGCACCAACGCATCCATGCTCACAGGGATACGTGGGTCTCGCCACCTTTCGTGTGCTGGAGTATTCAAGGGGACTTCCGCGAAGCCCGTCCGTTGACTTCGGGGCAGTCTAGACAAACCGGCTTGGAGGGATTGTGATCTAATGCCCACGTCATTCCGTCACGATCCGGGGAGGGATACACCGCGATGAACGCCCGTTTGACTGCGCTTTCCGATCCATCACTCGCACCCGGTGAAGCACGCTGCCCCGGCCCCTCCACCGCTGACATCATTGGTGCAGAAACCGACCAGCCGCCGGCGGCATTGACCGAGCAGTCCTATCACTTTCTCGGAGATAGCGACTTACCCTTCGCGCGTTATACGTCACGGTCATTCTTTGACGCCGAGATCGAGAAGCTGTGGTCAAAAACCTGGCAGTGGGCCTGTCGGGTAGAGCACCTGCAACGTCCGGGAGACTACTTTGTCTACGACGTCGGGCCGTACTCGGCCATGATCGTGCGCGGCGCGGATGAGGAAATCCGCGCATTCGTAAACTCCTGTCCGCACCGCGGCATGCAGTTCTTTGATGCCGGATCAAAAGGCTCAGGCAAACAGTTCTTCCGTTGCCCGTTCCACGGCATGTCATGGCACCTCGATGGTGCGCTGCGCGAGATTCCCTGTCGCTGGGATTTTCCCCATGTGAACGATGCGGACTTTGGTCTCACCGAATTGCCCTGTGATACCTGGGAAGGATTCGTGTTCGTGAGCTTCGATCCCGACGCGGGGTCGCTCGCCGACTATCTCGGCGTGCTGCCACGCCACTTCGATGAATTCGCGTACCCGCTTCGTGATCGTTATGTCTGGCTGCACATGAAGAAGGTGCTGCCCGGTAACTGGAAGATGTGCATGGAGGGTTTCCTCGAGGCCTACCACGTGCTCGCCACCCACCCGGAAGGACTGCGCACCGCTGGCGATGCCAACGCGCAATACGACTTCTGGGGTGATCATGTGAACCGCTTCGTGCACACCGTGGGTTACCCGAGCCCGCACCTGCCGAAGCAGCTCACGGAAGAAGAACTGTTTGCTTCCCTTGGACACGATCCACAGACCCTTCCACCCGGCAAGGGTGCGCGGCAGGCACACGCGGAACTGCAACGCGAGGCGATGGGGCGTCAGCTTGGGGTCGATCTTTCCATGGTCAGTAACAGCCAGATGCTCGACTCCATCGAGTATTACCTTTTCCCCAACGCCTGTTTCTTTCCCGGCATCGGCATTCCGCTGATCTACCGGTTCCGCCCCATCGATGTCGACCACTGCATTCACGAAATCCTCATGCTCAGGCCTAAACCGGCAAACAGCTCCGTTCCGCCGCCTGCTGAGGTGATCGAACTCGATATGGACACGAGCTACAAAACCGTACCGGCATTCGCAGCCACCGGCCTCGCCCACGTGCTCGATCAGGACACGGAGAACTTTTTCCGTCAGCGTGCCGGCATGAAGGCCTCCCGCAAAGCCGGACAAACTCTGGGTAACTATCAGGAAGCACGGATTCGTCACGTCCACCGGACGCTCGACAAATACCTCAACCGCTGAAGGCAGATCGTCTTGACCAAACCGTACCCGCACCCGGCGGTCGCCTGGAGCATCGTCGCACTCCTGGTCATCGCCTCTCTGGTGTCGTTTGTTGACCGCCAGGTGGTCGCGATCGTGGTTGAGCCGATGAAGCAGGATCTCGGTCTCAACGATTCACAGATCGGCTGGCTGTACGGCATTTTCGCCGTGTTCTATGCACTGGCCGCGCTGCCCATCGCCTGGCTTGCGGATAACCGTAACCGGATCTACATCATCAGCGCCGGGATCGGCTTCTGGTCGATGATGACGGCGGCATGTGGTATCGCCCAGAACTTCTGGCAGATCCTGCTGGCGCGCATGGGTGTCGGCGTAGGCGAAGCGACGCTGACACCTGCAACGAATTCGTTACTTGGCGACTACTTTCCCCGCGACAAGCTGCCGTTAGCGCTCAGCGTCTATCAGCTGGGACCGATACTCGGATCGGGTATCGCCTTCATCATCGGCGGAGTCGTACTCAGCGTGGTGATGGATCTGCCGCCGATGGTGTTGCCATTTTTTGGTGAGCTGCACCCGTGGCAACAGACGTTCATCTGGCTCGGTCTGCCCGGCATTCTGCTGGCGGTGGTGTTTCTCCTCCTGCCTGAGCCGGAACGGCGCACATCACCCACCGGGACACGCATGGCATTCGGTGAGGTGGCGAAGTTCTATCGGGACAATCCGCGCACCCTCTTCTGCCACCACCTGGGTTTCCTGTCCCTCAACCTGATGGGTTACGCGTTTGTGTTCTGGACGGTGTCTTACTTCGTACGTGTGCACGGCTTGAATGCGGCCGAAGCCTCGCAGACCTTTGGCTGGATATTCGCGATATTCGGGGCGCTCGGCCCTTTGATCACCGCCTGGCTTGGACGCCAGCTGGAATTGCGAGGGCGGGAAGATGCCAACATCAGCGCCGGCATGATTGGCGGCATGATCGCCATGCCCTTCATGATCGCTACCCAGTTCGCACCGGATCCGACCATCGCGTTCCTTCTCTACGTCCCGGCGATGTGTTTCATCAACTCGCCGTTCGGTATTGCTGCGGGTGCACTGCCTGTCATCGCCCCGGCGACGATTCGCGCGCAGGTCGCAGCCGTGAACATGCTGGTTGGCTCGTTCGGTATGATGCTCGGGCCACCGCTCGCCGGCTGGTTCAACACCTCGGTGTTCCCAGGCGCTGATGGCGTGCGCTGGTCAATCATCACCCTGACGCTGTGCTTCGGAACACTGGGTACTGTGTTGCTCTGGTTCGGCCGCAAACCCTATGCAGAAAGCCTGCGGCGGGCCAAGGCGTTCGGGTAACACCCTGACGGTTGAGCGCGGCTGTTGCCAGGAATAGTCTTGCGTTGCCAGAGGGGAGGGAGAGCAAATGAGCCAACTCGAAAAATACAATCTGTTCGATGACGCCGTACGCGAGTGTCCGTTCGCCTACCTGCAAACCATCCGCAATGAGCGCCCGGTGTACTTCATGAAGGAGCTCGGCGCGTTTTATGTGTCGCGCTATGAGGACATCCGCTACGTCAAGAAGCACCCTGAGCTCTTCTCCAACGACATCTATACGTATGGCTCCAACCGCGGCGGTCAGGTACGCAACATCGCTGAAGAGTATCGGGCGCAGAACGGCTGGAAACGGGTATCGACGCTGCAACGTACCGATCCGCCGGTGCATTCGATGTACCGCGCACTCATCAACGATGCGTTCACTGTGGCGAGGGTTCGGAAGATGACCGACTACGTGGAAACCTGCGTCAATGATCTCATCGACCGGTTCATTGACCGTGGCGAGTGCGACTTCGTCAATCAGTTCTCCATTCCCCTACCCTGCACGGTCATCGCCGATCAGCTGGGAGTGCCCCGCGACCGGATTCGCGACCTCAAACGCTGGAGCGACGCCATGCTCGCGCCGGGTGGTGGCTTCGTTGATGAAGCTGCTGCGGTGGAATGTGCCCGTCAGGTGGTAGAAGCGCAGAAGTTTTTCGCTTCGGTCATGGAAGAGCGTCGCTGCGACCCTAAGGATGACATCATTACCGATCTGGTTCGCACGCAGGTGACGGATAAGGACGGGGTAACGCGGCCGCTCGACATGTTCGAACTCCAGGATCTGCTCGACCAGTTGCTCACCGGCGGCAACGAAACCACCACCAATGCGATCGGCTCAGCGCTCATGTTGTTGCTGCAACGTCCCGGGACCATCGAGAAGATGCAGAACGATCCGAAGCTGATCCGCAACTTCATCGAAGAATCGCTGCGTTACGAAACGCCTGTGCTGCATCTCTGGCGCGTGGCGACCTGCGATACCGAACTCGACGGCGTGAAAATCCCGAAAGGATCGAGCCTCGCGCTGGGTTACGCCTCCGCCAATCGAGATGAATCCGTTTTTCCGGAGGGTGAGACCTTCGACATCGAACGACGAAAGGCCGGTGCGCATCTCGCATTCGGATCCGGGCCGCATCACTGCCCGGGTGCTGCGCTCGCCCGGCAGGAAATGTTCTCGACGTTCACCATATTGTTGCACCGGCTGAAGAACATTCGCCTCGCCGATCCCAATGACACCTTCGCACACGTCCCGTCGAGTTTTCTGCGTGGGCTGAAGTCGTTGAATCTGAAGTTCGACGTTGCGAGCCGGGAGCGCTACGCGCCGTCGGCATCGGTGTACTGATGTACGCGGCAAGCAACGGGAGTGTCACTTTCAGGTAACACTCTCGTGATCGAGGAATCAGGAACCCAAAGCGATCCCGTACATGGCGGACAGTACGAATCCGAACGCGGCGGTTGGCGCAACAATACCGGCAACAACGGAGTTCAACGGGTCGCTGATAATCCGTTCCGAAAGACTGCCCTGATCGGCTGATCCGTCGTGTCGCACGGCAGCTGCGGTTTCATGTGTATGGGGCTGGCTCATTTCGGCGGTTACCTCGTTTTCAGTTTCTGTGGATGCAGGTTTTTCTGCGCGCGCGACTCTATCTTCAGCCTCTTTTGGGGCAACTCGCTTATTGCGATCCGATTCATCGGGATCGCCTCGTGATGCATGATCCGCTGGACATGCACGGTTCAGGACTCAAGGGTATAGCGGGATCACAGGACAATCCGCTTTGCCCCGTGACCTGCAGCGATCCCGTTTGCTGAGAGACTCTTGAGGAATTCGGCGGCGGCTGGGAATATGAGGCTTCTCCGAGGTCGCGGGCAGTCAGGGGAATGTCCGCAACTTTCCCGAATTCACCGGCCGCCTGCGCCATTTGTATGGAATTACCATGACCCAGATTCGTCCCGGACTGAAACTCAAGAGCGCGGTCTGTACCGCGGAAGTGATGATCATCAAAGCCCTGGCAGGGGTTGAGCTGACCTGTGGTGGCGCCGCATTGATCGATGCCAAAGCGACGGCACCGGCGGGTGTTGCGGCGGACGACAGCCAGATGACCGGCTGCGAGATCGGCAAGCGCTACGTGAATGGCGACCAGAGCCTGGAAGTGCTGTGTGTCAAACCGGGTAAAGGCGGGCTCGCTGCGAACGGTGCCGCACTCACGCTGAAGGATGCGAAAAAACTGCCCTCTTCAGATTAAGAGTCGGATTGATCCATGAACATCTCCATGTTCCTGCAGATGGCTGCGGAGACGTTTCCTGACCGGATTGCACTGGTCAATCCGGACGGGCGCCACTCCTACGGCGATCTCTACAATTCAGCCCAGGCGGCTGCACGACTGATCAGCGATAGTGGCTGTGAATATGTCGCCTTGCTGGATACAAGCAGCGAAGCAGTCGCTATCGCGCTAATGGGTGCAGCGCTTGCCGGCAAGCCCTATGTACCCCTGAACTATCGCCTGACGGATGCAGAGCTTGTCGGTCTTGCCGAACGAATCACGCCAGCCTTCGCCATCGTTGGAGAGGACCATCTGGCGCGCTTTCCGACAGCCGGTGGTTCAAAGGTTTACGCCCGCCGGGCATTCCTCGACACGTTGCGAGCCGACACCGAGCTCTACGAGAATCCTGATATCGATCCGTCGGCTGTCGCGGTACAACTGTTTACCAGCGGCACCACAGGCAAACCCAAGGCTGCAATCCTGCGGCACGAGCATCTGGTGTCTTACATCCTGGGTTCTGTGGAATTCATGTCTGCGGAAGAGGAAGAAGCGACCCTCGTCACCGTACCGCCCTATCACATCGCCGGCATCTCCGCGGTGATGAGCTCGATTTATGCCTGCCGGCGAATCGTACAGTTACCGGATTTCACTCCGAAGGACTGGTTGCACCTCGCCCATAGCGAACAGGTCACCAACGCCTTTGTGGTTCCGACGATGCTCTCGCGCATCATTGATGACCTGAAGAGGGATGCTTCGCTGCCAAAACCGGCAGCCATGCGGGCTATCGCCTATGGTGGCGGCAAGATGCCCGTACAGGTGGTGCAAGCGGCACTGGATATCTTTCCGGAGGTCAACTTCACCAACGCCTACGGTCTCACCGAGACGAGCTCGACCATTGCCCTGCTCGATCCGGACGACCACCGGGCTGCATACTCAAGCGACGAACCTCACGTTCGTAAACGACTGGGTTCTGTGGGCAGGCCTCTGCCGGGTGTGGAGATGGAAATCCGCGACGATGATGGTCGTGTTTGCGGGCCGAATGAAGCCGGTGAAGTATTCGTTCGCGGTCCGCAGGTTTCCGGTGAGTATCTGGAACGCAACGCTTTGTTGGCCGATGGCTGGTTCCCCACCCGAGATTCGGGATACATGGATGAAGACGGCTATCTCTTCCTGTCCGGACGTGCGGACGACGTCATCGTCCGTGGCGGTGAAAACATCTCGCCGGCAGAGATCGAAGACGTGTTGTTGTCACACTCCGACGTTCTGGACGTCGCGGTCGTGGCGATCCCGTCCGTCGAGTGGGGCGAAACGGTAGGTGCTGCAGTAGTGCTTTCGCCCGGCACGTCGGTTGAAGCCGGCGTGTTGCAAGCTATGGTGAAAAACGCGCTGCGTTCATCCCGCGTGCCGGAAAAAGTGCTGTTCGTTGACGCCCTGCCCTATAACGAAACCGGCAAGCTCCTGCGGCGCATCGTCAAAACATACTTCGCCTGACGCATCCATGGTACCCGCTAGTTCCAATCCACTGGCGGTCACTGCGGTGTGTTGGCTCGATACTCTGAAGCAGCTTGCGAGCACCGCTGAACTGAATCGTCTTGACGCTATCGAACTTCTCGAAGCACGCTCGGTCCTGTTTGATCTTTACGCACAACCCGGCCGATCACCCGGTGGCTCCTGCCGCTTTCTGCGAACCACGGACGGTGTGATCGCGCTGCATCTCTCGCGGGACGACGACTGGGCACTTCTACCCGCCTGGTTTCAGGTTGATCAAGCCATTCACGCTTGGGATGGAATCGAAACAGCAGTTGCTGAACGATCACGCCATGAGCTCTTACCCCAGGGCATCGATCTTGGGCTTGCAGTGGCTTGCACCGACGAGAAACTCCCGGCTTCTGGTACTCCGCCCCTTGTTCCTTCGAGCAGGATCCTTAAAAAACCAAGGGTGCTTGATCTTTCCACACTGTGGGCGGGTCCACTCTGCGGCCAACTTTTGTGGCTCGCAGGCGCGGATGTCACTCGCATCGAATCCAGGAGCCGACCCGATCCGTCGCATAGCACCAATTCTGCCTTCCACGAACATCTGAATGGCGGAAAGCGGCTTCAAACGGTCGATTTCCATTCGGCACATGAGATCAACGAGTTCATTGGGTCGCTTCGGCATGTGGACATTGTCATCGAAAGTGCGCGTCCGCGGGCGCTGCCACAACTCGGTATCGATCCGCGCAAGATGCTTGAACGTTTCCCGCACCTCACCTGGGTCAGCATCACGGCCTACGGTCGACAGCCCTTTGATGGCATGCGCATCGGCTTTGGTGATGATGTCGGCATTGCCGCGGGGCTCAGTACCCTTCTGCACGAGCACACCGGCACCTGGGATGTCGTGGGCGATGCCATCGCCGATCCGCTCACGGGCATCCGCGCTGCGGGACTCGCGCTGTCATCCTTCTGCAACGGCGGCGGACAACTCATCGACGTTCATCTGGTGGGTTGTGTGCAAGAGGCAATCGAAATCGCGAGTCGCGACCACGGTCGTTCTGGCCTGATCAGTGATCTCGCTCAGTGGCACCACACAACCCGATGCTGATTCGCAATGCGAGCCTGTTGGATGGCGCGGCCATTGATGTTCGCCTTTCGGGCAGCAGGATCAGCGAACTCGGCCGGTTGCAGGCATTGGCCCGTGAGCCGGTGATCGATGCATCCGGCAGCTGCTTGCTGCCTGGGTTGCACGACCACCACATTCACCTGCGTGCAACATCAGCCGCGCTGGACTCCATACGCTGTGGTCCACCCGAGGTGCATTCCGCAGAAGAACTGCAGGAACTCCTGGCAACCGCCGCCACCCGGAATGCCACTGGCTGGATCCGTGGCATGGGTTACCACCCTTCCGTAGCCGGCGAGATCAACCGTGATTGGCTCGACCGCGTAGTCCCAACCACTCCCGTCCGCATTCAACACCGGTCAGGTCGGTTGTGGATTCTCAATAGCGCAGCTATCGATCTTCTTAAACAGCGCGCGCGATCTTTGGTTCCGAATTCACTGTCGACAATCGACTCCGCAGAGGACGGTCGTTTCCTGGACACGGATACACTCTTCGCTGACGTACTAGGCCACAGGGCTCTGCCGATTGCGGCAATCAGCAGACAGCTGGCGAGCTACGGCGTGACTGGCATCACCGACATGAATCCTGGCAACGGACCGGATGACCTGAGCGCAATGTTCGGATGGCAGAGGTCAGGCGATCTCCTGCAACGGGTTTCGCTTGCCGGCAAGGCAAGCCTCTCGGGTCTTGCATCGAAGTCAATGATCTCGATCAGTTCACTCAAGGTTCATCTGCATGACCATGATCTGCCGGAACTCGATGCTCTGAGTCAGGCGATCCGCGAGGCCCATAAACTGGATCGGCCGGTTGCGGTGCACTGCGTCACTGATCTGGCGCTGATCTTCACCGTCGCGGCCTTCGAATCCGCGGGCACAATCCCGGGAGACCGGATCGAACATGCCTCGGTCACACCCGACGAGATGTTCGAACCGCTGCGTCGGCTCGGCCTCATCGTCGTCACGCAGCCACACTTTATCCATGAACGTGGGCGCACGTATCTGCAGGATATTCCGGTGGCAGAGCATCACCTCTTGTACCGCTGCCGCTCGTTTCTCAACGCGGGCGTCGCACTTGCGGGAGGCTCTGATGCGCCCTTCGGTGCGCCGGATCCCTGGGCGGCGATGCGCGCCGCGGTCAATCGTGCAACGTCAGACGGCACCATCATAGGCCCGGATGAATGCTTGACGCCTGAAGAGGCACTGGCCCTCTTCACCGGACGAGCGGAACGACCTGATCTGCCAAGGAACATCACCGTTGGCGAACTCGCTGATCTTTGTCTTCTCGATCAACCCTGGTCAGTGGTGCGAAAGGATCTGGATGCCCGCCACGTACGCATGACCATTATCGACGGCAAACCGATCAACGGATTTCATCAATAAGACCCCACGCAAGCGCCTGCTCCGTGTCAATGTCAGCGCCGGTCAGGGCCATATAGGCTGCTCGTTGCCGACCGATGCGGCAGGGAATACTGACGCAGCCGCCCGCGCCCGGAATGAGACCCATGGCGATTTCGGGTAATCGGAAGAACGTCCCTTTGATCGCGGTGATATGTGCCGCAAAAGCGGAGAGTTCGATGCCCGCACCGATGCACGCGCCGTGTACTTCGAAATGAACGCGCTCGCGACAGGCAGCGAGATACTGTGCCGGCATGCGCACCGAGCGGATGAAGTGACCTTCAGCAAGATCCCGTTGGTTACCGAATTCACCGAGATGACCACCGGCACAGAACACGGGTCCCTCACCCCGCACCTTCACCTGGCGAATCGAGTCGTCGATCAGTGCGAGCCGGAAGATATCCGCCAGTCCATCACGCATGGCGGCGCTCAGCGCATTCCGGTTTTCCGGGTAGTTCAGGACAACCTCAAGCACGTCACCCTGCCGATCACATCGCAGCGCCGGTTTGTCCGGCACTTTGGAGCGCGAATGTCGCGGATCATGTGCAGCAAGCCAGCTCGCGAACTCCTGTCCACCGAGCAGCGTTGCATAGCCCAGCGATTCAACCGCAAGCGCGGAAGGGATATCGAGTCTCTCCCCGGCGCGCAGTACTTGCACCAGCACCATGGATGCGCGCGGGTAGCGAACAATAGCGTTTGTGACCGCCTGCAGCTGCCCCGTGTCGTGGACCAGGACATCGACGAGCGCCACCAGTTCAGCGGCAAGCGATTCCCTGGATCCGGCAGTCTGCGACCATCCGATGACCGGCAAGGACTGATGCGTGAGCCTCACGCCCAGCGCCGCACGTGCTGCCGGCGCTAGTGCGGCACAATCATCGAGGTCGAGTATCAGGTACGGTTCACTGCCCGCATCCGCGGTATTCGGCTCGAGCAACCTCGCCGAAAGTTCATCGGCACTGAGCACATCGAACCCGTGTTTCAACACCTGCTGACCAAACCGTTGCGCATTGCATTCAGCCTTATCGGCAACCTCGGAACCACGGTATCCTAAGCTCCCTCGGGGTGACAACGCGCCTCGGATCCACACCTGAATCTGTAACCATACGAAGCTGACAAATGACCGACAACGCCGCACTGGATTCCTTTCGCAGCGAGCTGAAGGGCTGGCTGAACCAGAATTTCCCCAAGAGCCTCACGGGTAAAGCCATGCTCTACATGGGTTTTGACCACAACGTGCCGATGGAAGGAGATGCCCTGCGTTGGCGCCAGGCACTGGCCGAGCGGGGTTACGGTGCGCCCACGTGGCCGAAGGACTATGGCGGTGCGGGTCTGACTGCAACCGAAGCACGCGTACTGGGTGAAGAAATCGCCGCCGCAGGTGCGTTCAATCCGATCCCGTTGCTGACCGGTATGGGTACCACCATGGTCGGGCCGACAGTGCTCGAATACGGCACTGAAGAGCAGAAGAAGAAACACCTGCCGCCCATCGCCCGAGGTGAAGTGCGCTGGTGCCTCGGCCTCTCGGAACCCAATGCAGGTTCAGACCTCGCCTCACTCGCCACCCGCGCGGTCGACAAGGGCGACTACTGGGAAGTGAACGGCCAGAAGATCTGGACCTCAGGAGCGGACATCTCCCAATGGTGTGGCGCGTTGGTCCGTACCGATTCGAACGCCGCAAAGCGCGACGGCTTGAGTTTCCTGCTCTTCACCATGGATCAATCCGGTGTCACCACGAAGCCTATCCGTCTCATCGCCGGCGCCTCGCCGTTCTGCGAAACCTTCTTCAACGATGCCCGTGGTGACAAGACTGATCTGCTCGGCCCGATGAACGAAGGCTGGACGGTAGTGAAGCGCCTACTGCAACACGAACGCCAGAGCCAGACCGGCGCATCACCGATCGCCTCCACAGGCGCAACGCTCTCCCAGCTGGCCAAACAGTACGTCGGCGTCAATGAGCGCGGTGAGCTGAACGACCCGGATCTGCGGCTGCGGCTGGCATCCCACCTGATGGATTCAAGAACCCACTCGTTCACCTTGCAACGGATCGCCGCTGAAGCACGTGGCAATCCGAAGGTCACTGCTGCGGCGTCGATCCTCAAGAACAGTGCCACCAACGTAGCTCAGACCCGGGCGGAACTGACTCTCGAGATCATGGGTCACCAGGGGCTCGGCTGGGAGGGCACCACCTACTCCGCCGAAGAAATCGAAGCCGTGCGCAGCTGGCTCTCCGGCAAGGCGATGTCGATCTATGGCGGCTCCTTCGAAGTCCAGAACAACATCATTTCCAAGAACATTCTCGGCCTGCCCGAGACCACACAGAAGGGTTGAGCCACCATGGCCGTACTGACTGAAGAACAGACCATCCTCCGTGACCAGGCGATTGCCTGGGTCAACGCCGACGCGCCGGTGCAGGCATTTCGAAAGATGCGCGACAGCGGCAGCACCACCGGATTTGCACCCCACACATGGAAAGCCATCTGCGAAATGGGCTGGACCGGTATCATCATTCCGGAAGCCCATGGCGGTTCCGACCTGGGTTACATGACCTTTGGCCTGGTACTCGAAGAACTCGGCAAGCAGCTCGTGGCATCACCCCTTTACGCATCTGGCCTGGTGGCGGCGACGGCACTCCGTCTTGCTGGCACCGACGCCCAGAAAGAGTCTTGCCTGCCGGCGATCGCGAATGGCGAAGCCATCGTCACGCTGGCAATCGACGAAGGGCCGAAACATGCACCCGACACGCTGGCAATGTATGCAGAACGCACACCAAACGGTTGGCGACTCAACGGCCGCAAGACCTTTGTCCCCGAAGGTGGCAGTGCAACCCATCTGATTGTTGCCGCACGCAGCGGCAAGGATGTGGTATTGCTGCTCGTCGATGCGAAAGCTGCGGGGGTTACGAGAGAAATCCTGAAAACCGCCGACAGCCGTGGTTATGCCAACATCACCTTCAACAACGTCGACGTGGCTGCAACCGCGCTGCTCAGCGCCGGTCATGGTCAGGCGACACTGGATGCGATTCTTGATCGCGCTCGCGCCGGCATTGCTGCAGAAATGCTGGGTACTGCATCAGCAGCATTCGACATGACCCTCGAATATCTGAAGACCCGTAAACAGTTCGGCCAGGTGATCGGCTCTTTCCAGGCCCTCGGTCATCGTGCCGCCGAGCTCTATACGGAAATGGAACTAACCCGCTCCGCCGTGGAAGCTGCGCTGCAGGCCATCGACGCGGGCAGCAAGGATGTGCCTCTCCTCTGTTCACTGGCGAAGTTCAAGGCAGGCGCTTATCTGCACCGGATGTCGAACCAGCTGATCCAGATCCATGGCGGCATCGGCATGACGGATGAGTTCAACGCCGGCTTCTACCTGAAACGTGCACGCGCTGTTGAAGCGCTGTACGGCGGCCAGGGTTTCCACCGCGACCGTTACGCGCGGTTGTCAGGGTTCTGAGACCTTGGTCAGACGGGTGCAGGCGAGCCTACACCCGCTCTGAATCAGACTGCGGCGAGATCAGGCGTTGTCGTCTGCTCGAGTGAGGAAGGCACGCAGTACTGCAAGAAATCCCGGGGTGTTCTGCTGGGCAACGTTGTGTCCACAATCAGGCACCTCAACAAACTCACCCGCGGGCAGTACGTTCGCAAAGCGCTCCGCTGCGTCCCGCAGCAGTACCGTAGAAGTTGCTCCACGCACCACCAGCACCTTACAACGGATCGACCGCATGGTTTCGAGGTCAGGTATAGAGGGCACTGAAGCGTTGGTGTGGAACCGCCGGCGGTCTGCCTTTGGTACATATTTACCATCAGCGCGGCGGATGAGGTTGTACTTGAGCGTGCGTTCGATGTGCTCCCGGGAACGATACGGGTCGTACTTCATTACCCGGTCGAGGAACTCATTCATGTCATCGAACTCGACATTGCGACCAACAAACTCGCGGATGAGTTTTCGCCCTTCGTCGTTCACCTCCGGGCCTATATCGACCACCACCAGCTGACGAACCAGTTCCGGCGCGTGAAGCGCCAGTTCGCTCGCGACCAGCCCACCCATGGAGTGTCCGATCATGATGCACGGGCGGCCGATGGTGGTGCGAATGAACGCCTCGGCATCCCGCATGAGTTCCGGCACATCGTAGTGGGCGCCGCGACTCCACTCGGAGTCACCGTGCCCTCGTTGATCGAGTGCGTATACGGACCACTCACCACACAGGTTAAGGCTGACCAGGTCCCAGCTGTGTGCCGACTGATTACCTCCGTGCAGGATCAGCACCGGCGCTGCGTCAGCCTCACCCCAGTGCAGAAAATGAAACCGTTGATGCCGCAGCACCGTGTTGGCAGAGACAAAACGTACCGATTCGGGATGGGTGATGCCGAGGTCATGAGCGCTTGACCTGAGGCTCTCGAATTCTGGACCCGTGGCCAGATCCAGGGCGCCGGTGCTGTCGCTGAAACGGTTGAGATACATCGTCCGGATCTGCAGTGTGATTCGGGCAAGCCTACCGTCCGGATGCAGTGATTGTCGAAAACGCTTGAGGCATATGCCGCGGGCGAACACACTCCAGCCCACCTACCTTCGAGAGCTGTCTCCGTGATCCTCTACGACATGACCCAGGCCCCGAATCCGCGTCGCGTGCGGATTTTTATTGCTGAAAAAGGCACCCCGGTTGAGCTGCGCACCATCAACATGATGGCCGGCGAGCACAAGACCCCGGAACATCTCGCCCGGCATCCAAGCGGCAAGATCCCCGCGCTCGAAACGGACGATGGCCAGTTCATCGGTGAGAGTGTGGCGATCTGCCGCTACCTCGAGGCCATGCACCCGAAACCGGATCTTCTCGGCAGCACGCCACTCGAAGTCGGCCGCATCGACATGTTCAACCGCATCCTCGAGTTCGAACTCTGGTCGCAGATCGGCACCAGCTGGGTGAATGGCCCGGTGGTTGCCAAGATGGCTGCAGGCCGCTTCAAGCAGATCCCGGAAGCGAAGGCAGCCAGCGATACGAATACCCACCGTTTCTACGAACGGCTGAATCGTGAACTCGGCACCCGCAGTCACATGGCCGACAACCGGTATTCGATTGCGGACATCACGGCCCTGGTGGCGATCGACTTCGCATCATCGATGGTAGGTCTCAAGCCCGCGGACAACCTCAAAAACCTGTGGGAATGGCACGCCCGCATGAGTGCGCGCCCGAGCGCCAAGGCATAACCGCCCTCAGCGCGACTTAATAGAGTTCTGATCAATTCGCCTCCTGCGAATTGATCAAGTCGGGGGCCTTAGGCCCCCTCGCATTTTCCATACGTATCGCGCAGGCTTCGTACGCGCCACACGCATGGAAAATGGCGGTGTATCCGTGGCACGCTTCAGCGTGCCTGGCTCCTGGCCAGCTCGCGGAACTGATCGATGCTCGCCAGCACGTTGCGCAGACGGTCCTTGACCGCGAATACCCCACTGATTCCGCTGTCGAATTCCACGAATGGCATCCAGCCGAAGGCACCGCCGTCGCTCACTGCCAGTGAGCCGCCTGCTGTATCGCGCCGTTCAATCCAGGTTCCCAACCCGTAGCGGATGGTTGGATCGTCCGCGTATGCGGAGAACCCGATCTCCATACCGGTGGTCTGCTCCCTGAACATCTCTGCGACCATCGCTGCGGACACAATCCTGCGACCATCGTATATGCCGCCCGCTGCGAGCATCTGCACCAGTCGTCCGTAGTCGCGCATGGATGAGACCGCCGTACCGGCGACCCAGGGGTTTCGCGTACGACTACCGTCGACCCGTAGCTTGTTGCCGCCGCCAAAGCCGAGCGCTCGGCCATCTTCTTCGGAGGCGAGGCCGAACTCCGTTTGCGCCAAATCAAGCGGATCTTTCACCCGCTCGGCGAAGAGCTCGTACCAGGTTCTGCCGGTGACCAATTCAGCGAGATGAGCGCCCACCTGGAACCCGGTGCCACCGTAACGCAGTTTGGTGCCCGGAGGCTCCTGCAGGGGAAGCGCAGCGATGCGACCGACACACTCGGCCATGGTCATGTCGATGTCCATGATGCCTGTGACCCGACTCGGCAGCCCCGATGTACAAGACAGGCAATGCCGCAGGG
>VGVE01000031.1 GCA_016874135.1 Gammaproteobacteria bacterium | reverse complement strand
TTGGAAAAATCGTGATGCCGATGTGCATGCCGCTCTCGAATTCTTGAAGGAACGCACGGGATTGTGTCACTGCCATCCCTGAAACCACAGCCAACAGCCATCAGGAATTGCGGCCAGCCTGCAGCGACGGCAAAGTGGGAAGCACGACAACTGGTGGATCGCCGGGGGAGCGATGGGAAGACTGTCTACCGAAGAACTGACCTCACTCGAGGATTCTCTGGCGCGCCTGCTGCGCGACCAGTCACCCATGACCGCTGTTCGTGCCTCCATGGAAACCGAAGACAGCTTCTCGCAAGAGCTTTGGCAACAGCTGGCTGCCATGGGCATCACCGGTCTCCTTATCGATGAAGAATACGGCGGCAGCGGCGCCGGACCTGTGACCATGGAGCGGGTGATGGAACAGGTGGGTGCGACACTGATGTGTGGCCCCCTGCTCGCGAGCGCTGTCCTGGCTGCGGGTGTCATATCAGGCAGCGGCGACCATGCCGCAGAGGCGCGTCTGCTCCCCGCGATCGCCGGCGGCGATAGCATCGCTACAGTGCTCTTGACCGGTCCGAAGGGCACCTGGACCGAAGAGGGCGTTGCGCTCACCGCAGCCCCTCAGGGAAACCGTTGGACGGTGAGCGGTGAAGCGCACTACGTCCTGCATGCCGCGAATGCCAACTGCTGGCTCGCCGTGGCTAGAACCGATCAGGGCCTCGCGCTATTCGAATTGGACCGCAAGGCGCAGGGGATCTCCTGCAATCGACAGCGCAGCTTCGACCACACCTTGCGTATCGATCAGATCACCCTCGATGCCGTGCCCGGGAAAGCGATCGGTACCCCGGGTTGTGGTTGGCAGGCTGTAGAACAGGGCCTCAACCAGGCCCTCGTGGCACTCGCCGGAGAACAGGCCGGTGGTGCGCGACGCATGCTCGAAATCACTGTGGAGTACGCCAAGCTCCGATATCAGTTCGGCCGCCCCATCGGCAGCTATCAGGCGATCAAACACATGGCGGCGGATCTGATCATCGAAAGTGAATCGGCCGTTTCCGCTGCCCGGAAAGCTGCGGCGGAACTCGACGCAAGGAGTAGCGATTACCCGGGCTGGATCAGCCTCGCCGCCTTCGCCTGCGCCGATGCGTTCAACCGCGTGGCGGCCGATGGCATCCAGATGCATGGTGGTATCGCCTTTACTTGGGAGCACCCTGCCCACCTTTATCTGCGCCGGGCCCGCGCCGGAGTGCAGTTGTTTGGTAACAGTACATACCACCGCGAGAACTATGTGCGGGCCCTAGGAGGCTGATGTCATGAGAGAAGCAACGCAGAGCGAACTCGATACCATCCGCTCCGAAGTGCGAGCGTGGCTTGAAGCCAACTGGAACCCGGCCTGGCGAAATCAGGCCGTGGACGGCCCGAATCGCATCACCTGGCTCACCCGCGTGGTGGAAGCACGCTGGGCCGCACCGCGCTGGCCGGTGGAGTGGTTCGGCCGGGGTTGGGATGATGCACGCGGCCGGGTGGTGGAATCCGAATTCGCTCGTGTCGGCGCATTTGGCACGGGTCAGGATCGCACTAATCTGTGGTCGAACACCGTACTGACTTTCGGGACGAAAACACTGAAAGAACAACTCATCGGCGGTCTCCTGCGTGGTGAGATCAACATGTGTCTGCTGTACAGCGAAGCGGGTGCCGGGTCCGACCTCGCCGGTGTTCGTACCCGCGCGGAGAAATCAGGCGATGAGTGGGTAGTGAACGGTCAGAAGGTCTGGACTTCACGCGCCAAGATCGCCGACTACGGCATGCTGATCGCCCGCACGAACTGGGACGTGCCCAAGCACAAAGGCCTCTCCTTCTTTTTCCTGCCGATGAAACAGGCCGGCGTAGAGATCCGTCCGCTGCGCCAGATCACCAACGAATCAGAATTCAACGAGGTTTTCCTGACCGATGCTCGCGCACCGGCAGCCAATTTGCTCAGTCGTGAAGGGGATGGCTGGCGAGTACTAGTGACGGCACTCGCCTATGAACGTTCGGTCATGGGTGAGTCCGCCCGCGGTCCACGAAGTGGTGCCGCGGTGGAACGTAAACAAGGCGAAGCCGAGTTTGTCGCCTTGGCGCGTGAAGCAGATCGACTCGATCAGCCGGAGATGCGGCAGCGCATTGCACAGGTTACTGCCTTGCGGCGTTTGAACGATCTCAATTCGGCGCGGGCGAAAGCCGAGATCGCGCAAGGGTCATCGTCGTCGATCATGTCCCTGGGCAAGCTCGCGATGTCACGCATCCTTCATGAAGAAGCGCGCCTGCGAACCGATCTGCTCGGTGCACAGAGCCTGCTGGAAGGCCCGGATCATCCGCGCGCCGAAGATGCCAACTTCCTGTCGCTGAATGCCTACTTCACTTCGATCGGCGGCGGTACTGACCAGATCCAACAAAACATCATCTCCGAACGTGTGCTCGGCCTGCCGAAAGAACCGGAGGTGGATCGGGATGTTCCGTTCCGCGAGGTCAGGGGTGGTTAAGCTCGATCTTCACGAGGGCATCTCTCCGTCGAGGTAGAACCACGTGCCGTCGAGACCTTCGGACCGGCTGATTTCATGCAGGCGATGTGCTTTGCCGTGGGTTCGATAGCGGGCCACAAATTCGACGACGCCGCTGGTGTTATCCACTCCACCAAACTCGGTACGACGCACCTTCAGCCCAAGCCATTTGGACCCTGTCTCCAGATCGAGTTCCACCGGCCGGGTGCGTGGATGCCATGTCGCGAGCAGATACGGTGCATTGCGCTTCACGTAGGCGACGTAACGCGATCGCATCAACTGCTCCGCAGTAGGTGCATCGCAGTTCTGAAGCCATCTCGCACAACAACGCAAAAACGTTCGGCCGGATTCGCACGCACAGTTGTGGTCAGAGTCCAAGCTCCACCTTCGCGATGATGTTGTGCTGCACCTGGTTCGAGCCACCGTAGATCGACGCAGCCCGGCTGGTGAGATAACTCGCCATGGCGGATTCCACAGGCGCCGGACCAATCCGCGGCTCAGTGCATTCGTTCAGCGAAATGCGGGTGTGATCCGGAAGACCGTAGTACTGAGCCGCTTCCATGCGCAGCGTATTGATACGTTGTTCGACGTCCACCGACTGGATCTTGAACGCCGAGGATGCACCTGGTCCCGGATGGTTACCGGCGACGAGGCGGGCAAGCGTGGTGATCTCGGTGAATTCGAGGGCGTTGAAGTTCACTTCGAGCTGGTGGAGTTTCATCGCAAAGGCCGGATTTTTGATGAGTGGCTCGATGCCCGGACCGTCCTTCTGCACCGATTGCCGTAATCCATCCAGCGCCACCTTGAGCCCCGCCGCTGCCCCACCCGTCCCCCGTTCATATTCGAGCAGGTGTTTGGCGACGGTCCAGCCCTGGTTTTCGACACCCACACGGTTGCTCACCGGTACCCGCACGTTGTCGAAAAACACCTGGTTCACTTCGTGATCACCGGCGAGGGTGATGATGGGTTCGACGCGGATGCCGGGCAGGTCCATCCGCATCAGCACGAATGAGATGCCCTGTTGGGGTTTTCCATCTGCCTTGGTGCGCACCAGGCAGAAGATGTGATCTGCAAACTGTGCGTGGGTCGTCCAGATCTTGGTGCCGTTGATAACGTACTCATCCCCGTCCCGCTCGGCTCGGGTCTTGAGGCTGGCGAGGTCCGAACCGGAACCGGGTTCGGAATAGCCCTGACACCAGTAGTGTTCGCCGGAGAGGATCCGTGGCAGGTAGTACGCCTTCTGTTCGTCACTGCCATAGGCAAAGAGTGCCGGCGCCAGCAACACAGCGCCGGAATTCAGAACCGGCGGCGTACCCGCCCGCGCACACTCCTCGCGAAAAATGAACAGTTGTGCGGGCGACCAGCCGGTACCGCCGTATTGCACCGGCCAGTCGATGGCACCCCACCCCCGTGCATGCAGTTTCGCCTGCCACTTCTGCATGGTTTCCCGATCAACATACATCGCGGAGCTGCGGCGGCCCGCCTCGATCAGATCCGGTGTGAGTTCATCACGCAGAAAAGTTCTGACCTCCTCGCGAAATGCTTCATCCGCAGCGGTAAAGCTGAAATTCATGGGCATGGATTCACTCCTCAATACTTCCCAAAAAGTCCGACTTCGGCCCCCCGGTCTCTCCCGGATTTCTTTCCTATTTTCTTCCCCGTTCTTCTTTGGCCCGAGGGGAGAGTTGAGGAGTGTAACGGGATTCGCCACTGCTCGCCGATGAGATCCAGGCATCTGTACGGAAAAGCACACACCCGAAAAAGTGCATATCACCTTGCCGCTGAAGCGTTCGCCCGCTACTTTTGCGGATTGCCCCGTGAGTGGCAGGATTCAATTGCTCCGGAGTCCTTGAGATGCCAAGCGTTCACCCTGCCTTCGGTTGGAATGAACCGTGCCAGGATGGCGTTCTCCCCGGAGGTCCGCGTGGCAGATTGGGCAATGCACTTCTACTGGCGCTGACCCTCTGCCTCCCGCTTCTGCCGACCGCGACCTCCGCGGCCAAAGCCGAATGGCTCATCGTTGATACCCACGTCGACACGCCGTTCAGCATGCACCTCACCGGCACAGATCCTTCCGGCCCGGTTGCGACCGGCGACTTTGATCATCCGCGGGCGGTGGCCGGTGGTCTCGGCACCGCGTTCATGTCGATCTTTATTCCGCCGGATGCGGATGCGAAAGGCGAAGGTCTGCCGCTGGCACACAGCCTCATCGACCGGGTTGAAAACCTTGCCAGACAGCATCCACAGAAATTTGCTCTGGTGACCTGCCCCTATGATGCCGAGCGCGCGCGCAAACGTGCGCTTATCGGTCTTGCCATGGGCATGGAAAACGGTGGTCCCATCGGTGGCAACCTCACGCACTTAAGACAACTGCACCAGCGAGGTGTGCGTTACATCAGCCTCGCCCATGGCAAAACCAACGTGCTCTCTGACTCGTCCTACGACTTGCAGCGGCGCTGGAACGGGCTTTCGCCGGCAGGCCGTGCAGTGATCCGCGAAATGAACAACCTCGGCATCCTCGTGGACGTATCACACCTCTCCGACGCTGCGTTCTGGCATGTCCTCGATGAGACCACCGTGCCTGTCATCGCTTCTCATTCCTCCATGCGCCACTTCACTCCCGGCTTCGAGCGCAATCTGGATGACCGCATGGTGAATGCGCTGGTCGACCACGGCGGTGTGGTACAGATCAACGTCGGCAGTGGGGTCCTGACCCGCAAGGCCCACGAGTGGGAGAAGGCATTCCGGCCCGGGTTCACCGCCTTTCGCGCCCAAAGCCCCGCGCCGGATGCCGCTGCCACCCGCGCATTCATTGATGAATACCGCATACGCAATCCCTACCCTTACGCGACGCTTGATGACGTGATCGATCATATCGACCACGTCGTTAACCTCGCCGGCATCAACGGTGTTGGCATCGGTTCGGACTTCGATGGTGTGGGGGATACCCTGCCCGTCGGTCTCAAATCCGTTGCGGACTATCCCAATCTCATCGAAGCACTCAAGCGGAGAGGTTATTCGAAACGCGCAATCCGCAAGATCATGGGCGGCAACCTGCTGCGCACGTGGAGCACGGTCGAGCGATACGCCAGCGAACGGGGCACCCGGCCGATGTGTTCTCTGAAATGAACTACCTCCTCCTGAATTCAGCCCAAAGCACCGGGGAAGGATCACCGAGCATCCATGTCGAAACCTGATCTTCTCAGTACGCTCGAACGCCTGAGCGCACCCGCCTACGCCATCGCGTTAGTGTATGGCGTGTGCTACCCGATTCCACCCGGCCAGGCGCGCATCCTGAAATGGCTGACAGAATCCGGTCTTCTCGACCAGCACTCCACTCACGGCACGGACCTGCGTAGCATGGTAGCCGAGCTCTTGCGCCTCGGTGTCATCCGCCAGGCCAACCAGACCAACGTCTTCATCGCCGACCCGGATGCTTCCACATACCTCATTCGTCAGGCGGAACGAGATGGCATTCTGGCACCGTTGCTCCAGCGCCTCTCCCGGGAGCCCTACTTTGCCGAGTGGAACCTAGCGGAACCGGCAACGGTCATGTTCACCCGCGCCGCCCTGCTCACCGGGCGCATCGACTATCTTCGCTTCTGTCGCCGCCGGATCCCGTGGAAGCTGCTACTCTTACCGGAGATGCAACGCAGCATCGTACTTCTCCCCATCGAGCAGGCTGAGCAGGCACTCGCCGAATGCTTGGAAGCCTGTGAGCAGAAAGTACGCAACATCGACTTCCTGCTCGATGCCACAGAATCCCGCGACAAGCTCACCACCGACATGCTTGCGCAGGTCGCCTGGCTGCGTTGCCTGCAGGGTCGCTTCGATCATGTCCTCAACTGGTTGCACCAACAGAGCCAGACCCAGGGTGGCCGGGTGGTGGAGGCCGCAACACGCGCGCTGGTCAGTTTTCTGCGCGGCGATGATGAAGGTGCCTTGGCCTGGATTCAGAAGTGCCTGGCTGAATCCCGCGGCGCAACCCGCAAGCGGCGGATTTTTCCCGACTACAGCGTCTTCACGCTGTCGCTGCTTGCTCTGGTGCGCCTGAAAAAGCCCGAGGCGGAAGACCTCTTTTTTGAGCTGCTGAACAACGCCAGTCAGCTGCGTTGCACCAGCACGCCGTTGTCGCTGATTGGCGCGGCTGCCCTCTATCTGCGAGGCCAAAACGATCTCGCTTATGGGCACTTTGGCGATCAGCACGATCTCCTGACCCTGATGCTGAGCCTGCGCCTCACCTGGAACGGGCAGATCAAGGATCAGAAGAGCCGTTCGTTCCAGCATGTGCTGCGCGGCATCACCACGCGTCTTCAGGACACGGGCTTTGACTGGTTGCTCGCCGAATTCCAGTCGATCCTCACCGCCGATGTGGAAGGTGGTATCACCCGGATTCACCAACGCCTTCGCTGTACACCGCTCATTCACGCCATACCGGCGGTGGAAGAATGGGAAGTCGGTTTGGGTGCACTGGAAGCACTGGCGCGATCCGTGCAGCGCAAAACCGGCGACAAACCGGATCTGAAGCGGGAATCGCGTATCGCCTGGGAGGTCATCAAGAGAAGCGATAGTGAGTTCGAAATCACACCCCGCGAACAGCACCTGACGCGAGGGCGATGGTCGAAAGGTCGCGGATTGAGTCTGACAAAGCTGCGCACAGGCACGGTGGATCCCAACCTGTTGACACCTCGCGACCAGGCCGCAGGGGCGCACATCAAGTCGGTGACATCCCGGGGACGCAACGAATCGCTCTATGTGGATATCGCCGCGCTGACCGAACTGATCGGTCACCACCACGTAGTCGACGGTGACGGCAATGCACTTGAAGTCTACGCCGCCGAACCCACCCTCATCATCGATGAACTCATGGGTGGTGAACTGAAAGCCACACTGACCCCGTGGCCCGAAGAGGAACATCCGGTTCAGATCATTTATCGACGCGGCGATCATCGCCTCGGGGTTCTGCAGCTCACCGACGGCATGCGGACTTTGCGTGGTGTCATTCCGCAGGAAGGTTTGCGCTTGCCTGCGTTCGCCCGTGGCCGGTTGATGGATGTAGTATCCACGCTCGCTGGTGAAATCAAAATTCACAGCAGCATCGAGGGCACCGCAGCGAGCGCACGTAATGTGGACGCCGATCCTCTGCCGTGGGTGCAGCTGACTCCTGCAGGCAGCGGGCTGAACGTGCGGCTGCTCACCGAACCCTTG
This sequence comes from Gammaproteobacteria bacterium, assembly GCA_016874135.1. Classification (GTDB taxonomy): domain Bacteria; phylum Pseudomonadota; class Gammaproteobacteria; order Pseudomonadales; family Azotimanducaceae; genus SYFY01. The sequence goes on along the minus strand of VGVE01000031.1, from coordinate 25,410 downwards.
CCGGGTTCGCTTTTGCAGTTCGATCCGGGTTCCGGCACGGAACTGGTGTTCGCCGAAGTCGAGACCGAGCGCCAACAAACGCGGCGCAATCTGGTCGCCGAACACGATGCCGCGGTAGCACTCATCACCGCCTGCCCAACTTTGACCGATATCGACCACAACAACTGGCGGATCGAACTCATCGCGCCGGAGGATTGCCTCGAACTGCTCGAACAGCTGCGCGAATCCGAAGTGCGTTGTCTGTGGCCCCAGGGACAGAACTATCGGGTGCTTGGTCGCGCCGGCGCTGCATCACTCACCGTCAAGGTGAAGTCGAGCGCGGAGTGGTTCGCGGCATCAGGTGAACTCAAGGTCGATGAGGATCACGCCATCAGCCTCGCGCGCCTCATGATGCTGCTGGAAGAGAATCCCCGCTCCCGCTTTATCCGCGTGGGTGAAGGTGAATACATCGCCTTGTCGAAGTCCTTTCGCAAGCAGCTGGATACGTTGCGCAGCGTGACCAGCACCCGTGGTCAAACGGTGCGATTGAATCCGCTGGCCGCCCATGCGCTTGAAGACCTCTTCGATGAAAGCACACTGGATGCAGACGATTCCTGGCAGGAACAACAGGCGCGCCTGCGCGATGCACATGCCTTCGAACCTGCACTTCCCGCAACCCTGCAAGCGGAACTTCGGCCCTATCAGGAAGATGGCGTACGCTGGCTCGCGCGGCTTGCCGCATGGGGCGTCGGCGCGTGTCTGGCAGATGACATGGGCCTCGGCAAAACCGTGCAGACCCTTGGTCTTCTGCTGCTGCGCGCCGGTGAAGGCCCGGGACTCGTCATCGCGCCCACATCCCTCGTGGATAACTGGCGCAACGAAGCCCACCGATTTGCGCCTACCCTCAACATCATCGTCCACGCCGGTACCGTTTCTGATCGACAGAATCTCCTCGATAGCCTCAAACCCTTCGATGTGGTCATCACCACTTACGGTGTCTTGCAGAATGACATCGAACGATTCGAACAGATGGAGTGGAACGTGCTCGTCATTGACGAGGCCCAGGCCATCAAGAACGCCTCCACCAAACGTGCGCAGGCGGCACGGGCGCTCCGAGGGCGGTTTCGCCTGGCGACCACGGGAACGCCCATTCAGAACAACCTCATGGATCTGTACTCCCTGTTCAGCTTTCTGAATCCGGGTCTGCTCGGTTCCGCTGAACACTTCCGTTCGCTCTATGCATTGCCCATTGAACGGGATGAGGATGCGGACGCCCGCACCCGGCTGGCACGACTGATAGCACCTTTCATCCTGCGCCGCACCAAGGCGGAGGTGTTGAACGATCTGCCATCACGAACGGAGATCGTTCACGCAGTGACCCTTTCTCCGGAGGAAGCGCAGTTCTACGAAGCACTACGCCGCCAGGCTCTGTCGGTACTCGAAGGTATCGACCTCAACGATGGTGGCCCGAAGCAGATCCAGGTACTCGCCTGGCTCACCCGGCTACGTCTCGCGTGTTGCCATCCGCGGCTAGTCCACGACACCGGCATCCGCAAGAGCGCCAAACACGCCGAGTTCATGGAACTGCTGAACGAACTCCTGCAGGGGCGACACAAGGTGCTGGTGTTCTCGCAGTTCGTCAAACACCTGAAGATCATCGAGAAGCTGCTGGTTTCTGCGGGTATCTCCTATCAGTACCTCGATGGAGAAACGCCACGCGAAGAACGTACACGACGCGTCAGTGCCTTCCAGTCCGGTGAAGGTGATGTTTTCCTCATCTCCCTGAAGGCCGGGGGGACCGGGCTCAACCTCACCGCGGCGGACTATGTGATCCATATGGACCCATGGTGGAACCCGGCGGCGGAAGACCAGGCTTCAGATCGCGCCCACCGCATCGGGCAGACTCGCCCCGTCACCATCTATCGACTGGTTGCCAAGGGCACGATCGAAGAACAGATTGTTGACCTCCACCACCGCAAGCGAGATCTTGCCGATCGTTTGCTCGAAGGCGCAGACAGCAGCGCGCGGCTGGATGTGAATGAACTGCTCGCTCTGCTCCGCTCCGGACCGGATGAACAATGATGAATAGCCTGCTTCGACTACGTTTCCTGATACCGACCCTGGTCTTCCTCGGCACTCCCGTCGATCTCAACGCGGCGCCGCCACAGCCTGCAGTGCAGGAAGCCAAGCACGAATTCCACTTCGTGGTTCTGGGCGACAGCCAGTTTCATGATCCTTCCGGGTTCAATCGCATCATCGACGAGACTGCGCGCTTGAAACCGGCCTTTGTCGTGCAGGTCGGCGACATGATCGGGGGTTATCTGACCGACGAGACTTCGTTTCGCGCCGAATGGGCAAGGTTTCGCAACCAGATCGCTCCGCTCGGATCCATTCCGTTCGTCCCCGTTGCCGGGAACCATGATGTTTATGACGCGTCAAAGATGCCATCAGCGCTCGCCTCACAGGTCTACAGCGACATCTGGGGCAAGCGCTACTTCACGTGGACCTACGGCAACGCGCGTTTCATCGTGCTCAATTCCGATGAAGTGGGCGAGCCCCATGCCATCACCGGCGAGCAACTCGTGTGGCTGACCCGTACGCTCGAACGGGACCGGTCACCCCACATCTTCGTGTTCATGCATCGCCCGCCACATCTCTTCGACAACGCGGCTGCTCTGCATCAGCTGTTTGTGAAACACCGGGTGAAGAACGTCATCTATGGGCATCACCACCATTACCATTTTCGAGAGCAGGATGGCGTGCGGTACATCATGACCAATTCAGCCGCGACCTCTGGCACTAACCTTGACGAGACCGGCTCCTTCGATCATCTCCTCTTTGTGAGTGTTCGTGATGGAGACGTATCCATCGCACCGATTCTTGCTGGCGCGGTGAAATCGATGGACCTCGTTGCACCGATCGACAACTACGACAACTTTGCATTGGCTTCGACACTTCTGCCTGAAGCGGTGCCAATGGTCAAATCAGCTGATCGACACTTCACCTCAGACCTGTCGCTCCACAACTCGACCAGCCGCGCGATCGACGTGCACCTCACCTGCAGCTCTCCTGATGATCGCTGGCAGATCAGCCCCGTGCAGATTCCTGTCATTCGCCTGGAGGCCGGTGCCCGGCAGACGCTGCGACTTGAATTCTCCTATGCCGCAGCGCGTGCGCCGGAGGGAACGCCCACATGCACAGCTGGCGTGCCTTATCAGACCACTCGTGGACAGTGGCTCAACTTCACCGATGAAACCGTGCTGACCCTCCCTGCTGGCTGACGCTGCAGATTGCCAGTCGTGCCCCGCACCTTTCCTATTTGAACTTCGACATCACATCGGTGATGTAGAGGTGATAGGCATCCCAATCGATGGGCGGTCGAAATGCGATGTTGAGCCCATCGATGCCGAGATCGATGTACTCACCGATTTTGTCGACGGCTTCCTGCGCCGAACCGAGCAGACAACCTTCCGGATTCATGTCGGGCTTGCGCCCCCCCAGATAGAAACCGAGATTCACACTGGTTTCGATTTCTTTTGGATCGCGGCCAATCCGTTCACACTCTTCGCGCATCACACGGATGCGTGAGGCTGCAGCCCGTGCCGGTGTATAGGGCAGATTGAACCCGTCACCGTAGTTGGCGGCGATGCGGGGTGTACGGTCTCGACCCGTGCCACCGATCCAGATCCGCATCTTCGGATTCACCGGTTTCGGCGCACACACGGCACCCTGCACGTCGTAGTAGTCACCCTTGAAATTCGTGACATCTTCACGCCAAAGCGAACGGATGACCGTGAGGGCTTCTTCGAGCTGATCGAGGCGTTTGCCGAGCGACGGAAAGCCGTATCCAAATTCACGGAACTCCTCTTCGAACCACCCTGCGCCGATACCGATTTCGGCCCGCCCCTGCGAAAGGTGATCGATGGTGACCGCCGCCTTGGCGAGTACACCGGGGTTTCGAAATAGCGCACAGAACATGAGGCAGCCCACCCGCACGTTCGTCGTATGCGCGGCGAGACCCGCCATCACCGCCACGGCCTCGAAACACGGGTTGGTTCGCGCCCGGTCCTTCAGCGGATTGGCATAAAAATGATCCCACACGGAAACCCAGTGGAAGCCGTTGTCGTCCGCGGTCTTCCACAGGCGGATGAGCTCGTCCATGGTCAGATCCTGAGGGCCCGCGTGAATGCCGAATTTCATGTTGGGAAGGTCCCGATCTAAGATGAGCCACCAACGATAAAGAGGAAGTTCACATGGGTCGAGTCACAGGCAAAGTCGCCATCGTTACCGGCGGCGCATCCAACCCGGGTCTCGGGCGGACCACGGCCCTCACGCTGGGCCGTGAGGGCGCATCGGTAGTGGTCACCGACGTCAATCTCGAAGGCGCTGAAAAAACCGCCGCCGAGATCCGCGCCGCCGGCGGTAACGCCATAGCGATGGCCCAGGACGTCACCAACGAATCCCGCTGGCAAGAGATCATCGCCACCACAGTTTCGACTTACGGCAAGCTCGACATCCTTGTAAACAACGCCGGCATCGCGGTCCTCAAAACCATTGCTGATCTGACCCTCGCGGATTTCCAGCGCCAGATCGACGTCAACCTCACTTCCGTCTTTCTCGGCTGCAAGTACGGCATGGTGCAGATGAAGAAGAACGGCGGCGGCACCATCGTCAATCTGTCTTCCGTGGCCGGCCTCGTAGGTATGGCCACCTGCGGCGCCTATAGTGCTTCGAAGGGTGGTGTGCGTCTGATGACCAAAGTGATCGCGGTGGAGGGTGGCGCGGACAACATCCGCTGCAACTCCGTTCACCCGGGTGTGATCTGGACCAACATGCAGGCCGCCGCTGTCGCCGGACAAGGTCGGCAACAGCCCGAGACCGGCCAGATGCGGATTCCGCTCGGCCGTGTCGGTCAGCCTGAAGACATCGCCAACTGCATCCTCTACCTCTCCTCGGATGAATCGAATTACGTCACCGGAGCCGAGTTCACTGTAGATGCGGGGATGACTGCGATCTGACGTGTGAAGCAGCCGGACCTGTCGAATGTCCGGCTGCCTCTTTCCCCGATGCGCTATTGGGCAGCTTGCTAACTACGTCCGGATCTAGATTTCCTACGTAAAGGTCAAGATGCGCTTCACTGAGCTAGGCTTCCGCCAAGTTGATTCCATAAGGTCGAGCCCTGTTCAAGAAACTCGCATCGGAAGCCCTCGGCCTCTCCGACATCGGCGTTATCGTTCCAACCTCGGACTATGACAAGGTGGATGCAGATGACTACCTCTTCCATGAAGACAACGAAAAGATCTTTTTCTTGATCAAGTCGAAAAAGGACGAATACTGCTTCACCAACCTCGCACTTATCCATGTGGATGGCGACTCCGCAGTATCGTCCAAACGCAGCATCAAACGTTACGAGTACTCGTCCGAACAGATCGGTGAAGTCACCATCGAAACGGCTGGAACCATCGACATGGACGTTGAACTCAAGTTCGTCATCGGGGAAACGGAGTTCAGCATCGATGTGCGTAAGAACTTCATCGAGCAGCTGAAGGACATCTACAAGGCCCTGATCACCATCGGCAAGATGTAGCGCAGGTATGAAATTGCGCGTGACAACGCGGTGCGCCGTCTCGATGCCTTGGGGTCCATATACAAGGTCGGTCAAATTGGGAGTGATGAACAGATCGCGCAGAACTTCAACGCGCTGCTCACGACGCTGAACGCCGCCATGCTCGACAAACACAAGCATAAGGACTACACGTCTGTGTTCGATCGTTACATCGGTAAGTAAGCCTCAGCGCGCGTGTCCTGCAGCGATCAGGCTGTCGGCGGTTTCACGTACAACCTCCGGCCATGGTCGCCATGGTCGGCGGAGCAATTGCATTGCAGGCGAACACTCCAGCGAAAAGGGGTTGTTGATGTCCGGTAACGCTAGCGCCGCAGTCTTGTCGAAAACCGCAACCAGCTGGATCAGCCACTTCGGAATCGGCCACACTGGAATGCGAATGCCACGTGGCGCACAGTGCTGCGCCAAAACTTGAGCGATGTCGCGCAGCGAACAGCTAGGCCCGGCCGTGAGATAGCGCCGACCGTTAGCTTCAGGGGCGGTCATGACGGCCAGGTGCACCGCGGCCACATCACGTACATCCACCACTGCGACACAAAGATCCGGAATGCCCGGTACTTCACGAGCAAGCAGTTTGCGGATCAGTTCATGTGAGGTACTCGCTTCGGTACCGATCAACGGTCCAATGACAGCACCGGGGTTGACCACGGCAAACTGCATCACGTCAGCTTCCGCCGAACCCACGAATGTCCAGGCTGCTCTCTCGGCAAGTGTCTTGGACCGTTCATACGGCCCTACACCTGATGCTTCCGCATCAGACCAATCATCAGCAGTAAGGACGCGATTACGCGGCACCCCGGATACCACCGCTGACACGGACGAGGTATAGACAAACCGCTCGACACCCGCTGCGGCTGCCGCGCGCAGGACCCGGAGCGTGCCGTCTCGTGCGGGACGGATTACCTCCTCGGGATTTTTTGGCGCCTGCATGGGTACCGGGCTCGCCACGTGCTGGACATAACGGCAACCTGCCACCGCTTCACTCCAGCCCTTATCCCGATTCAGATCCGCCTCGACCAATGTGAACCGTTGAATGCAGGTTCGGTCCTGCAACGCCGTTTCCAGATCGGCACGAAGCGCAGCTTCGGAGCGAAGTGAGCGCACCGTGCCACGCACGGTGAACCCTGCATCCAGCAGTTGGACGATGACATGCCGGGCGATGAAGCCCGTGGCGCCAGTGACGAGCACAGTGGAGGGTGAGTTGCCCTGCAAAAAAGTCTCCTCGACTGATGCATACCGGAGGGCTGCAGAGCATAAGACCGCCGCGGGCGGCAGTCGCTTCTTGCTTGCTGGTGTACCCGGCAGCGCATCGGGAGGGCCTGTGGATGTGCGCAGGTCGCAATCCGGACCAGATGGAGCGCTGCTCCAACCCGTTGTCCGCACACGGAAATTCCGGGTTCCAACTTCCCCAAAGGTGGGACGCATCCGGTTTCATGAGCCATACCAATTGCGACGCAAGCAATCGCTTGCTTTTATATAGTCCATGATGACTTCCTCCGCTCGACGGTCCCAGCCACGTGGACGCGGCTCGCGAGAACGCATTCTTGCCTGCGCCGTCGACCTCTTCGCGAGGCATGGCTTCGAAGCGATGACCATGCGTCAGCTTGGCGAAGCGGCGGGCCTCGACAACAGCAGCCTCTATCGCCACTTCCCGAGCAAAGCAGCGCTCGTGGACGCCGTGCTCGATCGTGTTGCGGCTGATGTGTTTTCGACCGTAGCGCCGCGCTTCGACCCGTCGATCCCGCCTTCGTTGCAGATACTCGAAGACATCTGCGCAGTTGCCGGCCTCCACCTCTTCGATCATCCGGCTGCCGCACGACTGATCGTGCATTGGCTCATGTCGACGGGGGATGCAGGCCCAGGTCTTAAAGTCGCGGTGCCTGCAAGCGACACCAGCCGCCCCGCAGGCAAGCTGGTCGCACATCTGCTGAGCTGGATCGCACACGGCGTCAAAAAAGGGGCGTTACGCAAGCACGCGAAGCTCGAAACCCTCGTCGTTCTCTTCGGCGCACTTCTCCTCCGGCCCGCCACCTATGGGCACCTGCTCGTGTCGCTCGAGCCGAGGCGCAGTCGAGCGGCTGCGCGCAAAGCATGGGAGCGCGAGCTGCGCGCCGCCGTTCGGGGAGTCTTCACACCGTGAGGACACGCCATGAACGCTCCGATCGCCGATACCGAGCGCGCTGATGTACTCGATGCACTGCGCAGCTTCGCATTGCTCGGGATCTTCATCTCGCATGTCTCCACCTTTTCCGGCTACGAGTGGATCACCCAGGCGGAGCAAGTCGCTCTCGGTCGTTTCGGGATCGACACACCGCTTGCAGCGCTTTCGGATTTCCTCATTTGAGGCAAGTTCTTTTCGCTGTTTTCACTCTTGTTCGGTATCGGCTTCGCGGTGCAGCTCGATAGCGCTGAGCGGCGTGGTGCGCATTTCACCCGCCATTTCTCACGCCGCCTCACGATCCTGTTCATCATCGGCATGGCGCATGCGCTGATCTGGTATGGCGACATCTTGAAGGACTACGCGCTCATCGGATTTGTGCTGCTCGCGACCGCGCGTTGGACGGCGACGGGGATAGGCCGAGCTGCCGCTGCTGTACTCTTCGCACGTGCGCTCTGGCCGTTGCTGGTGATCGCACTCGTTATCCCGCTGGCCGCACCCGAACAAGGTTCCGACCCCGCGGGAGATTTTTTTGAGCGCGCTCGAATCTTCGCGGGAACGGATCCCTGGGCGATCTTCAACACGAACCTTGAGTTACTTCGCATCAAAGCCCTGCAGATGATCTATGACGGAAAGGCGGTTTCGGTCCTCGGCATGTTTCTGGTCGGAGCCAGGATCGGCAAGCGTCGCCTCTATCGGAACCTCGTCGACAACAAGCTGGTTTTGCGCCGCATCTTTGTGATGAGTGCCGTCGTGGGTGTTATCGGGAATGCCGCGCTTGTACCGATCGACTGGGCAACGCCCGAGTACCCGCCGACGACGATGTGGGTCGTCGAGCAGGCCCTGTTCGCCATCGCCGTTCCTGCGATGAGGTTCGCCTATGCCAGCGGCTTCGCCCTTCTTTGGCAGTCACGTGTGGGTGTGGCGTTGCGCTTGCTCGCGCCGGTGGGTCGCATGGCGTTGACTACCTATGTCAGCCAGACGCTCATCGGCGTATCAGTGTTCTACGGCATCGGCCTCGCCCAGGGTGGCACGATCGGTCTCGTCGAGTGCATGTTCTTTGCAGTCATGGTCTTCGCGCTTCAGTGCGTGGTAAGCGGATTGTGGCTCCGCTTCTTCCGATTCGGCCCGCTCGAGAGGATCTGGAGGCGCACGACCTACGGCACACCGCTGCCAATGCTGCGCCGGATACCTGTTGCCGCCTAGCTCATGAACGACGCGTACCTACGCGTGCAGACCAGAGGCTGCCCTATCGCCGCAGGCTGGCATCCGTAGCTTGCTCGATAATACCCTTCCTGTCCCTTCCTGTCCCTTCCTGTCCCTTCCTGTCCCTTCCTGTCCCTTCCTGGCAGCGTTTGCACCCGCGACAGATGTGCGGGTTAAATCACCTGTCATCGGCGCGCGAGCAACCCGGAGTTCCGGTGCAAGCTCACCATCGAACCAATAAAACGCAGCAAAGGAGACACCCCGTGAGAGATATGCGCTTTGCGAAGATCAACGTCCGCGTACGCGACCTCGATGCCGCATACGCGTATACGCGTGATGTGCTGAAGGCCGAGTTGTTGCGCGAGAAGAACAACACGCCGTTCGGCGATATGTTCCTAGTGCGACTCGGTGGCCTCATCATCGAGGTACTCGCACCCGACGCCCCGGACAGCAACCTCGCCAAGATCATCGCCACACGTGGCGAAGGAATCGACTCGATCGGGTACTACGTCGATGATACGGCCGCGGCGGCAGATGCGTTGAAGGGAAACGGCGCTCGCTTCTCAAGCGTCGACGAGCGGCTCGCGTGGGTGCACCCGAAGAACCCGTTGTCGCTGTCGATCGAACTGATGAACTCGAATCTCGTGAAGCTCGTGCCGGAGGACTGATCCTCGCAATTGCGCGTCGAACCGCGCACCTCAGATCTGCTTGATGCTTAGTACGTCTTCCGTTGCGGGAGTCGTGGTTTCGCCGGACAAGAGTTCATCAACTTTTATCTTTGTCACGCAAGTGTTGACGGTGATTCGAAACGCCATTCCTGCCAAGAAAAAATAACCCAAGTAATCAAGCATGGGCTGATCACTCACTACAGAAAGGCGGCCATGGCCGCACAACAGAATGTCACGGAGTCCAGATAAGCACCCGGAACGTACTTGGCCTCAAATTCGGCTGCTTGAATCTCAGCGGAGAGAAGTGCCTCCCTGACTACACGTATTCTTGCCAACCATGGTGCTAAAGCGACAGCAATAAAAAAGAACAATACAACTGCAGTCATCTTCGCCTCGGGGACGGAAGTCCCTTACCTTATACGTGACGTTAGATCACATCCGGACAACGCCCGCTCAACACTTGTTATGAGTGCAAAGACGCAACGCGGATCCGTAAGACCAGAGGTTCTCGTAAAAAAGCTATTTCGCCAAGGTCAATGCCCGATCGATTGCAGTGCAGCACCGCGTTCCGGAAGCACGACTCGGATACCTGTTCCGTGCCAAACCAGTTAGAAAAACTTCAAGGTTCCTGCCTCGTCGCTCGGCACACACCTTGATCTATCCTTAGTGGATCGAGACGTATGTTTGGCGAATACGTGTGAGGTTCCGACGCGGAAATAGTGCGTGATCTCAAAGACGATCTAACCGATGGAACGTATCGTCGGCGGTCAAGGCAGGGTGCCAATTGGTTTTCTTGATCGCGGCGCGTACAGTGGCCAGCAGAACCATCTGCGCGCCAGGCTCCTCCGTCGCTACCTGACTTGGTATGGCAACGGTTATGCTCGCACCACGCGGTTTCGGAACAACCGGAGACCTATCGAATGCGAATCATCGATGTGGATGCCCACCTGCACGAACCAGTCGACTGGCTGGAACGCACCGATGCAAAAATCGCGGCGGAACTCGGGCCACCGGAAAGGTTCATCGGCGTTGCCGCTTCCGTATTCGGCATCCACAACCCCGCACTCTCACAACTGCCGGATCACCAGCAACCCGGCAGCACGTGGGATACCGTTCTGCCGGGCTTCGTCAAACATCTCGAGATGACGGATGACCGCCAGCCAACGCGCCAGAACGAAGCCGTTGGAGATCCTGTGGTGGATCCGGTGGCCCGGCTCAAGCTGTGTGGTGCGGAGGGCATTGATATCCAGTTTCTCAATCCGTCCTTTCTTGTCAACCCGTTGGTACAGGCCGCTCGCAGACGGCGATTTGATCTCAGCTGGAAGATACGCCAGGCGTGGAACCGCTGGGCCATGGACACCATGTCCGGTTACACCGACCGGCTGAAGCCGGTGACGCAGATCGATCTCAACGACGTTCCTGCGTCCATCGCCGAAATGACCCGCATGCGTGCACTCGGCAGTCGCGGATTTGCGATCGGCGAATCTCCAGTTGGCGTCGGACGATTCGGCAGTGATGGCCAAGGCGCACTAGCTCGTTCGATCACTCATCCGGACTTTGAACCGATCTGGTCAGCCGCCGAAGACCTCGGCATGGCGGCAATCGCCCACGTGGGCTTCTCCCGGGAACGCATCCAGTTCGGTTGGGCCAACAATGGTGCGGCAGATCTCTCCACTTACAGCCTGCTTAGCATGGCAATTGCTCCACAGCTCGGGCCGCAGCTGCTGCTCGGCGCGCTGGTCTATGACGGCGTACTCGAGCGACATCCGAAGCTGACGGTGATCGTCGAAGAAGTGGGCATCTCCTGGCTTCCCCACCTCGTGAGCGTGATGGATCACGCGGTGGGCCGGTCGCGCAATGCCCTTCTAGCCGATGGTGAGTTCCGGCCGGACTTTGCCGGCACTGCATACAAGCTGCCTCTCGCGCCGTCGGAATATTTGCGCCGCCAAGTGACGGTGACGCCATTGGTTGTGAACGAGCCCATCAAGCCGGTACTCGACGCTGTAGGACCAGAGCTGCTCTGTTTTTCCAGCGACTATCCCCACGTGGAAGGTACTGGTTCGGCGGTTGCGATCTGTGAGCGGCAGCTGGCAGGCTACAGCCCGGCCATACGGGAACGGTTTTATGGTGGCGTGGCTCAGCAAATCGGACTTTGATCTCTAGTGTTGAAACGGTTTTTCCTCGTACTTCTGAGCTTGCTCGGTGTCGCGGTGCTGACAGTGGCTTTAATCATCGTTCTTCTGCAACCTGCAGATGAGCCTCCTTCGAACATCGAGTTCACACGATTCCTCAAGGAACTCAACGCCAATCAAGTCCCAGTCGAGGAATCGTTCGCTGCTGTCGCTGGTCAAGCCCGCTTCGTGATTGGATGTAGTGACAGCTCTCACCTCTAGTGGTACGGCTCAATCATGTCACGGTGTTCGGAACAGTTGGATCGAACGCCTGCGTTGAATCAGTCGATATCCCCGTTACCCTGGCAGCTGATAATTCGGTCGAAATAGCCAGCGTTTCTCCCACTGACTCAATCGAAGCCATACCTGTAGCAACTGCTCAGAAGGTCTCGTTCCGCATAACCCAGGCGTCCAAAGTAAAACTCCACATCCTGTCCGGCGTTCACTACAACACCAACGTGAGCAACTTCGAAGCCTCGTGCGCGTTCTACGGCAAACTGGGCTTTACCACGCTGTCCGGATTTTCGGACACCAACACCCAGGAAATAGCGCGCGCCATCGGCATTGAAACCCCGACGGAATACGACGGCTCAAAGGGACCCACCGCTGGCGGTTATCTGCTGCATCGTGAACTCATTGGCCTTGGATTTATGGGCGGCACGATCGATCTGATCGAGTTCACCATTCCACGCGATGATGAGCCCCCTTACGCAAGACTCAATCGTCTCGGCATGGCAAAGGGTGTGTTTTATACGAACGACCTCGACAGGACCTGGCAAGAATTCTCTGTCCAAGGCATCCGCTTCCTATCCGAACCAGTTGTACGAGCAGACGGCACCCGCTTCGCGACCTTCATGGATCCCGATGGCACGTTCTACTAAATTGCCGAGACCGCTGCCGCGGGAGAAACAACCGCGAGCAACGCTCACCTGACGGGCTTCGGCCCGATGAATGTGAACGTCAGCGACTTCGATCGTTCACTCGCCTGGTATCGGATGCTGGGATACGAATTGACTGAAGAGCTTCCACGGATCGAGTCTGCCGAAGTTGCCCGCGCAATGGGTTTTCCAGAACTCGCCGCGGCTGGTGAATCAATTGAACGAAAGGGCGCGATCCTGACACACCGGCTCGACGGCTCAACGATCGAACTCGTGCAATGGATTCACCCCTTTGATCCGACACCGCTCTGGCCCGTTCCCGTGAATCACCTCGGCATTCACCGCACGGCGTTTTCAACATCAGACATCCACGGGGATGTCGCCACACTGAAGGCTCAGGGGTTGCAGTTCGTGTCTCCGGTCACGCCCTGCTGCTCAGGTCCCGATTCTTCCGGCAGTATCGTCGCGTTCTACGATCCAGATGGCACCATCGTCAAACTCGTGGAACAACCGGGCATGACGCAGTTACTGCCGGTGCTCATCAAGTTGCGTGATCTCTCTGCCGACTGATCGGGGCGCACTCCGCGGTTTCCAGACCGCAGGTTACGCCGAATGCCCCATGTCGATCACCAGCTCTGCACCGTTCATGTAGGAGGACTCATCCGACGCGAGGAAGAGAATTCCGTTGGCGATATCCTGCGCATGCCCGGCCTTGCCTCCTGGCGTGCTCACCGACGCCAGTGCATGCGGATCAACCGAATTGCTCTCGATGCGCATCGCCGCCGGTGTCACGGTCTGCCAGATGTTCGTATCGATGATGCCGGGGTGTACCGAGTTCACTCGAATGTTCCAGCCCGAAGCTGCAGACTCGAGCGCCACTCCTTTGGTGAGAAGACGCACGCCACCCTTGGTCGCGCAATAACCTGCCAACGTGGCGGATCCCTTCAGCCCGGCCACGGATGAGACGTTGATGATCGATCCGCTACCGGAATCACGCATCAGCGGCACCGCCGAACGAATGCCAAGAAATACCCCTTCGAGGTTTATCGCCTGTTGCTTGCGCCAATCATCGAGTGACATGTCGAGGATCGACCCCGCCCAGGCAATACCCGCATTGTTGACGACTACATGCAGCGCACCTTCGTGCAGACGAATGTCGGCGATCACATCCGCCCAGACTGTTTCGCTCGCCACATCCTGAGAGAGTGCACGAGCCTGAAGGCCGGCGTTCTGAATTCCCGTCACCACCGCCTGCACGCCGGCTTGATTGCGGTCTGTCGCAATCACACGCGCGCCTTCCCGAGCCAGCGTCTCTGCGGTTGCACGACCGATGCCGGAAGCGGCCCCTGTGATCAGGGCGACGCGATTCTTCAGACGCTGCATCTTCTCTTCTCCTGTATGTGTTTCAGTTGTCAGTACGTCGCCAGATCGATCCTCGCGCAACGACGGGATTCACCAGCGAAAAATCACCGGTATAAGCCTCATGCCCCTTTGGCGCCGGTGGTCGTGGTTCGAGGCCAATGGCCAGCATGACCCGATCGTCCTGGTAGTAACAGGTGATGGCTTCGAGGGCGAGACGACGCAGGAACGTGGGATCAGCACTGCGCAACTGGTGTGCGACACGCATGCGCTCATCCGGTGTGAGCTCCGCAAACGGCACCGCAAACTGGCGGCGTGCCGATGCATCGAGTAGTTGAAGCTGCCGTTCGAGTTCACCCCAATAGCCCGCCGAGTGCTCTGCGAGATAAGCCACCACGTTCACGTCTCGCGCACTGGGCAAACCACGTTCCGGATCGGCAGGTACGATGATCTCGAGCACGGTGTCGAGTGTGCGTCGCATCGCGGGCGACAACGGAAAATCGGAGCTGATGAGGGTTTCGCTCATGTCGGTTACTCAATCAAAGAGGTTGGCGAGGCGTTGCTTGATCTGATCGGCGATATACAAGGCAACCGCCTGAATCGTGGTCGTTGGGTTCACGCCGCCGGAGGTCACGAAGACACTGCCATCGACAACAAACAGGTTCTTTACGTCGTGACTTCTGCCCCAGCTGTTGACGACGCTGCGCTGTGGATCATTGCCCATACGCGCCGTACCGAGCAGATGCCAGCCCGCCATGCGGATCGGGCCGACTGATTCGGTGCGGATGGCGCCTGCTACTCTCATCACGTGGGAGCCCTGCTCCAGACCGTGTGCCAGCATGCGCCGCGAATTCTCCGACAGCCGATAGTTGATCTTCGGGGCCGGAATTCCGTGGGCGTCCTTCAACCGTGGATCAAGCGTCACAGCGTTTATTTCTTCCGGTAGGTCTTCAACGCAGATACCGAGGTAGATCGAGTGGTTGTACAAACGCTCGAAAACCTTGTGATGATCCGTGCCCCAAGGCAGTTCACCCCGCCACAAGGCGGCGCGAGCGGTCAACACCGGCCCTCGCCCGCGCGTAATCTGCATGTTGTAGCCACGCACGAATCCACGCGCTTTGTCCGTTTCGTAGAACTGCTGTGACAACATGCATGAACCTTCTGGCCCGAACCGGTCCAGAGGCTGTTCAAAGATCCCCTGCACGTTGCCCCAGGGGTGCAACATGAGATTCTTGCCGACGAGTCCTGACCGATTGGCCAGCCCATCCGGAAACTGGGATGACTTCGAATTGAGGAGGAGCCGCGGCGTACCTACGCCGTTGCAGGCCACGATCACCATTTCCGCAGCCTGGTGATGTTCAACACCCTGCTCGTCGAAATAGATTGCACCGGTGGCCATGCCGTCCGGACCGACGGTGATTTCGCGCACCCGACAACGGGTTTTCAGTTTGACCCCGGCACGCAGCGCCACCGGCCAGTAGCTCACATCGGCACTGCTCTTCGCACCCTTGGGACAACCGACATTGCAACTGCCGATGTTGGCGCAGGGTTCACGCCCTTCATATTCACGCGTGATGATCGCCGTATCGGAGGGCCACCAGTGCCAGCCGAGTTCATTGAATGCCCTCGCCATGGTTTCACCAATGGTGCCGAGTGGCACTGGCGGGAGTGGTGGTGTGTGTGCCGGCAGTGCCGGATCATCGGCCAGTCCGGCGACACCGATATTGCAGTCGTTGAGCGCAAAAAACGGTTCGAGGTCGAAGTAACTGATCGGCCAGTCATCGGCGACGCCGTCCAGTGAACGCACCCGGAAGTCAGAAGGGTGGAACCTCGGAAAGTGGGATGAATACAGGATCGTGCTGCCACCAACCGCATTGAAGTTGGCGATGGCAATCGGCGACTCCTCATCGTTGATGGGGTAGTCCGCCGGGCGCTTGCGTACATTCGGGCTGATGGCCCACTCACGCTGGTTGGACATTTCCCAGTCCCGCCCCGTACTTGGGTAGTTGGCCGGGTTCACCCAGTCACCCTGCTCAATGCAGAGAATCTGCATGCGGGTTTCAGCGAGACTCCAGGCGACAGCGGCGCCCGAAGCGCCAGCGCCGATGATGAGCATATCCACTTTGTCACCGGTTCGTCCGTTCGCCATTCGCCCTCCTCACATCTAATGAATGATCAGCTCACCACACCAGCGGTTCGAAGCGCGACAATTTCTGCGTCCGAGTACTCGAGTTCCAACAGGATTTCACGTGTGTGTTGACCGAGTTCCGGCGCTTGTCCCGCTAGTCGGGGTTTTGCAAAACCGAGACGCACAGGACCCGCGATACTGCGCGGGACATCAGCGGAATCGGTATCGATCAGAATTCCTGCGTGAACAGCCTGTTCATCCACAATCACGTCCTGCACGCTGTTGATCGGCGCAACTGCTGCTCCAGCGGACGGCAGACAATTGCGCCAATACGCCCAGTCATGTGCCACGAATGACTCGTCCAATGCCGCCGTCAGCTCCGTCGCATGCTGCAGGCGCAAGGCAGCGGTCACGAAACGTGGGTCGCTGATCAGTTCCTTTGCTCCCACTGTTTCACAGAAACCGGGCCACCGTTTGTTTTCCTGGGAGAGGAGCAGCGTGAACCAGCGACCATCCTTCGAAACATACTGGTTCTGCAACGCACTGCGCGGCCGATCGCGTGGCGGCCGCGGCTGCAGATCAGCACCTGCCAGCGCGGCAGTTGTCAGTGTGGCATTCGCCCAGACGCCATTGGCATAAAGCGACGTGCCCACCCAGCCGCCACGACCAGTACGTTCGCGCCGATAGAGACCCATCATGATCGCCGCCACAAGCGTCATCGCACTGATGCGGTCCCCTTGTGCAGGCAAGGAGAACGCCGGTGGCTCGCCGTCATAACGCAGCGCATCGAGAAGACCTGAGCGCGCGAAATAGCCATTCACGTCAAACCCAGGGATGTTGGCGTCCGGGCCGTCTTCGCCATAACCGGAGAGTGAGGCGTAGATCAGCCGCGGGTTCAGGGCTTCCACATCCTCGAAACGCAACTGCAGGCGATCGCGAACCGGCGAAGGAAAGTTCACCACCAGCACATCCGCCCGCTTGATCAGACGGGTCATGATGGCGCGACCTTGGGGTGACTTGAGATCAACCGCGATCGAGCGCTTGTTCCGCCCTTCCAGCTGCCAGGGAAAGTTCACTTCAGCGCGTGGATAGTTGGCGCCTTTCCAACCGTGCCGGTGCGGATCACCGAGACCCGGTGCTTCAACCTTGATCACATCCGCGCCCCAGTCTCCGAGCGCCGTGGCCGCTGCAGGCGCGGCGATATAGGTACTGACATCCACAACCCGCAAGCCACTGAGCGGCAGTTCGGTGTCGAGCCCGGAGAGAGTTTTGTAATCTGCAGACACGGATGCTTCCGGATGCTGGTGTCGATTCCTCATGGTGCCAAGGCTCGGTCCTTCATGAAACCCTGATCAGGTGCAACATAGGCACGCGATGATGACCGTTTCAGGAACTCAAGGTCGCGCTCGGGACGCTTCTGCAGCTAAAGTTCCCGCGATTTTTCTCGGAAGCAATCACATGAAAGTACTGACTGGCAAAGTGGCACTGGTCACCGGGGGCTCCGGTGACGTCGGCGGTGAGATCGCCCGAAGGCTCGGACAAGAAGGCGCAACGGTCGTGATCACCTACGTCGGTGCGAGGGATGCGGCCGATGAAGCCGTTCAGGACATCACCTCAACCGGTGGGAGCGCGAGTGCCGTTCAACTCGACCAGCGCTCTCCCGATTCCATCGAAGCGTGTATTGCTACAGTCGGCAAAACGCATGGCCACCTCGATATCCTCATCAACAACGCCGCCTGGAACATCGGCATTCCATTCCCGGACCTCGATGCGCTCACGCCTGACATCTGGGACCGAGTGCTGGAAACCAATGTGCGAGGTCCATTCCTGCTCGCCCGTGCTGCGGCCTAGCTGCTCAAGGCCGATGGGGGTGGCCATATCGTCAATATCTCGTCCGCAGGTGGCATCAGCCCCGGCAGCAGCAGCATCGCCTATTCATCGAGCAAGGCTGCACTCAATCACCTCACTCGTTGCCTGGCCGTGGCCATGTCACCTCATGTCGCGGTGAACTGCATCGCGCCCGGGCTGGTTGAAAACACCCGGATGGCAAAGCGGCTCCCTGAAAACGTGGCCACGGGTGCGCGCGCAGGCGGTGCTGGGTCGTGTCGGACAACCCGACGATATCGCCGTAAAGTTGGTTGCCTTTGTACCGTCCACCTCTGTCACCAGACAGACCATCGTCATTGATGGTGGCATGCCTGGGGCGATGCGCTGACGAAGGAGCCGTCTTGAGTTTTTACCCCGGAACCGGTGCATCCGGATCGAGCAACGCCGCGGATTTGAGCTGGGTCCAGAACGCAGCAGGAATGTGCACACGGAGCAGCCGCTGTGCTTCCTGCGCCTCGGCCGCCGACTTCGCCCCGGGGATCACCGCCGCGACTGACGGATGTGCCAGGGGGAACTGAAGCGCTGCTGCAGCGAGTTCCACATCGAATAACCGGCAGATCGCCTGCAGTCTCGCGGTGTGTTCGACGACATGCGCTGGCGTGTCGCCATACATGTAGCTGATGCGCTCAGGCGCTGCCAGCCAGCCACCGGCGAAGGGTGATGCGATGATCGCGCCGATCCCACGCGACTTGCAGAACGGCAGTACCCGGCGCAGGGCGATGGTATCAAGTAACGTGTAAGGCCCCGCGAGAATGAGGAAGTCGAGATCAACCGTATCAGCGATACGCTCCACCAGGTCTTCCTGCAGACCACCCGCCCAAGTTTCATAGTTGCGCATCTCCCGGTTGCAACCGGCACCGATGGCACGGGTGTGACCACTGCCGCGCAGTGACTCGAGCGCTGTTGCACCGCCGCCCCCGGATCGCGAGAGCTGTTGCAACGCCTGATCGATTTCTTCCGGCCACTGATGGCCATAGTCGATGTCATGGATGGCGAGGCTATCAACTGCAGGCAACCCGAGACGCTGCAGAGAATCTCGGTGCTGCGCCAGGATGGCGTCATGGGAGTAGTCGAAGTGCACCCGATGTCCACTTGAACTGTCACGTGGTGTTCGCACGCCACCGCCGGGAGAAAACGTCTTCAGTGAATCGTCTTTGAAAGGTTCCGGCTCGAGCGTGCGGCCGACCTTAGTATTGATGTGGAACATCTCAGATGAGCCACACGCGGCGAGGGCCACACCGAGACGGCGTTCGGAACGACCAATGCCGTAGTACGGCGCCGTATCATAAAACCGGACGCCTCCCTCCCAGGCTGTTCGGACGCTGCCGAGACACTCTTCCAGCGGTACCCGGCGATCACCGATCGGACCACCACCGAATCCAAGCGGTGTCACTTCGAGTGTGCTCTTGCCCACTTTGCGCGGCAGGGTGAAGTCCATCAGGCGGCTCCAAGGATGGGGATCAGCGGCACAGCGTGATACGTGCCAGGAGTTTGAGCAAGCCGAAGACTTGTGAGAGTGTCATCCGACCGGCAAGTCGCCTTCACGGCATCGACCCCATGAAAATCGCCATCTCAGCGCACTACTCCCGTGGTCACGTCGGCGGCCAGATCGACGAGATCCTGGAGTTCGAAAAAGCCGGGGTCGATGTCATCTGGGTCGCGGAGTCTTATTCGTTCGATTCGGTCAGTGCCATGGGCTTTCTTGCCGCTCGCACGCAGCGGGCCACCATCGCCTCGGGAATCATGAACATCTACAGCCGTACACCGGCGTTGTTGGCCATGACCGCAGCGGGCCTCGATGCCTTGTCCGGTGGCCGGTTCATGCTCGGGCTCGGCGCGTCGGGTCCACAGGTGATCGAAGGCTTTCATGCGCTCCCCTACGACGCCCCTGTGGCGCGGATGCGAGAAGTGGTGGAGATCTGTCACAAGGTCTGGCGGCGCGATGACAAGCTCACGCACGAAGGCAACAAATACCGGATTCCTTTGCCAACAGGAGAAGGCTCAGGTCTCGGCAAACCACTCAAGCTCATCAATCACCCCTACCGCGAGACGATCCCGATTGCCCTCGCAACGCTCGGTGAAAAAAGTGTCGAGATGACCGCAGAGATCGCGGAGGCCTGGCTGCCGGCGTTTTTCATGGCCGAAAAAGCAGACAGCATCTGGGGTGATGCGCTGCGGCGCGGACAGAAGAAACGTGATCCTGCCCTGCCACCCCTCGAAATATTTGCCGGCGGCACCGTCGCCATTGGCAACAACGTCGAGCCGCTACGCAATGCTGCACGACCCAACATCGCCCTGTATGTGGGTGGGATGGGTGCCCGCGAAAAGAACTTCTACAACCAAGTGTTTCGTAAATACGGTTTCGCAAAGGAAGCAGAAGCCATCCAGGATCTGTTTCTCTCTGGTCGCAAAGACGCAGCGGAAGCGGCAGTACCCGAGAAGTTCCTCGAATCCACCTCTCTGGTGGGTTCAGAAGGGTTCGTACGTGATCGCCTACGGGCCTACAAGGCAGCGGGTGTCACCTGCCTCAACGCAGGTTTCGCCGGCGCGACTACGCACGAACGGGTCAAGAACTGCGATGCGCTGCGAAACCTCCTTGAGAGAATCTGATCTTCTGACAGATCAGCGCACGCTGGTCTGGCCGCCATCCACCGGGATCAACTGGCCGGTGATGAATCTCGAAGCATCCGAAACGAGGAACACCATCACCGGCCCGAGATCACGATCCGGATCGCCATAGACTCCACCCATAGCAATGCTGGCGTGATTGCGCCAGTGGCTGGCGGTGAGCTCTCCCGGCGTGGATCGAGCCCGGGCTTCGAGATACATCGGTGTGGCCATCGCCGGAAGGATCGCGTTAACGCGGATCCCATCTTTGCCCCACGTCCCGGCTGCACTTCGTGTCCAGGCATGCACGGCGCCTTTTGAAGCGGAATATGCCGCAGCACCGGGTTCCGGACGTTGCCCGGAAATGGAGCCGAAATTGACGATCGATCCCCCACCTGCGGCCTTGATATAACGATACGCAACCTGGTTGGTGAGCATCGTGCCGCGCACATTAACGGCAAACATGAGATCCCAGTCTTCCACGCTGACATCACCGGCATTGGAGGAACGCTGTATGGCCGCCGGATGCGCCAGTGCATCCAGACCTCCCAGTCGCTTTACCGCGTCGTCGAAGGCACTCTCGACGCTCGCTCGCGAGCTGATGTCGACGTGTGCATAACTTGCGGCACCCGGCCCCAGAGCGTTGGCCTCGGCCGCAGCCGCAGTCCCCGTCTCGTCTGCCACATCCATGCCGACAACCTTTGCACCGGCACGCACATAGGCACGCATCGTCGCGGCACCCATGCCTCGTGCGCAGCCGGTCACAATGATTCGTTTACCCTGAAGATCCATGACTGCCTCACTCGTTTGTTGAAGGGGGATGCACGCCGCCGGGCCGTGCTTCGCTGGCTGGAACGTTGGCCACGATACCCGCGAGATTACCTTCCTGCCCGGGTTCGATCAGCGTGTAGAAGCCACTGAGACGCAGATGTACCACCATCGGCAATTCGCCCGTCTTGGAAAACTGCCAGCCCTGGATACCGTCAAACGGCGCCGTGAGTGCGCCCTGCGCCTCACTGCCATAGGCATCTCCCCACGACACCACCGTCATCTTTTCGCCTGCCTTCGGCAGTGTGTGGCCGTGGAAGTCATATCGAAGGTCATTGTCACTACCCGCGGAATTTCCCGTCCCCTCCCTGACATGTTTGACCTCGAACGAATACACCAGCGTCGCTCCTTTTTTCATGGCGACCTTGTACTCGAGTTCTGAACCATGCGCACCCCCGAGGAAGTCCGTCAGCGGAATGTGAACAACATCGGACCGCATCGGGGTTTCGTAGGCCACCGCAAGTGCCCTGGCGTCGTTCTCGCCATCAAATTCCTGTGCGCCGGCCGAGCCGAGCGAATTCAATCCGGTGCGTGCGCCTGTTCCAAGCGGATCCCGACCGTATTCTGCTGGCAGGATGAAGGCAACAATCATAAACGCCCCGATGATGAGCCCTCCTCCAGCCAACTTCAGCAGGTGTTTCAGCGGCAGGATGATTCGCCCTGAGTTCACTGGTTCTGCACTGTCATGCATAAGGGCCTCCATACAGGGCAGCAGCAATCTGGCTTCCGGTGAGCACTACTCCGGTGACAAACAACGCCGCGTTGATGATTACGGAGAAGCGGCCGAACCCGGTTCTGTGGCGCCACAATCCTACCGCGAAGAGAACGAGCGCCAGACCGAGCAGCTGGCCCATCTCAACACCGACATTGAATGCGATGAGATTGCCGACGAGACCGTCTGGATTCGGCTCAAGTGCCTGCACCCGCGTTGCGAGTCCGAAGCCGTGTACCAGACCGAAGAGCAACACGGCCACCCGCATATCCGGCTGAAACCCGAAATGGGTAAAGGCACCGAGATTTTCCAGCGCCTTGTAACAGACCGACAGACCGATGATCGCATCCACGAACCAGGGTGAAACGTTGATACCGTTCAGAACGCCGAAGATCAGCGTGGTGGAGTGACCGATCGCGAACAGCGAGACATACAGCAAGACCTCTCGTGCGCGCTGCAGAAAGAACACCACTCCCGCGAGATAGGCCAGATGATCCACCCCAGTCACCATATGTTTGGCCCCGAGGTACACGAACGGAATGAACTCCACACCCTTTGTGCTCGCAACGAATGCAGCATCCTTGCCAGCGATCACGTGGGCGTATGCGGCGGGCGAAAGCAGACCAACCGCGATACAGAGCTCCAAAGAACCGAGAATTCCTAGGTGCGCGATCCGACACGGAACCGCAGTCCGGCACTCGTTCGACGTCAGAGCGGACGTCCACACCCCAGGCTTCCCCAGTCCTTCCTTGCCCTCAGACTACAACAAGCCCGGTCAATTCAAGAAGCGAGACGCTGAGCAGCCCAGAGTCTCAACCACCGAGCGGCTATAGCTGCATCTCGCCTTTTCCGAGATAGCGCACGCTGCCACCCACCCGGATCAGCCGCTGCGCATCAATGTTCAGGTGCAGCGTGGACGGCCGATGCACTGCCTCACCCTGACTGACTTCACCGCTGAACGGGACAGTGCCGCCATGGGCAAGCAACCAACCTCCGAGATTGGCACATGCCGATCCGGTTGCCGGATCTTCCCGCAGCGCACCTTGTACGGCGAAGAAGAACCGGGCCGTAATCTTGTGGGTCGATGTCATATGAAAAAGCAGCGTGTGTACATTCGCATGCCCGCCGCTTACCGCAGCGAGACGGGCATAGTCCGGAGTGGCGCGGCGAACCGCTTCTTCCGTCTTCACCGGCACGATGAGCTGTGCGGTACCGGTGTGGATCCACAGCGGTTTGCACACGGTGCCTGTCGGCAAAACATCTGTTCCGAGATCAGCAGGATTTAAGCCGAACGCCGCAGCGAACGCTGCATCATCCGCATAGGGAAGACGTGAGACCGGTGCCTTGGCAGTGAGCGTGCACAGGTTGCCCGCGATTTGTACCGGGATGATCCCCGCCTTCATCCTGAGTCTGATCTCAGGATCCATGCCCAGGGCGCCTCTCAGTCGCGCCACGAGAAACGCTGTGCCGAGCGTTGGATGCCCTGCAAAAGGCAGTTCGGATTCCGGCGTGAAGATCCGCACGTCCGCATCGGCTGCATTGCCCGCATCGGACTCGCCGAGGAAAACGGTTTCCGAGAGATTGAACTGGCGCGCAATGGCCTGCATCTGTGCATCACTGATAACCGGTCCGGGTTCGACCACGCATTCAACCACACAGAGCGGATTCCCCGAGAACGGATCAGACTCACGGCCAAACACGTTGAGCAGGTGATAAGTGAACTTCATAACACGTCCTCCAGCATCACGATGACAGTAACCAGTAGCGCCATCGCCATGCTCCAGTTGAACAGTCGAAAGCCGTCAGGCGATTCGAGTGAGCGCCGGGCTGCGGCGCCAAATGTTGCCCAAACAAGCACACACGGGAAGTTCAATACAGCCGCGATCACGCAGAGCAAGGCCGCCTGACGGAACACACCTCCACTGAGCTTTGCCGCAAGGCCTGCACAGGTAATGGCCATCGCCCAGCCTTTCGGGTTGAGGAACTGAAATCCCGCCGCCGCAGAAAGCGACCAGGGTCGCCCAGAAGACTCGGCTGATGAGCAAGTGCCCGGCCCGGCCTTGCTTCCGACCATTACCCAGGCGATCCACAAGAGGTAACCACTGCACGCAACCGTCAGCGCCGACAGGAACCATGGGAGACGCTCGATCAACTGTCCCATACCGGCAAAGACCAACAGGAGGAGCAAAACGAATCCGGCAGTGATACCGAAGAGATGCGGCAAGGTTCGCCTCACCCCGAAACGTATGCCCGAATCGAGCACCAGCACGTTGTTCGGACCTGGTGTAATCGACATGACCAAAACCAGTCCGGCTAGCGGCAAGAGCTCTACAAACCATGGCGTTGTATTCATGCAACGCACACTACTAAGATGCTGATACTGGGTACAGATACAGTAACGTTCACAATGAATGGGTACAGAATCTCGGATAGCAGCGGCGCCGTTCCAAGATATCTGCAGATCGCAGATGAGCTCGCGGAAGAAATCCGTTCAGGGGAGCGCCTCGCCGGAGAACGATTGCCTTCGGTACGAGATCTCGCGCGGATGCGAGGCGTCAGCATCAACACCGCCATCGCCGCGCTGCGCCGGATGGAAGACCTGGGGCTCGCGGAATCCCGCGAGAAGTCCGGTCACTTTGTCCGTGCTGCGGCACGAACGCTGGCGCCTGCCCTCAAACAGGCTCGTCCTTCTCGTAAAGCACACAGTGTGACCAACAGCCGCTGGAGCGATCTGCTGAACATCGACGGCGAAACCACCGGTCTGATTCCCCTGGGCGCCGCTGTACCGGACTCATCGTGGCTGCCAGTCAAGGCGCTGCGCAGCGCCATGCAGTCAACCCTTCGCCGCGTCCCCGGCGCGTTTGCGGCTTACGGCCCTCTCCGGGGAGAAAATCGTCTGCTTGCAAAAGTCCGGCAATCCTACCGAGACGCGGGCTGCGCAATCGACGCGGATGAGCTCCTGATTACCAACGGCTGTTCTGAGGCGCTGCACCTGGCGCTCACTGCAGTGGGCACGCCAGGTGGTGTCGTCGCCGTTGAATCCCCCACCTACTTCGGCTTCCTGCAGCTGATCGAACGGGCCGGCATGAAAGCGCTCGAGATACCAACCCATCCTCAAACCGGCATGGATCTCGCTCATCTGGAGCGTGCGCTGCAATCACACAAAGGCACCCCCTCTGCGATTCGCAGCGCACGCTCCAGATGAG
>VGVE01000030.1 GCA_016874135.1 Gammaproteobacteria bacterium | reverse complement strand
GGCGGAGCCGCAGGTCCAACGTCTCGGCCGTGAACGTATCGTGCTCGACCTGCCCGGCATGCAGGACCCGGCACGCGCGAAGGAAATCATCAACAAGTTCGCCAATCTTGAGTTCCGGCTGGCAGCATTGCCGAATGACCGGCCATCGCAGATCGAAAGCTACGAGTACGAAGGTCTGCCCACCGAGGTACAGCTGCGCAACATTGTCACCGGTGACGATGTCATCAATGCCATCCAGGACTATGACCCGGAGACGAGCCAGCCGCAGGTGTCCATTACGCTGGATGCGGACGGTGGCGAGAAGATGCACGACGTCACCAAGGATCACATCGGTGACCGGATGGCGATCATCTTCATTGCACAGCAGCCGCGCGAACGCAGGATCAAACAGGAAGACGGCACAGAGACCGTTGAGTTCTACAGCGAGACGAAACGGCGCCTGATCAACGTGGCCACTGTGCAGGCAGCACTGGGGTTCCGCTTCCGCATTACCGGGCTCGAGTTCCAGGAAGCGCGTGACCTCGCGCTCCTGCTGCGTGCCGGTTCACTGGCAGCGCCGATGTACATCGTTGAGGAGCGCACCATTGGCGCCAGCCTCGGCGAAGAGAACATTGATCGCGGCATCAACGCGATGATCGCCAGCCTCCTGCTCACGGCCGTGTTCATGGCGTTCAAGTTCAAGGGGTTTGGTCTGACCACCAATGTGGCTTTGGTGTCCAACATCATTCTCATGACGGCGATCATGTCGATGCTCGGTGCAACCCTGACGATGCCCGGTATTGCCGGTATGGTGCTGACCATCGGTATGGCGGTTGACGCCAACATACTGATTAATACGCGCATCCGTGAGGAGTTCAAGGTACGGCCGCCACAACAGGCCATTCAGGCCGGTTTTGATCGCGCGCTCATTACGATTCTTGATTCGAACATCACCACGTTCTTCGTGGGCATCATTCTGTTCTCCATAGGCAGTGGCCCAGTGAAAGGATTTGCAGTGGTGCTCTGCGTCGGCATCGTCACCTCGGTGTTCACTGCGGTACTCGTTGGCCAGGCGCTCATCAACTTCTTCTATGGTGGGCGAGATCTGACCAAGGTGCGGGTATGAGCGCTGTTCACCCTGATATCCGTTACCCATTCATGTCGCTCCGGGGACCGTTGCTTATCGCGTCGGCAACGCTGGTTCTAATTTCCCTTCTGTCACTGGTATTCAAAGGACTCAACTTCGGTCTCGATTTCACCGGTGGGACGCTGGTCGAGGTGACGTTCGATCAACCGATTGACCCGGAGGGTGTCCGCGTTCGCCTTGCTGCGAGTGACTACGAAGAAGCGGTGGTGCAACACTTTGGCACGGACCGTGAACTCGCCATCCGCGTGCCCACCCGCGGCGAGGGTGATCAGAGGAAGGTGGGTGACGAAGTATTCAAGGTCATCAAACAGGAACATCCGGATGCCCTGTTGCGACAGTCGAGTTTTGTCGGCGCCGCTGTGGGTGACGAGCTCGCTGAAGACGGCGGCCTGGCGCTCTTTGCATCGCTGATCGTCATCCTGATCTACGTCATGTTCCGGTTCACACGGCAATTCGCGGTAGGCGCCGTGCTGGCACTCTTCCATGACGTGATCATCGTACTCGGCGCGTTTTCGTTGTTCGGTTGGACCTTCGATCTGCCGACACTTGCCGCGATACTGGCAGTTATTGGTTATTCGATCAATGACACCATCGTTATCGCTGACCGGATCCGCGAGAACATCATTGGCCTGCGGCGCATGGAGATCATTGATGTGATCGATGTGTCTACCAACCAGGTCCTCGACAGAACATTGCTCACCTCAGGCACGACGATGATCTCGGTCCTGGCGCTGCTGTTTTTCGGTGGCGACATGGTACGGGGATTTTCGGTCGCGTTAACCATCGGCATCGTCGTCGGTACGTACTCATCGATCTACGTGGCGGCGGCGATTGCAGTCGCCATGAAGATACGCCGTGAAGACCTGCTCCCGCCGGAAAAGGAAGCCGAGGTTCTGGAAGAAGAGCGACCCTGACAGTTGCCGGGAAGGCCGGGTCAGGCGATCTCCGGAACGAGGCTTGGGCGCACCGCCTGAATCAGCGCACGGAACGCCTTCGGATTGGAGGCAATGATGTTGCCAGTGCGAAAGAAGGTATCGCCGCCGCGCCAGTCGCCGACAAATCCACCGGCCTCACGCACCAGCAGCGTTCCTGCAGCGATGTCCCACGGCGACAGCCCCAGTTCAAAAAAACCATCCACGCGGCCGCTCGCCACATAGGCGAGATCCAGAGCGGCAGACCCGAGTCGACGGACACCACGACACTGCGCAGTCAGGTCTTTTAGCGTCGCAATATACGGGTCCAGATGTTTGCCGATGGTGGCGGGTGGAATACCGGTGCTGAGCACCAGTTCTTCGATCTTGATGCGGGTGCTGACCCGGATCCTGCGGCCATTGAGCTGGGCACCACCCCCACGGGTGGCGGTGAACTCTTCGTTGCGCAGCGGATCGTAGATCACCGCATGTTCGAACTGGTTGCCGCGCAATACACCGATGGAGACGCAGAAGTGCGGGATGCCCTGCAGGTAATTGAGGGTGCCATCGAGGGGGTCGATCACCCAGGTGTACTGCCCCTGGTGACCTGCCGACGCTTCATTTGCCGTGACGATCTGGCCACCTTCTTCGCCGAGAATGCCGTGATCGGGGTAGGCCTTGCGGATCACTTCCACGATAGCCGCTTCAGCTTCGCGATCGACATTGCTGACGAAGTCGTTACGGCTCTTTTCTTCGACATCGAGACTCGGCATCCGCTCCATGAACTGGACCATGATCTGGCCGGCTTTACGGGCGGCGCGCAGCGCCATGTTTACGTGGGGATGCATGAGGTGGTGTCTGTTCAGGTGTATGTAGGAGGCGAGGGGCGGTATGGTAATGGACCGCATACCGGAGCAGAAGCCACGTGAATGAAGTTTCACCCGCTACAGCTGATGACCGGATGCTTGATCGCATCCGTATCGTACTGGTTGAGACCAGCCACCCCGGCAACATCGGTGCTGCAGCCCGAGCAATGAAAACCATGGGGCTCACCGACTTTGTTCTGGTGCGGCCGAAACGTTTTCCTGACCCACAATCCTTCTGGCGGGCTGCGGGCGGAGCCGATGTGCTGACCGGTGTACGGGTCGTCGAGTCGTTGACCGAAGCCACAGCTGATTGTCATTGGGTGGTGGCGACGAGTGCGCGCCTGCGGCGTATTCCGTGGCCGGTGATGTCTCCACGGGAGTTTTCCGAAGCGGCGCACGCGAGAGTCGGACAGCGCATCGCCGTGCTCTTCGGGCGGGAAGACAAGGGCCTCAACAATGAAGAACTGCAGCGATGCCAGTGCCATGTGGAGATCCCCGGCAATCCCGAATACCCGGTTCTCAATCTGGCCATGGCGGTGCAGGTGGTGGCCTACGAGCTGTACCAGCGATCGATTGGATTGCCAGAGCCTCTGGTGTGGGACCGGCCGCCTGCTACGGTTCAGGAATTCGAAGGCTTTCTGGCCCACCTTGAATCAGTGCTGGTCAACAGCCACTTCATCAACCCGGACAATCCGGGCCAAACCCTGAATCGTCTGCGCAGGCTTTTCTCGCGGGTTGATCTCGATAACACTGAGGTGGCAATCCTCCGGGGGGTTCTTACGCAGCTTGATCCCGGCAACAGCGGTAAGCCCCTGAAAGCGCCTTGATATTGTCGTCCGGGCTGCGGTCGATGAAACGAAACCCGGGATCGACTACGACGCGCACGGGCTTGCCCGTAACAGGAATCTTCGGCGTGTTCGCGCCGGATTTGATCGGGTACCGCGCCTGATGCAAGGGTTCCGGCAGAACGTTTTCCGGCAGTGGTTCCGTTTCCTCTGGCAGCAGCGCGATATCCACCCATTCATCCATTGGCGTCTCGGTTTCAGTCCCTTTGCCGTCGGCATAGAGTTTTTGCGCGGAGAGGGTGAGATTCAGCGTTCTTGTGTCGCCTAGGCCTTCAGTTGTGGCCTCGACGATCCGGATGTCATGCAGGGTGCTCCGTTCAAAGAGGTCGGCAACCCAGGGTTTGAACTCTTGCGGTGTTTCGGCGACGAAACAGTCATACAGATCACGGGAAGTCGGAAAAGGCGGCGGTTGATATGCGAACGGCTCGAGGAACTTTCGCAGTCCCTGGTTGACCGCTTCTTCGCTGATGGTTTGCCGCAGCGCGTACATCGCCACGGAACCTTTCCGGTAGTGCAGGTAGGGTTGATTCTCTGTCAGGAGGAGCGGCAGTTCCTCGATGAGTTCGCCACCACGGGAAGACAGGTAGTTGTCGAGTTCGAACTTGATGAAGCGTCGCATCGGTGCCACGCCAAACTTCTTCTCCATCACCATAAGCGCCGAGTACTGGGCTAGTGTTTCGACGATGACCGTGGCGCCCTGCATGTTCGCACTGGCAACCTGGTGCCCCCACCACTGGTGTGCCATCTCGTGTGCCGTGACATAGAAGGGCAGATCGATGGTTTCTGGATCTTCGACGTTGGAGATGAAGCCGATGCCCTCAGAAAACGGAATCGTGTTTGGGAAAGACTGGGCGAAGGTGGCGTAGCGGGGGAACTCGAGAATCCGGAACTGACGGTACTTATACGGCGAAAACTCGCGGGTGAAATAGTCCAGCGATGCCGTGGTACTGCGCAACATCGTCGGTACGTTGAAGGAGTGTTTGGGGTCGTGGTAGATGGCGATGTTCACATCATTCCAGCGGTCCTCGACGACTTCGTAACGCGCGGAGCTGAATGAAAAGAACGGCCAGATCGGCTGATCCATTCGATAGCTGAAATAGCGTCGGCCATTTTCCTGCCACTCTTTTTGCAGATAGCCAGGCGCGATGGCGATCTGGTCAGGGCTGGTGCTGACGGTTACGTCGAAGCCTGCACGGGTGGAGACGCCGAACTGGCTGATGGTGAACCAGTCCGGATCACCGAGTTTCGGCATGCGTTGTAGAGGGTCGAGCCTCTGTTCGCGTCGTTTGTTGTTGTCCTGCAGTTCACGGTTGGGCTCGTAGCCGAGTACGGGAAAGACCTCCGTACTGTCGATGAAGGTACCGTTGGCAGCGATGCGGCTGTTGGGTCTTGAGTTGACGAAACCCGGGTTGTTCCAGCGGAGTTTCCACGTGAGAGTTCCCTCGCCTTCGGGTAGAACCGCCAGGGTAAAGCGGAACCGGTAGTGGCCCGCGACCGGATCACTGTCTTCAAGCTCCGCACCGGTCACTTCGAGAACATCAACGTCCAGCTCCGGATTTAGCGTCACCACCATCTCGTCGACGGCTTTGCCGGTGAGGTTGGCCAGCTGCGCTGTTCCTTGCGATTCAAGGGATCGCTGCTCCGGATGGATATCAACCTGTGCTTTCACATCCGTTACATCGAGTGAACGCAGTTTCTCCAGCGATTTATAGATTTTCTCATAACTCGCCTGGCGCGCTTCGAGGTCATCTTCCGTGAGGTATTCGTTGAGTACGTTGGTGTTGTAGTAGATGCAGCTTCCGGTTGTAGCCATGGCCAGTGCTACGACTACTGCAGCAGCAACCACAGGACGAGACAAGTTATTGCGGACGACGCCAAGTTGTTCCCGGAACGAGAACACATAGCCCCGGCGGTTGAGCAGATGAGCGGCGATCAGAAGCAGCACGCAGAAGAAAGCCCAGTACAGCGTGCACCAGAAGAGTGGCGCAACAAAGTGGCTATAGCCGTGCATGTCGGAGTGTTCTGCTGACGGTACGGAGAAGAGATAGAGATTGTGTTCGTACCCGAAACTCTCAAGCGCGGAGAGACCCAGGAAAACGGCAATCATCGCCAACATGCCGGTCCAGCGGTTGCCGGCAAACACGGCGAGCGCGACGGCCAGCATCGCCATCAAGACGAAAATAAGCGCGGAGACCAGGAAGAGACCCTTCAGGTAGAGAAGAGGCTCGATGCCGGTAAATCCCAGCAGCATCTGGATCACCATGCCGGCGAGCATCACCACCAGCAGCAGCATGGCGACAATGACCCAGAGTGCGACGACCTTGGCGAGGATCAGCGCTCCACTCGCGGCCGGTGTGACATCCAGCAGATCGGCGACGCGCGCGGTACGTTCGCGATAGACGAGTTCACCGGGGTAATACACCACGATGATAAGGACGAAGAATAGAAAGCCCTCCTCGATGGCGGTGAGGATAAGGCCGGTAACGGGCCATGCGCCGGTGTCGTAGGGCTGCGCGGTACTGCCAAAGATCACACGGATGACGTTGACGACGCCCATGGCGAGGATGACCCAGAAGGGTGCGCTGCGCAGTACCCCGCGAATGTCCATCCGCAACTGCGAACCAAACTGGCTGATCACGGAATGGGAAATTGAAGTGGATGCAGGCCGCGAAACCCTGTCGTTGGGTGTTGCGGCGATCGCGAGCTTCTTGCGCCGTGCCGGTTTCTGCAATGAGAAACGGAACAGGCGAATGGCAGTGATCAAAAGAACTGCTCCGATGCCGATCCAGATGAGACGGTTGGCGAGCAATGAGCCCATGGGCAACACTTCATTACGTTCAGCCACCATGGCGTATCGGAACGCTTCACCGATGGCTGCGCCGCCAAACGGATCGACGTACACCACCCACGACAGGTCGTCCGGGCCGGTAAACGCGCCGAGTGCAATATAGGCCGCAAGAAACGCCATCGCCGCACCGTAGGCTGCAGCCATCGAGCGGGTTGTTGCGGCGACGCAGAAGAGCGCCGCGCAGGTGAAAAATTAGTTGGGGACGATGATGGCTGCTGCGGTAAAGAACCACACCGCAGGATTGAAGGCGCCGATCCGTTCGGAGTCGAGCTAGGGCATGAAGGTTCCGGTGAGTGTGCCAAGGAGTGCGGCGATGCCGACTGCTGCGGCAAAGGTGAAGCTGCCAAAGGTTCGCCCGATCGCAAATGCGGCGGGAGTGACTGCCGTGGAGTAGAGCACCTCGGCGGTACGCAGCTCGTGGTCCCGGGTGATGGCGGTCGCCACGAAGACGATGGCTGGAAACATGCCGATGATGCTGAAGACCAGGTGGGTCTGGATGATGGCGAAAACGGAATTGAGATTGAGCGCAGCATCGCGGCCGCCAATCTGTAAGGCATTCGATGCCATGCCGAGAAAGGTCATCAGAAAAAAGACCCCGGCGACGATCAGAAAGAGGGGCCCGCTGTACTGATATTGGCACTCGAAGCGAAAGACGTCGATCATGCTGCTTATTTCAGGCAAACCTCCGCTCAGGCAGCTATGGCGTCATTCAGCCCGGTATCGATACCCGCTTTCTCCAGGGTGGCGAGGTAAACATCCTCGAGCCCCGGTTGCACCGGTTCCGGCCCGGCTGGCTGCTGGTCCTCCAGGATGTGGGCTTCGAGTGCGCCGGCGCGGTTGCGGGTTGACAGCACGTGATGACGCGCGGCGAGTCCGGATAATTCTTCGCGTTTGATCTTCAAGTGCCAGAGCCGCCCCTCAAGTGACTCGATCAGCACTTCCGGCCCTCCTTCGGCGAGCACGCGGCCTTTGCAGAGGATGGCCATGCGAGGGCAGAGATCAGCCACGTCTGCGACGATGCGGGTGGACAGCAACACCATCTGCTCCTCGCTGAACTGGCTGAGCAGGTTCTGGAAGCGACGGCGCTCCACCGGATCTAGTCCGGCGGTGGGTTCATCGACAATTATCAGGCGAGGTTCACCCATCAGAGCCTGCGCAATACCGAAACGCTGGCGCATCCCGCCGGAGAAGGTATCGATGTTCTGTTTGCGCACCTCCCACAGGTTGGTTCGGGTCAGCAGATGTTCGATCAACGGTTTGCGTTCACCCGCAGGGATGTCCTTGAGTACTGCGAGATGAGCGAGCATGACTTCAGGGCTGGTGCGGGGGTAGGCACCAAACTCCTGTGGCAGATAGCCGAGTCGACCCCGAAGCCACTCAGGCTGCGCGAGGACATCCGTACCATCCAGTTCGATGGAGCCCGCGTCGGGAGTTTGCAGTGTTGCCGGGGTGCGCATCAGTGTGGACTTGCCGGCACCGTTGGGTCCAAGCAACCCATACATGTCGGGTGGAATATGCAGGGCAACCTCGGACAGCGCGGTAATGCCTCCGGGGTAGATCTTGGAGAGATTGCGGATCGAGAGCATGGCGTTGGTGATCCCCTGTTTGAGGCGGTTTGGGTTGGGTCGGCGTGCGCTCAAGATGCACGAGGGCCATAAAGCGTCGCAAGCCTGGTGCGCGCGGGGATCGCGGGTCTGCTCAGTTTGAAAAGTAGACCGTTTTAGTCGGCTATCGCATACTCCGGGCGTTCATTGGCACAACCCAACGCGTAACCCACTGATGCGCCTGATCTTATGCGCCTGATGCCATGCGATTAAAGCCATGCGTTTAACAACGAAGGGCCGCTATGCGGTGACCGCGATGCTCGACCTTGCGCTGCATGGCGAAAGCGGGCCGGTCAGTGTGGCCGATGTGGCGGAGCGACAGGGCATCCCGGGAGCCTATCTCGAACAGATCTTCGCGCGGCTACGGCGCGCGGGCTGCATCGATAGCGTGCGAGGGCCGGGGGGCGGTTATGTGCTCAGTCTTGGTCTTGAAGCCGTGTCGATCTCCAACATCCTTGTCGCCGTGGGCGAAGGCGTGGATGCGACCCGTTGCCATGGCGCCGCGGACTGCCAGGAAGGTACACAGTGTATGACCCACGATCTCTGGTCAGAACTTTCCGACCAGATCGATGACTTCCTCCGCAACATTTCACTCGCAAGCCTGGTGGACCGGGTCGCAGACCGGCGCCGGGAAGCGGGACTTGCGCGCATCGCCAGTGGTGGTCAGCGACTTGCCGACCTCATTCAAGCCACCAACCTCTGAGCACCTGTTATGCAGTCGGGAAAGTGGCCACGTTTGTGAGCGGCTCTGATAGGGCTCTGATAGGAAAGATGGCATGAGAAATCCGGTCTATCTCGATTATGCGGCGACCACGCCGGTGGACCGGGATGTTGCGAAGGCCATGGCCGCCTGTCTCGACATCGACGGCAACTTCGGCAATCCCGCCTCACGTTCACATGTGTATGGCTGGAATGCGGAGGAGGCGGTAGAAATCGCACGAGCGCAACTCGCGATGCTCATCGGCGCCGATGCACGCGAAGTCATCTGGACATCCGGGGCCACCGAATCCAACAACCTTGCCCTCAAGGGGGTCGCCCGCAGCGCAACCCGTCGCCACATCGTGACGAGTCCCATCGAACACAAGGCCGTGGTGGACACGTGCAAGTTTCTGGAGACCGAGGGGTTCGAGATCACCTGGCTCACGCCGTCGGCGGATGGCATCACCCGTCCGGAGTCCCTGCGTACGGCGCTGCGTCCTGACACGCTGATCGCATCGATCATGCATGCGAACAATGAACTCGGCGTGGTCAATGACATCGCTGCACTTGGTGCGATCTGTCGAGCGAACGGCACGCTGTTTCACACGGATGCGGCGCAAAGCATCGGCAAGGTGATGATCGACGTCCGTACCATGCCGGTGGATCTGATTTCCATCTCCGCCCACAAGATCTATGGGCCCAAAGGCGCAGGCGCGCTGTATGTTCGACGTGAACCGCCGGTTCGCCTCTCCCCGCTCCTGCACGGTGGCGGGCATGAGTTCGGCATGCGCTCCGGAACGCTCGCCACGCACCAGATCCTAGGGCTTGGTCTCGCGGCGGAATTCATGCGCGAGCGAATGGTCGAAGAAAATGAGCGCATCCTCGGTCTTCGCAATCGTCTGCTCGCCCACCTTCGCCAGTTGCCAGGAACGGTACTGCACGGCGGTGATGCGCCGCGATTACCGGGCATCGTCAATGTGGGATTTGCGGGTGTAGATGGCGAAACCCTGCTCAACGCCCTCGATGATGTCGCCGTGTCCTCCGGCTCCGCCTGCACCTCGGCCAGTGTGGAGCCATCCTTTGTTCTGCGTGGCATCGGCGTTCCGGATGACCTCGCCCATGCATCCATCCGCTTCAGTGTGGGTCGTTATACGACTACTGAAGAAATCGACTATGCGGCGCGACGTGTCACTGAGGTGGTCACCGCGCTCAGGTCCCCCCATGACGCCATCGACACAAACTGATCCGCGAACTGTTCTCCGGCAAAAAGTGCTGGACGCTCTTTCGGGGCGACAGGATAATGCTCGGCCCGAAATGAGTCATATCCCGTAACCCACTGATTATCAAGGATCGGAGTCCTCGGACGTAACATCGTCCTGACACGATCTCCGGAGTCCGACTGGCACCCGCCGGTTATTCGCTTAAATCCGGAAGCCTGTGATCCGTGACCGGATCAACCGACTTGGATGCAGCCTGGAGTCTTTTCAAATGAGCGTTGAACGTACGTTGTCCATCGTCAAGCCCGATGCCGTGGCAAGAAATGTCATCGGTGAGATTTATTCCCGTTTTGAAAAAGGCGGCCTTCGCATCGTTGCAGCGCGCATGTTGCGGCTGACCGAAGCCCAGGTTCGCGGCTTCTACGCCGAACATGAAGGCAAAAAATTCTTCCCGGCGCTTTGCGACTACATGCGCTCTGGTCCGGTCGTGGTTCAGGTCCTCGAAGGGGAAAACGCCATTGCCGTGAATCGCAAGCTCATGGGCGCAACCAACCCGGCGGACGCCGAACCCGGCACCATCCGCGCGGACTTTGCCCAATCGATCGATGCCAACGCCGTACATGGCTCTGATTCCCCGGCGTCCGCAGCACGCGAGATCGCCTACTTCTTCAAGCCCGAAGACCTCTGTTCCCGCACCTGATCGGCACCTGAGTGACTGTCATGACGACCGACGCCTCCAGCTTCTTCTCCTGGTCCAGGGACAAGCTGGAGGCTTGGTTCGTTGCTGCCGGGCACCAGAAGTTTAGTGCGCGGCAGTTGATGAAGTGGGTCTACCACCAGGGATTGACTGACGTTCAGGGCATGACCGATCTGTCGCGTGCGCAACGTGACTGGTTGTCCGCGACGATGCACTTCAAGCTTCCGGAAGTGGTGACGGTTGCCCGATCCACCGACGGTACAATCAAGTGGGTAGTGCGTGTCACCAACGGCAACTGCGTTGAAACAGTGCTGATTCCTGATAAGGGACGCAACACCCTCTGTGTGTCTTCCCAGGTCGGTTGCATGCTCGACTGCACGTTCTGCGCCACTGGCAAACAGGGTTTCAACGGCAATCTGTCCGTGGACGACATCATCGGCCAGGTGCTCATAGCCAACAGCGAGCTCGCACAACGGGGCGAAGCCGTGACCAATGTCGTCTTCATGGGCATGGGCGAACCCTTGCTCAATTTCGACAACGTGCTCGATGCGACGTCGCTGCTCATGGACGACCTGGCTTTTGGGATATCGAAGCGCCGGGTTACGGTCAGCACCGCCGGTCTCGTTACGGGTATCCGGGCGCTCGCCAAAGCCACCGACGTTTCGCTGGCGATTTCGCTGCATGCGCCACGCAATGAACTGCGTGACACCCTGGTACCGCTCAATCGCAAGTACCCAATCGAAGTACTGATGGACGCCTGCCGGGAATATCTCGATGTGCTTGGTGAAAAACGCAGCCTGACGATGGAGTACACGCTGATCGATGGCGTCAACGACTCCCCCCGCGAAGCCCGTGAACTTGCTGGCCTGTTGCGGGACGTGCGCTGCAAGGTCAACCTTATCCCGTTCAACCCCTTTCCAGGATCAGGATTCAGGCGGCCTTCGATGGACAACGTACGGCACTTCCAGACCTATATGCTAAAAGCGGGCTATGCGACGATGCTTCGTACCACGCGGGGTGATGACATTGCTGCAGCATGTGGCCAGCTGGTGGGGCAAGTGACCGACCGCACCCGACGGCAGGAGCGGTACCGCAATCGTGATGCCGCAGAAGCGAATCGTCTGGCCGTCCAGGAGCGGCGATGAGCGGGATTAAGTACCGGACGCTGTTGCGGAATCTGCGCATTACGTTTGCTGCCTTCTCAACGTGCCTTGCGGCCAGCCTCCTCCTGTCTGCCTGTGTAACGGAGAGCAGCGGCGGACTGCCGAAACCCGCACCAAAGGCTGAACGCGCCGAAGCACAGCTCGCTGTCGCGCGGGGCTATATCGGAGCGGCCAGCTGGACCAACGCGAAACGGTCGCTCGACAAGGCCATCGCCCTGGATGCGTCCTTGCCCGAAGCGTATGTGCTCTACGCTGTGGCGTTCGAGGCCGAGGGCGAACTGGAACTGGCCGAAGCCAACTATCGCAAAGCGCTGCGTCTCGCTGCAGCGGATCCACAGGCACTTTCCAACTATGGCAATTTTCTGCAGCGTCGCGGTCGTCACGACGATGCAGCGGTGCAACTTGGCAAGGTGGTGAAAAATACTGAGTACCGCGCGCGTCCCGAGGCTTATGAAGCGCTTGGCCTCACTGAGATTGCGCGGGGACGAACCGAAGAGGTGGCGGCTGCTTTCGAACGCGCCTTGTCGCTGAACGACCGGCTGGCGCCGAGTGAACTCGAACTCTCGTGGATAGCGTTTGACCGGAACGATCTTCCGAATGCCGTCAGACGATGCGAGCGTTATCGCGTGATAGGCAAACCCACCGCACGCAGTCTTTGTCTTGGCATGAAGATCGGGGGCTCCGTCGGCAACTCAGATCAGGTGGCAAGCAATGCGCTCGCGCTCAAGAACCTGTTCCCCAACTCGCGCGAAGCGAAATCATGTCAGGTGCAGAGCCAGTAGCTGCACCGGAATCACCGGGACGCATCCTGCGCAGTGCGCGGCAAGCGAGCGGCTTGTCGACGCGGGAAATCGCGGCAGCGCTGAATCTGCTCGAGTCCGTCGTGATCGCCATCGAAGAAGACGATACGCCACGGCAGCCGGAAGCCGTCTTCATGCGTGGTTACGTTCGCAACTACGCACGTTTGCTGAAACTTGATCCAGAGCCTCTCGTAGGGGCCATTGGTGCTTCCCGGCAACCAGCCCCGGTGGAGCCTGTGCAGGCGATTTCGGAATCCCCGCGCTGGATCTGGCCCGCTGCCGCGGTGGGTGCTGCCCTCGCTGTGCTTGTAGGTGTGGTGATCCACTTGCTGCAACCCGGTGAGATGAGAGGCAGTAGCGGGCTCGTGAACCCACCCGCAGAAACATCGAGCGGCGACGTACCGGATGTCGAGAACACCGATCCGCCGCCGATTCCGGAAGATGTGGCCGACTCGCCCAATCTGGAAAAACCCGCAGACCCGCAGGATGCACTGATCGAAGTGGAGAATGACGACGGGCCGGAGTCCACGGCCGATCCCGCTGTAACTGCAGATCCTGTTGATCCTGCTACCACCGGTTCGACGGATAGTGCGGAGATTCCGTCCGCCGCCTCCGCCGAACCGGTTGCAGGAGAGATCGGCGCGGATTCATTGCCCACTGTGGAGGGACTGCCAACCGGCGTGATCCGCAAGCGCATGAACCCGGGTAAAGGCGATACCATCCGGCTGAGTTTTACGGCGGACTGCTGGGTGCGTGTGAAGGACACCACGGGCCGCAGGGTCTTCAGTGACGTGGGGCGAAGAGGTGTCAAGTTCGAACTCACCGGCGGTGGTCCGTTCGATGTACTGCTCGGTTTTGCGCCAGCGGCCACTCTTGAGTGGAACGGCGAGGCGATTGCGCTTCAGCCGCATATGCGAAACAACGTCGCAATACTCCTGCTTGATCGAGCGGCAGAGGGTGTCGCTGACAAGGTTGTGAACGGCCAGGAATCCTGAAGATGTTGCAGACCGTTCGTGGCATGCGGGTGGTGTTACCCGCAGAAAACCGTCGTTTCCGGTTCGTTGAAAATGCAGTACGCCGGGTTCTGCATCAGTACGCTTATGAAGAAGTACAGCTGCCACTGATCGAGGCCACCGAACTCTTCAGCCGTGGTGTCGGTGAGGCCACCGATATCGTCGAAAAAGAAATGTATGTCATGC
The DNA here is from genome assembly GCA_016874135.1 of Gammaproteobacteria bacterium. Classification (GTDB taxonomy): domain Bacteria; phylum Pseudomonadota; class Gammaproteobacteria; order Pseudomonadales; family Azotimanducaceae; genus SYFY01. The sequence continues at coordinate 19,919 of VGVE01000030.1, read as the reverse complement.
AGGATCGCGATGGCGACAGCCTCGCGCTGCGACCTGAAGGCACTGCCGGCTGTGTGCGCGCATTGGAAGAAGCGGGGTTGCTCTACAACCAGGTGCAGCGGGTCTTTTATACCGGCCCCATGTTTCGATACGAGCGGCCACAGAAAGGCCGTTACCGGCAGTTCACGCAAATCGGTGCGGAGGCCTTCGGTTTTGCAGGGCCGGACGTGGATGCCGAACTGCTCGACCTGACGGCACGCTGCTGGCGCGAGCTTGGGGTGGCTGACCACATCACGCTGGAGCTGAATACACTAGGTTCGCGCGAAAGCCGCCTTGCCTTTCGCGAGGCGCTGGTGAATTTTCTCTCGCCACACAAGGCTGAGCTCGATGCCGACAGCCAGCGGCGCCTCACCACCAACCCGATGCGCATCCTCGACAGCAAAGTCCCGAAGACCCGGGATATCCTGGCCGGCGCACCCGAACTGCCACAGTTTGTGGACCATGAAAGTCGCGTCCACTTTGACGGGTTGCAGCAGCTGCTCTCGGATCTTGGAATTCCTTTTTTGCAGAACCCGGCCCTGGTGCGAGGGCTCGACTATTACACCCATACGGTGTTCGAGTGGGTGACGGATCGGCTGGGTGCACAGGGCACGGTATGTGCCGGTGGGCGTTATGACGGGCTGGTTGAAACGCTGGGCGGCCGTGCCACACCGGCGGCCGGATTTGGCATGGGTCTTGAGCGCGTGATGCTTTTGCATGAGGTCCTCTACCCGGATGCGCTGGCCGTCGAACAGAGTGCGGATCTTTACCTCTGCATCCAGGATCCGTCTCTCCAGGAAGCCACTGCGCGCATTGCCAATCAGCTGCGCGACGGATTGCCGACGCTCCGGGTCCGTTCGGGTCTCGGCGCCGGCAAACTCAAGGCGCAATTCAAAAAAGCCGACGCCAGCGGTGCCCGCTGGGCGGTAGTGATCGGGGTGGATGAGATGGCCCGTGGGACGGTAACGGTCAAACCGCTGCGTGCCGGTGACGGTGAACAATTGGAGTTGACTGTTCCCGCCCTGATCGAGCATGTTGCGCGCGCGTCAGGCCTCGCCCCCGTTTCCGCTTCCGGATCGACAGGGGTCCGGGCCAGATCCAACCATCCGCTGAATCGCAACACCTGAAGTCGAAGGAAGCCAAGCGTGTCTGAGTACTTGAGCGAAGAAGAACAACTGGAACAGCTGCGCTCGTTCTGGAAGACGTGGGGCTTGTGGCTGGTCGCTGCGGTCGTCCTGACGATTGGCGGTTACGGCGGCTGGGTCTGGTATGGGGATTATTCCCGCACTCAGGAGGAAGCTGCAGGCGCGCTGTATCAGAACTGGCTCGATGCCGGAGAGGACAAGGACAAGGCGGCTGCCGCGCTCAAGTCAATAGAAGTCGAAGCCGGCGGCAGTTCCTACCACGCCTTTGTGCTGCTCAAGCAGGCCGCTGACGCTGTACAGGCAGGCAAGCTGGAAGACGCTGAGCAGGCGCTGCGACAGATCGTCGACAAGAGTGAAGAGCCATTGTTGCGCAGCCTCGCGAGCATTCGTCTGGCTGCCGTATTGCAGGGGCTCGACAAGGGCGGTGAAGCACTCAAGCTGCTCGACCGGGTGACCGGCGCGGGCTTCAAAGCAGCTGCTCTCGAAATGAAGGGCGATATCCACATGGCGCGGGATGAACCCGCCGATGCGCACAAGGCCTACAAGGTGGCGCTCGATGCGCTGAAGGAAGGGCATAAGGACTCGTTGCTCGAAGCCAAGGTCGCCAATGCCGCCCCGGTACCTGGCGCTGCTGAGAAATCCGCGACCAACGAGCCCGCAGAAGTAAAACAAGCGGAAGAAAAAGAAGAGACAGCGCAGGTAGCGCAGCCCGAAGCACAGATCGCGGCAGAGGGCGACGGCGGTGATGGTTCAGCTTCGGATCAGGCGACAGGCGATACGGTCAGTGAATCTGCCGCCAGCCCTGCCGCACAAAATGACAACGGTGAACAACTGAATGAATAAGTCCCGTCGTCTCATGCAGCCGGGATTGCGTCTGCTGACCCTCTCGGCGCTGCTCTTTTCTGCTGGATGTTCCTGGTTCTCGTGGTTGCCCTGGGTGGGGGATGACGAGGACAAGGATCCGCTGGAGCCGGCGGAGCTGGTCAAATTCAAGGAAGAAGTCGAGATCGATACCGAGTGGAAGCGAGGAATCGGTGACGGTCTTGGTCGCAAATACCTGCGCCTGCGTCCGCTCGTGCTGGCGGATCGGGTCTATGCGGCGGATGGTTATGGCTATGTGGCGGCGTTTGATCGTTACAGCGGCAAAAAAGTCTGGGACAAGCGCGTCGATACGGTCCAGCGGGGTGTGTTGTCCAGCCTGAATTTCTTTGACCGGCGCGACCGCAGTTTTGTCGGCGGCCTTGGTACGGGTGCGGGCATGGTGTTTGTCGGCACAACCACGGGTTTGGTGGTCGCACTTTCCGCTGCCGATGGTGAAGAACGCTGGCGCACCAACGTTCAGGGCGAGGTGCTCGCTGCATCCACGGCGGAAGAAGGGCTGGTGTTCACGCAGACCATCGATGGCCGTCTGATTGCGCTGAAGGAAGATAGCGGCGAGCAGGTATGGAGTTTTCGTAACCCGGTACCGGTGTTGACGCTGCGCGGTACGTCCTCGCCGGTCTACTCCGCAGGCGCGGTGATCACCGGTTTTGCCAGTGGCAAGGTCAGCGCCATTCGTGCCTCCAACGGTGAACCGGTGTGGGAGCAGCGGGTGATGCTGCCGGAAGGACGTTCCGAACTGGAACGGATCGTTGATGTGGACGGCATGCCGCTCATTTCCACCGGCAACGTTTACGTCGCTTCTTTCCAGGGGCGCGTGAAAGCGCTGCGGCAACGGGACGGTTCACAGATCTGGGAGCGGGAAATCTCCTCGTTTCTGGATCTGACTGAAGGTTACAGCCAGGTTTATGTGGTGGCTGAAGATGATGTGATCACCGCCTTTGACCGCGACACTGGTGAAATCGCCTGGACGCAGGAAGGTCTGAAGCATCGCAAGCTGACACCACCCCTCGCGTTCTCCAACTATCTGCTCGTGGGTGATGATGATGGCTATCTGCACATCCTTGCGCAGAGTGACGGGCGCTTCATCGGCCGCCGCAAGCTCGACGGCAAGGGTCTGCGCAGTGGCATGACCGTTGCCGACAGCACCGTCTATGTTCTGGGTAACTCCGGCAAGCTGAGCGCGATCACCATCGAGGAAGGCTGATGCCGAGGCTGACGCCGATCCTCGCCCTCGTGGGCCGCCCCAACGTCGGCAAGTCCACACTTTTCAATCGGCTGACACGCCGGCGCGATGCGCTGGTGGCCGATGTACCTGGTCTTACACGCGACCGGCGTTATGGTCGCGCCAGTCTTGATGGTGTGGAAGTCACGCTGATCGATACCGGTGGCCTCTTCGGTGAAGAAACCCTCGCCGCAGCGCTGTCCGCGCAGACCTTCCGCGCGGTGGAAGAAGCGGACCTCGTTCTCTTTGTGCTCGACGCGCGCGCCGGTCTCAGTACGTTTGATGCGGATATTGCCGATACGTTGCGCAAGCGGGGTTCGCGTATCGTTGGTGTGCTCAACAAGACCGATGGGCTCGACGCTGAAGCGGTTGCAGCGGAGTTTTCTGAACTCGGTATCGGCGACCTCGAACAGATCTCTGCCTCACACGGCCATGGCATGGCGAATCTGCGTGAGCGCCTGCTCGGCGAGCTTGATGTGGAACCGGTCGAAGACGCTGAGGAACCCGCAGAAAATCCACACGCGAATGCCATTCGCGTCGCGATCATCGGCCGACCGAATGTCGGCAAGTCGACGCTCATCAATCGCCTGCTGGGTGAAGAACGCCAGGTCGTCGCCGACATGCCGGGTACGACGATGGATACCATCGACATTCCTTTCGAGCGCGATGGCGTGAACCATGTGCTGATCGATACTGCGGGCGTGCGGCGCAAAGGGCGCGTCGACGGTGTGGCCGAAAAGTTCTCGGTGGTGAAGTCGCTCGAAGCCATCAGCCGCGCCCACGTCGTCATCCTGGTGATGGATGCAACCGAAGGTGTGGTCGATCAGGATCTGCACGTTTTGCAATACGCCACCGAAGCCGGGGCGGGACTCATCATCGCCGTGAACAAGTGGGACGGTCTCAGCGCCGATGCTCGGGATCGAACGCTGGTGACACTGGATCGGCGTCTCGAATTCATCCCGTGGGTGGATGTGCATCGCATCTCTGCCCTGCATGGCACCGGGGTCGGCAAGCTCTGGGACGCCGTACGGGCGGTACACCGGGCGGGCAGCTTCGATGTGTCTACCGCTTTGTTGAACCGGATTCTTGAAGGGCTCGTGCAGGCCCATCAACCGCCGACGGTGCGAGGGCGCGCCGTCAGGATCAAGATGGCTTCGCGTCAAGGTGGCCATCCGCCCACAGTGGTGATTCACGGCAACCAGGTGGAATCGTTGCCGGCGAGTTATGTCCGCTACCTTGAGAACGGGTTTCGCAAGGCACTGTCGCTGGTGGGTACCCCGGTGCGCCTGATCTTTCGCTCACCAGAAAATCCGTTTGCCGGCCGGCGCAATGTGCTTACGCCGCGGCAGCTCCGCGCCCGGGAGCGGATCCGCCGCCACCGCCGCTAACCGGATCCGTTCACACGGGCTTTTTTCCAGCCATCCCTGCCACTGTGGCGATGCACCGCATCAACAGCCGCAAAACCGGGTTGTGTACCCGGATCGACCCCGCATCCACGGTGTGGATGAAGAGCGCGACGCGCGCCAGATCAGGTTGAATGATGGCCCGCTCGAATCGGCCACCGTGTTCAACCCTGCAACTGACCCGTGCCGTTTTTGACGGGTTCCAGAAGGTGTGCGGATCGTTTGGCGTCAAGGTGAGCCTGTCCCCCGCCTTGCAGTGATGAATCCGGCCAATGACCTTGATCATGAGTTCGCCTTGCAGGATCTCGAAGGTCTCGTTGTGCTCTTCGTGGGTGTGTATCGGTGGCCCTTTCACAACGGGATCGAGTTCGAAATCGAAGACGAACGGGCCGCCGTCGAGCCCGGAGCGGATGCAGGTGATCGTTTCACCTTTGCCGGGTATGAGCGTTTCGCCGCTGCGCATGGTCACTTCTCCCGGGCTGATGCCCGACTGCTTGCCGCTTTGGGCCGGTTCAAGGTGTGGAGTTTTTCGAGCGTTATCTGCACCAGCCATTGCACATGGCGGATCGATTCTGCCTGCGAATAACCGCAGTCCCGCAGGTAGATCCAGCCGGCGGCAGACAGGTTGACCCGCAGGCTCGCCGCTGCGCTGTTGAGAACTTCGCGTGTGATACGCGGAAAGCCTGTGATCAGAAGACGCAGCAGTGCATCGCGATTCTCGCGGCGTGTGCGTTTCAGGAGAGGTGCGGCCCAAGGCGTTCCCGCCAGCACCCGGTTCAACTGTTCGTGCGCCGCAAAACCCTGGAAAAGATCGGCCACGTAGGCCGGCAAGGCTGTTACTGACTCGCACAACGGGGTGCCAACACGCTGCCGCAGGAGGGGGATCACCGCGTTATGCAGTACTTCCAGATTGGGGAAGTGGCGATAGATGGTCCGTTCCGCGATCTCGGCGCGGGCAGCCACGCCCCGCATCGTCGGTTCCATGCCACTTTCAATCTCAATGATCGCCGCCTCAAGGATGCGAGCGACCGCCAGAGAACCCTGAGCATCCCGCAACGACTCAGTCGTTCGTCTTCTTTTCGATGTCATACTGTCTGCCATTAGTGCAGATTAAATGACATCTGAAATCAGCGTCAAGTTCAAAACATGACAGTTGCGGGCGGTATGGCGGGCAGGCATCTACTTACCGGAACTGAAGATCCGGATGGCCTCGTCCGGTTCCACCCGGTAGCCGTTGAGGCTCACCGACCAGTGCAGGTGGGGACCCGTGGCGCGACCGGTCGCGCCCACCTTGCCAAGGATGTCGCCGGCGTTGATCTTCTGGCCGTCCAGCACATCGATAGTGCTGAGGTGGCAGACCATGGTGATGAACCCTTGGCTGTGGTCGACGAAAACAGAATTGCCGTTGAAGTAGAAGTTACCCGTCAGCACAACGGTGCCGGCGGCGGGGGACGGGACGGGCGTTCCTGTTGGCGCGGCGATGTCGAGGCCGGAGTGCGGATTGCGGGGTTCACCGTTGAAGACACGCCGAAAGCCGAATGGGCTCGAGATTCTTCCCTGCAGCGGTTTGTCGAAGGCTGTGGGCGGGGGGCCTGGCGTAAAGCTCATGTACACCGCTTCCATGCGTTTCGCTTCCGCCTCGATGCGTTTCAGCGCCTTCGGATCGGGATTTACCATCTTCTGATTGGCGATCTGCAGGCGCTGTTCCGGATACGTTTTCGACTCGACCGCAAACACAAAATCGCGCGCCGCTTGCGAAGCACCTGATGCGCCATTGAACACGAGCGTGTGACTGCCTGGCTTGATGTCGAGACCGATGCCGATGACGGCCGTCTGGCCCCGTATCAGCACCCGACGCCCGCCAAAAGTGGCGCCACTGAATCCACTCGGCAGAGGCACGGTCAGGATGCCGCCAGGTACGACACCGGCCCTTGCCGAAGTTGGCGCGATGGCCAGGAGGCCGGCGAGAACTGAAAGAACGAACAGCACAACGACGTTTTGCATTGTGAGGAGATCAGGCATCGGGCGTCGCCGATTCAACGGTCAATCCCGCAGAGCCATCCGACAGACGGGCGGCAACGGTCTGGCCTTTCGCAAGGGCAGCAACCCGGGTGATGGCGCGTCCTGATGTGTCGGTGAGGATCGTATAACCCCGCGCCACGGTGTTCAGCGGGCTGAGGGCGTTGAGCGTGCGTTCAAGACTGATGACTCGGGTGCCGGCGTTCTGCAGCCGCAGGCGCATTCGACCCTGCAGACGTTCCCGGAGAAGAAACAGCCGTTCGCGGGCGGTACGGATACGCCCTTCGGGACGAAGATGCCGCAGCGACTGGTCAAGTGAAAGAAGATCCCGCCGCGCCGCGCCGAACCGGTGGCGCATCGCCAGCTCTGCGCGGTGCTGCAGGTCATCGGCGCGCTGCATCCTCTGTTGCAGCTGCGTCAGCGGGCTCACCAGGCGTGCGGTCAGAAGTTGCACCCGTTGCCTGTGGTTTTGCAGCATTCGCCGCATCACAGTTTCCAGCTGCAGGAGGCGCAGCTCGAGTTCGCGATAAAGTTCCTGGCGGTGTGGCGTCGCCAGTTCCGCGGCAGCTGAAGGGGTTGGCGCACGAACGTCAGCGATGTGATCCGTGATTGCTGTGTCGATTTCATGGCCGATTGCCGAAATCGTCGGCACAGGACAGGCAGCGAGCGCGCGCGCGATGCTCTCCAGATTGAAAGCCCAGAGATCCTCCAGCGAGCCACCCCCGCGCGTGATGATCACCAAGTCCACAGCAAGTGCCGGGACTTTCTGCAACGCTTCGAGGATTTGAGTTTCGGCCCCATCTCCCTGCACGGCAACGTCGAGGACGATGACTTCGATGAGCGGGTAACGCCGCCGCCACACCGACAGGATGTCCTGCAACGCCGCGCCAGATGCGGATGTGATGACTGCGACCCGTTTCGGCAATCGCGGCAGTGGACGTTTACGAGAACTGTCCGTCAGCCCTTCCGCCGCGAGTGTCTTAAGCAACTCGTCGTAGGCCCGGCGCAGTGCGCCTTCACCGGCTTCTTCGATGTGTTCGGCAATGATCTGGAAGTCGCTGCGGGCTTCGTACAACGTGACCTTGCCACGTACTAGAACCTGCATCCCTTCGCGCGGTTTGAGCCGCATGAGGCGATTGCGGTTGACGAACATGGCGGCGCGGATCTGGGCGCCATCATCTTTCAGGGTGAAATACCAGTGACCGGATCCGGGCACACGGAAGTTTGAAAGTTCGCCTTCGATCCAGACCGCGCCAAAACCATCCTCGATCATCAGCCGTGCCCGCCGCGCCAACTGTGTGGGCGTGTGGATACGCCGGGTTTCGGCAGGTCCGGCGGGACTGGCGAAGAGATTTGGAGGTTCACGTGTTGGCATGGCCGCATCTTACTGGATGTGGTGACCGCGGCGGGTGGCCAGATGAGTTGACTCCGCACTCGCTGCCGCATTCACTGCACACCAATCGAAGTGTCACGGCAGAAATCACATGTTGAAGGTCAAACAACTCGGCCGGGCAGCCGGTGTTCGTGTATCGGAGCTGTGCCTCGGAACCATGAACTTCGGCGTGCCGGGAAAAGGCCATCAGGGTGACTGGACGCTTGGCATCGACGACGCGGGCCCGATCTTCAAAGCGGCGATGGATCATGGGCTCTTCTACTTCGACACCGCGGATGTGTACGGCGTTGGCGCCACGGAAGAAGTGGTCGGACGCATACTTCTGGAGACGTTTCGGCGCGAGGACTACGTGCTCGCCACCAAGATCGCCATGCCGATGGGACGGGGCGCCAATCTCGGTGGTCTTTCTCGCAAGCATGTCCGTGAAGGCATCGATGCGGGATTAAAGCGGCTCGGACACGATTACGTCGATCACCTGGTCATTCACCGCCATCCGCACGGTGTTCCCGGACATGCGGCGGTACCGATCGAAGAAACCCAGGAAGCGCTGCACGACGCAGTGAAAGCGGGCAAGGTGCTGTATCTCGGCGCCTCATCGATGTTCGCGTGGCAGTTCGTCGAGCTGCAGCTCACAGCCCGCCTGAACGGCTTTACACCATTCGTTTCCATGCAGAATCACTACAACCTGGTGTATCGCGAAGAAGAGCGGGAGATGAATCCCTATTGCGAAAGTCATGGCATCGCGCTCACGCCGTGGTCACCGCTGGCGCGTGGCATCCTGACGGGCGCGTACAGGGGTGGCTTTGGTTCGGGTACAACCACCCGCTCGCAGGGTATGGACCGCAAGCGCACCGAATCACTTTATCGGGGTGCACACACGTTCGAGATAGCGGATCGGGTTGCGGAGCTGGCGGAACGTCGCGGAGTCAAGCCGGCGCAGATTGCGCTCGCGTGGCTGCTCGCCAAACCAGGCATCACATGTCCGATCGTCGGCGTGTCGAAACTCACCCAGCTCGATGAACTGGTGGCAGCAACGCAGCTGTCGCTAGATACGGAGGAAATCCGTTTTCTCGAAGAGCTCTATGTGCCGACCGAGAACCTGCTCTCGATCGGATCGTCCTGAGTGTATTGGCGGCCATGAGCTGAAAGGGCGCCGTCATATGGCGCCCCGGAGAGCAGCCGTCAGGTATCACTCCACCGTCTGGTTGAGCCGCTCAACAGCCTTGAGATAGTCCTCCATGAACTCGAACATCGCCGTGCGAGCGCTCTGGATGCTGTTCATGAGGCCCACACCCTGGCCCACGAAATAGGTTGAAAGCTGTTTGGCGCCTTCATGGCCGCCTTCGGCGAGTTTGTTCACTTTGGTGAGTGCGGGTTCGGCCACCCGGGACTGCAGCGGCATCGGCAGTGGCGACGGTGCGTTTTCATCCTCCCACGCATCCGTCCATGCAGAGCGCAGCTGTCGCGAGTACTTGCCGGTACGGGCTTTGGAGCGCACGGTCTGGCGCGATGACGCCTGCATGTACTTTTCTTTGATGATCTGCGGGGTTTCCGCCTCGATGGTAGTGAGCCACATGGAGGCGGTCCAACAGCCTGCCGCACCCATGGCCATGGCGGCGGCCATCTGCCGGCCGGTGACGATGCCTCCAGCGGCTAATACCGGCGTGCCGTACTTTTCAACCGCCATGCAGACCTCTGGCACGAGAACCATGGTCGACACCTCGCCGCAATGACCACCGGCTTCCGTACCAGCGGCAACGATGATGTCCACGCCGGCTTCAGCCTGTTTGATTGCATGCTCCTTGGCACCGACGAGTGCAGCGGTGGCGACACCGTTCTTCCTGCCCATCTCGATCATGTAGCGGGGCGGCACGCCGAGGGCGTTAACGATGAGTTTGATGGGATGGGAGAAGGCGATATCGATGATTTTGGCCGCTCGGCCAGCGGTCAGGAATCCACCGGCGCCACCGCGTCGATTCAGATAAACGTCCCCTGAGTCGATGCTATGACGGGCGAGAATGTTGCTGGCGTAGGCCCGGTGTTCGTCCGGGATCATGGCTTCGAGTTCCTGGCCGGTAACGTTGTCGTCATTCACCGCCATACTGGTGGGTGCGATCAGATCGACGCCGTAAGGTTTGCCGCCGATGCGTTCATCGATCCACTTAAGGTCGATTTCCAGGGTTTCCGGTGAATGACCGGCGGCACCGAGTACACCCATACCGCCGGCCTTGGACACCTCGACGACCACGTCGCGACAGTGTGTGAAGGCCAAAAGCGGGAACTCGATTCCCAGCAGATCGCAGATTTTCGATTTCATCGTCCCACCCCTTCTTTCCTTATGAACGGGAGTATACCCGTCGGCAAGTGTGCTTAGCGCTTGTCGTAATATGCTGATAAGTACAAATTTATACGCATCAACACGCGGGTAGCCGGTGAAATCGGGCTATGACGATTATCATCCGCATATCGCGTCAGATTTACCCGTAACCCAAAGGACCATCCATTGGCTCTGCCCGCCGCGCTCTACCGCAACCGTGTTGATTCATCCGGCAAAGAAACCTTCTGGGACACCTCGAGTGTCCATGCGCTTTCGGGTGGGGATGCCCAGTCGTTGCGTTCGACTGAAAGGCTGTTGGAAAAGGCCGGTCTGTTTCCCGAAACGCTCAAGCTGGAAGACGTCCGGGATGAACACGGCAAGGCGCCAACCGCGCTGGTGCGGCACCACCTGGAGGGTGAAGCCAAACGCAAGCGCTGGCACAGCGTAATTGTCCAGCGGGTCGATGTGCCCGGTCACGGCATCCTGCTGTTCGCCAACGATGGCCGTATGGCGCGCCGCTGGGTCTGGCTTGTTGACCATTCGCTGGCTGAGTTGAAAGCGGGGACGGCTCGCCTCGCTGAGGTTAAGAGCGGTGGCAAGACGCTGCTCGTATGGCCGCATGGCGCCGTTACGGCGCAGTATCGTGAACTCGCAACCGAACTCAGGGCACACGACTACACAACGGACGAGGGTGGCCGCGTGCGGGTCGCCACCAACGCCTACTACCCACCGCCACCGGATGTCACCCATGGCGCCCGCCGGGTGCGATCACTCGATTCCACCGTGACGCATCTGGATCGTCTTGAAGCGGAGTCGATCCACATCATGCGGGAAGTGGTGAGCCAGGCGGAAAATCCGGTGATGCTGTATTCGGTCGGCAAAGACAGCGGGGTGATGTTGCATCTCGCACGCAAGTCGTTCTGGCCGAGCCCTCCGCCGTTCCCGCTGTTGCACGTGGATACGCGCTGGAAGTTCCAGGAGATGTACCTGTTCCGCGATGCCATGGCGAAAGAGATGGGCATGGAACTGTTGGTGCACATCAATCCGGAAGGGATCGAGAAAGATGTCAATCCTTTCGATCATGGTAGCGCCCTGCACACCGACATCATGAAAACCGTCGGACTCAAACAGGCGCTCGACCATTACCGCTTTGATGTCGCGTTTGGTGGTGCCCGACGTGATGAGGAAAAAAGCCGGGCGAAGGAACGCGTCTTCTCGTTCCGCAATGCATCGCACAGCTGGGATCCGAAGAACCAACGGCCGGAGCTCTGGAACCTCTACAACGGTTACAAACAGAAGGGCGAGAGCATCCGCGTGTTCCCGCTTTCCAACTGGACTGAACTGGATATCTGGCAATACGTCTGGCGCGAGCAGATTCCGATCGTGCCGCTGTATTTTGCGGCGGAACGCCCGGTGATCCAGCGTGATGGCATGTTGCTGATGATCGATGATGACCGTATGCGGATACTTCCCGGAGAGAAGATCGAGATGCGCCGTGTGAGGTTTCGCACACTCGGCTGTTATCCCCTCACCGGCGCATTCGAGTCCGACGCGGCGGATCTGTCTTCCATCGTGCTCGAGCTCTTGCATAGTCGGACCAGCGAACGCCAGGGGCGCGCCATTGATACCGACTCTTCCGCATCGATGGAAAAGAAAAAGCGCGAGGGCTATTTTTGATGAGCACCCCACTCAACACCGTGGAGCCCACCGATTCTGACCTCAAGGTAGAGGCGTACATCAAGGAGCAGGCCGAACTGGATCTGCTGCGTTTCATCACCTGCGGCAGCGTCGACGATGGCAAGAGCACGCTGATCGGTCGCATGCTCTACGAAGCGCAGATGATCTTTGAAGACCAGGTTGCAACGCTGCGAAATGACTCCCGCAAACAGGGTACGCAGGGTGGAGATATCGACTACGCACTGCTGGTGGATGGTCTTGCAGCCGAGCGGGAGCAGGGGATCACCATCGATGTGGCCTACCGCTTCTTCAACACCGAGAAGCGTAAGTTCATCGTTGCCGACACTCCCGGCCATGAGCAGTACACCCGGAACATGGTGACCGGCGCGTCAACGGCGGATGTTGCGGTCATTCTCATCGACGCGCGCCAGGGTGTATTGGTGCAGACCAGACGCCATTCGTTCATCACCTCGATGCTCGGTATCCGTCATGTGGTACTCGCCGTTAACAAGATGGATCTGGTTGGCTACGAAGAGCAGACCTTTGATGGCATCGTCGAGGACTATCTGAAGTTCGCCGAGAAGTTGCAGTTCGAAACGATCACGCCGATTCCTCTGTCTGCCCTCAAAGGTGACAACGTGATCGCGCGCTCATCGCACATGTCCTGGTACAAGGGACCAACGTTGATGGGCTATCTGGAAACGGTGAAGGTCAGGACCTCTCAGGTTGAACATCCGTTCCGTTTTCCGGTGCAGTGGGTCAATCGTCCGCACCTGGATTTCCGTGGCTTTACCGGAACCGTCACCGCCGGTGTGATCAGACCCGGCGACAGGGTCCGGGTCCTTCCCGCCGGTACAGAAGCGGTGGTGAATGAGATTGTCCTGTACGAAGACAGACTGAGCCGTGCAGAAGCAGGCCAGGCGGTCACCATCACTCTCGACCGCGAAGTGGATGCATCGCGGGGTGATGTTCTGGTTGCCGCCGATGCGCCGGCAGGAGTGTCTGACCAGTTTGATTCGTCCATCGTGTGGATGGATCAGGAGCATGGGTTTGTCAGCCGGTCCTACTGGCTCATGATTGGTACGGCACGGGTGAACGCCACGATCACCGAGATCAAGTTCAAGTACAACATCAATACCCTCGAAGAGCTGCATACCCGTGATCTGTCACTCAATGATATCGGCCGTGTGACGCTCGCCTTCGACAAGCCGTTGCCGTTTGAAGCCTATCGTGACTGCGCAGGCATGGGTGCCTTCGTGTTGATTGACCGCTTCAGCAACCACACGGTTGCGGCGGGCATGATCAACTTTGCGCTCAGAAGAGCAGCCAATGTACACCGCCATGCACTCACCATCGATCGTGCCGCACGGGAACGGCTGAATGGCCACCAGGCGAAGGTGTTTTGGTTTACTGGTCTTTCCGGGTCAGGCAAATCAACCATTACCAATGCAGTGGAGCAGGCACTTTATGCGCGCGGTATCCGCACCTACCTGCTCGACGGTGACAACGTGCGGCATGGCCTCAACCGTGACCTCGGCTTTACCGATGCCGATCGTGTGGAGAACATCCGTCGTGTCGCAGAAGTCAGTCGTTTGATGGTCGACGCCGGGCTCGTCGTCATCACGTCGTTCATCTCGCCGTTTCGCTCCGAGCGTGACATGGCCCGGTCGTTGTTCGATGCAGGCCAGTTCGTCGAGGTCTTCCTCGACGTGCCCCTGGAAGTGGCGGAAGCGCGGGATCCAAAGGGCCTCTACAAGAAGGCCCGCCGGGGCGAACTGCCGCATTTCACCGGCATCGACAGCCCGTACGAGCCGCCGGCGAAACCGGAGCTCGTGCTGCGCTCCCATGAAATGACGGTGGCGGCGTGTGTCGAAGCGGTGCTCAAGCTGTTGTAGATGAAGGTCGAACGCCGAGCGCGCGCGCTTCGAGTTCCTTGCGGATCTCGGCGTGGCGCGCCTCGGTGATGGGATAACCGATCATCAGTGCGGCGGCGCCGAGGTAGAACACCGAAGGCAGTGTCGAGAACAGGAAGCGCAGACCGAAGAGCTCTTCTTCGGTGTTTTCCTTGCCTGCATCAAAACCGACTGCAGCCAGCCCGAACGTGGCAATGGCCGCGCCGACGGATGCCACCATCTTCTGCACGAACGACCAGCTCGAGAAGAAAAACGCGGCGCGGTTCTCACCACTCATCAGCGTATCGAGATCGATCACATCGGCTTTCATGGAGTTGGGTAACGCCGAGCTGAAACCTCCCGCGGCCACGCCGGTGACGATCGTGATGGGCAGCATGTACCAGAAGTCACCGGGACCAAGCAGCATGTAGAACGGATGTGCGCAGGCGATCAGCACGAAAGACGCCATGTAGGTCGGGTGTTTGCCGAAGAGGGTGGAGAGCTTCACCCAGACCGGAATACTGAGCAGATTGGCGATGTAGAAGAATGCCAGCATGTAGATGGCTTTTTCTTCGGCATGCAGAACATCCGCAATGAAGAAGATGTAGAGCGGTGTCGTGATGCTGAGCCCGATCGAACCGACGGTGAAGGCGCTCGCCAGACGGAGGAAAGGGCCGTTTTTTGTCATCAGCTTCAGGCCTTTCAGCATCGGCACCGTCGAGGTCACCTGAACGGCGGCATCCGGTGTGCCCCACAGGGTTACCGCGACGCAGATGGGCATCAGGATCAACATCGTATAACCGACGATCTCGAGCACCGCTGCGCTGCCGCCGATGGCAAAGACCGCCAGTGCGATGGCCGGTATCGCCTGGGCAAGAAATGAGCCGGCGACACCCGCCATGGATCTCGCACCGGTAACCCGTGAACGTTCGTTGTACTCCGGTGACAGTTCCGATCCCCAGGCGTAGTAGGGGATCAGCATCATCGTCGTGCCGAGGGAGAGCAGCATGGACCAGAACAGCAGGTGTCCCCAGCCGGCATCTTCAGGGGGCATGAAGAGCTGGAAGATGCCAGCCATCATGAAAGGGATCGAAAGCAGGATCCAGGGGCGCCGCCGGCCCCAGCGGGATCGTGTGTGATCGCTGATGTAGCCCATCAGCGGATCGGTAATCACGTCGAAGATCCGCGAGACCAGCAGCACCGTGCCGATGGTGGCGAGCGGCAGTCCGACTTCCGCGTTGTAGAAACGCGGCAGGAAAACGATGATCGGGAAAATCGACATCGCCACCGGTACATCGACCAGCGCATAACAGAACAACGTGGAGTTCCTGAGCCTCTGCATGATCCCTCCCATCCCCTGACCCCGGAGCATACACGGCCGGTACAGCGTTAGGTTAACATCCGGGCCATGAACGCCACCGCCAGGGGTTACCACCCCATCGCACCGGAGGTCCTTGCCGACCCGAGCGGCAGCTACAGCTGGTTGCTCGAAGAGCAGCCGGTGTACCTCGAGGAACGGTTCGATCCGCCGTTCTACGTCCTGAGCCGGTATGCGGATGTGAACGCAGCGCTGCGCGACATCGAAGTCTTTTCCAGCGAGTTCGGCCAAGGCCCGCGGTTTACACCACCCCGAGGCATGTTGTCAGACCCGCCACAACACACGTTTTTCCGCAGCCTGGTACAACAGGCCTTCAAACCCGCGTCCATCGAAGCGATGCGCCCGCGGGTGACGACGCTCGCTCACGAATTGATCGATACGCTGCCGGCGCAAGGCGACTGGGACCTGCATGAGGACTTCGCCTTTCCGCTCCCGGTGATCGTGATCTCCGGCATGCTTGGCGTGCCGGATGAAGACCGGCATCTCTTCAAGCGCTGGTCGGATGCATCCGTTGAAGCCATGGGTGCAGAAGATCCGACACGTTTTGCAGCGGACCTCATGGCGCTGAACCACTATCTGCTGGAGGCGATTCGTGAACATCGAAAGCACCAGGAACGGGACAACCTGATCGCGACGCTGGTACGTGCCCGCGACGGTGATCGGGGATTGTCCGATGAAGAGATCCAGGGTGTGTTGTCCCAGCTGCTGGTGGGTGGCAACGAAACCACGACATCAGCCATCACCAACCTGGTGTGGCGTCTGCTGGAGCGGCCGGCCCTTTGGGACCGCGTGGTGCGTGATCCGTCCTGTCACGAAGGTGCGCTCGAAGAGAGTCTGCGTTTTGATCCTCCAGTGCTGGCGCTGTACCGCAACCTCACCCGTGACATGACGATGCACGGTGTGACCATGAAGAAAGGCAGCAAGATCATGATGTATTACGCTGCCGCCAATCGCGATCCGCGGGTCTGGAGTCAGCCGGATACCTTTGATATTGATCGCACGGGGCGACACATGTCCTTTGGTCTCGGTGTGCACTTCTGCCTCGGTGCACAACTCGCGAGGCTGGAATCACTGTGTGCACTCGAGGCACTCGTGAAACGTTTTCCGAAGCTTCAGCTCCTTGGGCCGGGCGAACGGATTCCGCCGTTTTTCCTCTGGGGCCGCAAACGCCTGCCGGTACGCAATGGAGAAGAACGATGATCGTGGGCATTCACCACGTGGCTATCGGGGTCACCGATCTTGATGCTGCGATTGCCTTTTATGGTGGCGTACTCGGTTTCGAGACCGTGCAGAGCGGGGACTGGGATCGTTCCCACCCGCTGGCAGACCGGGCTGTGGGGCTGAAGGACACTTCCGCACGGATGGCAATGCTCAAGGCTCCGAATGTCTACGTCGAGCTGTGGGAATACCGCAATCCCGAACCCCGCGATCTCCGCTCCCGTCCGTGCGATCTCGGTTACCCCCATTTTGCCCTGCAGGTGACCGACATCGCGGCGGAGTATGATCGTCTCAGCAAAGCCGGGATGATGTTTGTTGCCGAGGAGCCGGTGAATTTCGGGACCAGCTCCGCGGTGTACGGCAAAGATCCGTTCGGCAACATTATCGAGATCTATGAAATCCGCGATCCGGCGATCGCACAGCTTCAAGTGAAATGAATGGGTGAACTGACATGAATGACGCCGTCTCACTAGTTGACTACAACACGCTGCTCCATCCCTATGCCGCGTACAAACATCTGCGTGACACGGCGCCGGTCAAATTCGAGCCGCTCCTGTCCGCCTACGTCGTCACCCGCTATGACCTCGTGCGCGAAGCCATTCGCGACACACAAACGTACTCAAGTGAATACGACGGGTTCCTCGCCAAGTCGCAGGAGATCGCGTTTGCCAATGCGCCGCCTGATGTGCAGCAACGATTGATTGATGTCAATAAGGCGATGACGCCGATCCCGCCGACCATGCTCACCCTCGATGAACCGAAACACACCCAGTATCGTTCGCTGGTCAGCAAGCTCTTCACGGTTTCGGAAGTGAAGAAGGCGGAAAACATGGTGCAAGCCGTGATCGATGCAAAGCTCGGCAATCTGACCTCGAAGAAGCAGGCAGATTTCGTCACCGAGTTCGGCTTTCCGGTGCCACTGCGCATCATTGGCGACCGGCTCGGAATCCCCGAAGAAGACCGGACTTTTTTTGATGTAGCGGCAACTGCGGCGGCTTCTGCGCTGCGCCTGTCACCGCTTACGCCGCAGCAGCTGGTTGAACGGGCAGAGACCGCGCTGAATCTGCAGAAGCTTTTGATTCGCCTCGTTGAAGAGCGCCGCCGCGAGCCCCGCGAAGACATGATCAGCATCCTCGCCAACAGCAAACTCGAGGGGCTGGACCGTCATCTGACGCACGGGGAAGCGCTCAGCATCCTGAACCAGTTCCTTGTGGCCGGTCACGAAACCACCACCAGCACGTTTGGCTGGGGCATGTTGCTCCTCTGCCGCAATCCGCAGTTGCAGGATGAGATTCGTGGGGACGCCAAGCTCATCCGCACCTTTGTCGAGGAAGCGCTGCGTCTTGAATCACCGGTTCAAGGGTTGCCACGTCTCGTCACTCGGGAAAGCACGCTCGGCGACACGAAACTAAAAGCCGGTGACATGATCATGCTGCGTTATGGTGCGGCCAACCGGGATGAGCGGCAGTTCGAAGCACCTGATGAGGTAGATGTGCATCGCGAGAAGGCCGGCATGCAGCTCGCGTTTGGGTCAGGCGTTCATTTCTGCATTGGAGCGCCGTTGGCGCGGCAGGAACTAAACCTGGGGTTCCTCGCCATTCTCGACCGGCTGAAGAACATACGGCTCACTGAAGGTCACCCGGCTCCGGAGGCGGAGCCGAGTTTCATCCTGAGGAACCTCCCGCACCTGCAGATCAGTTACGAAGTGCGCTAACGCGCTGGTTTTTGAGGAGTCTGTTAGGCCGTTTTACCAATGTACTCATCCATATTGGCGTGTTTGAGCGCCAGGGTCTTGGCGTTCTCCAGGTCATAGTGCATGCGTGACACGATCCGCTGCGCGTAGAGACCACCGCCCGCCTGGATGTTGGTTACGGTACTCCAGCCGCCGAGCGCATCTGCAGTGGTGTCGCGGATGGCGTGGAACAGCTTGGTGCGATAAAGGCCATCGATGTCCTGCCGCGTGCCCATGTACTTACGGATGAGGTGACCGGACTCAGGGTTTTCGAGATCCGCAATAGAGGGGGCGGTGAGTACCGAGCCGCCGGCGATGTCGTGCAGGTGGCGCACCATAAGCGCGTAGTTGGCTGCGCCGTGGTATTTACCAACGTTGGTGTACAGCTCGTCGGGGAACGCCGCACTGTCTGAGGTGATCTTGCAGTTCTCGATCGCTGCTTCAAGGGAAGCGCGAATGAGGGTGGCGTTGATCATCATCTCCGAGATCTTCTCGCGGATGTGCGCGGTCTTCTCCAGACCATTGGCTTCAGAGATCAGCTGCGCAAAACCGACAAGACGGTCATAACCCGTGGCCATGCTGGCGAGGCCGCCGAGGCGTTCCCAGAGACCGAGGCTGTGCGCGAAGATCGCGGCCAGTTCCGGCGGGCCATCGAGGAAGACACGCTCTTTCGGCACAAAGACGTCATCAAAAATCACAAATCCTTCCGGCGTGTGGAATCGGCCGGATACCGGGAAATCCCGCTTATCTTCGTGGCGTGGATAGTAGGTGGTGTTGACGATCTTCACGCCTTTTGCATTCACCGGAACCATGCAAGCGACGGCATAGTCATCCTCTCCGACCTTCATGCTCTTGGTCGGAATCGTCATCAACTCATGGCCCATGCTGGCGGCGGAGATGTGCAGCTTGGCACCGCGGATCACGATACCTTCCGGGCCGCGCTTGACGACGCGCACATAGGCATCGGGGTCATCCTGTTTGGAAGGTGAGCGGCTGCGATCCCCTTTAGCATCGGTGATGCACTGCGTGATCCGCAGATCCTTGCGCTGGGCGTCCTTGACGTAGGCGCGGATGCGAGCTGCGTTCTCCGGCAGCTGCGTCTCGATTTTGTCCGCGGCGGTCAGCAGCGTCATGATCGAGGCATAGGTGACATGTGTCAGCAGGTCTACAGTTTCGTGGAGCTCCACCTGTTCGCGCAGTTCGTGGGCGTTGCTCGGCACCTTCATGAAGTCGCCGACTGAATCTGCACCCGGTTTGTAAAAACGGTCGTAACCCGACGCGGCGGAGTCGACGGTGACCTTCAGGATCGGATCGGTGGCAACGTTCGGCACACGCTCTCCCTGGAAATAGGTCTCGCGACCGTCATCGAGGGATTTGCGGTACTGGTCTCCTGTCATCATGTTGTAGTTCTCCCCTGTGATACCTCATGAATATCCTGATTCTGGGCAACGGGACTGTAGTGCGCAACTGCATGGCGGGGGTAGAGAGCCCGGGCGGTCTCATCGCATCCAGGGAGAACGGATTTTTACTGTCATGCTGGAGCAGTGTTCGGGATCCGCCCACAGATACCTAGCGCAAGGGCAGGATTGTGAAATCTGGGGTGGCCTGCTCGATCACTGCCTT